>DATNGE010000272.1:0-9539 GCA_035606035.1 Allostellaceae bacterium
GACCGCGACGCCGCCGAGCGACACGCCGACGATGCTGGCGATGACGCCGAAGACCTTGGTGATGCTGGCGATCTCGCTCTTCTCGAAGCCGAGCTCGATATAAAACGGCCCCGACATCACGCCGGCGAGCGCGTCGCCGAATTTATAGAGCACGACGAAAATGAGGATCAGCAGCCAGAAGCGGCGCTTGGCGAAATCGGCGAAGGGCGCGACGACCGTGGTCACGAGCCAGGCGCCGCGCACCACGGGTGGGGCGTGCGGCTCGCGCGTCGCGATGATGACGATCATGCTCAAGAGGACCAGCACCGCCATCACGCCGTAAGCGGCGGTCCAGCTGAAATATTGCGCGAGATAAAGGGCGCCGGCGCCCGAGGCGAGCATGCCGACGCGGTAGCCGATCTGCGTCGCCGCCGCGCCCGCGCCCTGTTCGTCCTTATCGAGCAACTCGACGCGGTAAGCATCGATGACGATGTCCTGACTCGCCGAAAGGAACGCGACGATGAGCGCGCAAATCGCGACGCGCGTGAGACTCGTCGCCGGATCGGAAAGTCCGAGCGCCAGGATCGCCAGGGCCAAGAGGAACTGGATCAGCAGCGCCCAGCCGCGGCGGCGGCCGAAACGCGCGGTCAGGAACGGCAGGCGCACGCGATCCATCGCCGGCGCCCAAAGGAATTTGAGATTGTAGGAAATCCCGACCGGCGCGAAGAGGCCGATGGCCGTCAGGGTGATGGCGGATTCTTTCAGCCAGATCGCCAAGGTCGCGCCGGTGAGGGCCAGCGGCAGACCGCTGGCAAAACCCATCAGCATGATCGCGATAATGCGCGGATCGCGGTAGACGCGAAGCGAGGAAAGCCACCCGTTCATGCGGGAAATTCCCCCACACCTTCCCATCGCTGACGCGACGAGCCCCTCCGTCTCCCCGCCGGGGAGAGAGTTGGGGTGAGGGGGCTCGCGCGCAGTTTAGTTGCCCGCCTTGTCGGCGTCGGCGGCGACCTGCAGGCGGACGATCTGGTCGGGATTGCTGACCATGCCGCTCTGGCCCTGGCCGCGCTTGATCGCGTCGATCGCTTCCATGCCCGACGTCACCTGACCCCAAATCGTGTATTTCCCGTCGAGAAAGGGCGCTGGCTCGAAACAGATGAAGAACTGGCTGTCGCCGCTGTCGGGATCGTTGGCGCGCGCCATGCCGACCGTGCCGCGCCGGAAATTCGCCGCGTTGAACTCGGCCTTGAGCTTCTTGCCCGAGCCGCCGGTGCCGTCGCCGCGCGGATCGCCGGTCTGGGCCATGAAGCCCTCGATGACGCGATGAAACTTCAGCCCGTTATAGAAGCCGGCGCGGGTCAGCTCCTTGATGCGCGCGACATGATTGGGCGCGAGGTCGGGACGCAATTCGATCGTGACGCGGCCTTTGGGCGCATCGAGATAGAGCGTGTTTTCGAGATCGGCCATCGAGCACCTCCAATGGTTTTCGGTTGCGTTCAGTGCCCCGCCTTGTCGGCATCGGCGGCGACTTGCATGCGGACGATCTTATCGGGATCGCTGACCACGCCGTTCCGGTCCGGATCGCCCTTCTTGATCGCGTCGATATATTCCATGCCGGCGGTGACCTGGCCGAAGACGGTGTATTTGCCGTTGAGGGCCGGCGCCGGCGCGAAGCAGATGAAGAATTGGCTGTCGGCGCTGTTGGGGTCTTGCGCCCGCGCCATGCCGACCGTGCCGCGCACGAACCGGGCATCGCTGAACTCGGCCTTCAGGTTCTTGCCCGAGCCGCCGGTGCCGTTGCCCTTCGGGTCGCCGGTCTGGGCCATGAAGCCGTCGATTACGCGATGAAAGTTGAGCCCGTCGTAGAAATGCGCGCGCGCGAGCTCCTTGACGCGCGCGACGGTGGCGGGCGCCAGATCGGGGCGCAACTCGATCACGACGCGGCCCTTGGGCACGTCGAGATAGAGCGTGTTCTCGAGATCGGCGGCCAGTGCCGGAGCGATGAAGCCGATGAGGAGACAGGCCGCGAGGGCGAGAAACCGGACAGATTTGGACATGACGCGACCTATCGATAACCAACGAATGACGCTGTCGACCTTAGCCGAGCGCGTCCATCGGGAGAAGGCACGGAAGAGGGGAAATTCTGTCGCCGATTTGAGCCAGATCAAGGCGCCGCGCGCGTGAACACGGTTAATTGAGCGCCGAAGTGAAGAGGAGTTGGCCCATGCCGGCGCACGTTGCCACAGGCAGCGACGCTTGGGGGGATGGGCCGGCGGCGCGCGCGAGCGCGCCGCCACCACTTCTTCAACCCATCGCGAATCGGAAAATCGGCACGGCTCTATCGCGGGCCCGGCGGCAGATCGTATTGCTGCGCCGGCAGCGAACTGAGGAAGGCGATCACTTCCTCGCTGCTCACGACATCGGCGTATTTCGCCTGCATGTCGAAAAGATTGAGGGCGTGGCTCGCCTGCGCCCGGTCGAAGCAGCCGTCTTCGATCACCGCGGCGCGGAAATTGTAGCTGAAGCCGTCGAGCACCGTCGCACGCACGCAACCGCTGGTCGTGGTGCCGGCGACGATCACGCTGTCGCAGCCGAGCATCGTCAGATAGCTCAAGAGATTCGTGCCGTGAAAACCTGACGGCTTCTGCTTCGGCACGACGATGTCGCGCGGGCCGGGCGCGATCTGCGGCATGATCTCGTTGCCATCGTGATTGCTCTGCCGCGCCGCCGGCGCCTCGCCCGAGCGCGCATTCTTGAAGCGCCAGCTGCCCATGTCCCATTTGTCCTCGCGGCTGATGCCGGTGGTGTAGACCACCGGCACGCCTTGCGCGCGCGCCGTCTCGATGACGCGCGCCAGCACCGGCAGCGCGTCCCAGGCGTCCTCGCCGCACGAGGTCGGCCAGCGCTTGACCGATTCCATGATCGGCTCGCGCTTGTCGCCGCAGAACGCATAGTTGACGTCGATGATGAGCAGCGCCGGGCGCTTGCCGAAGCCTTGGCGCGCGGCGTGATTGCGCGCTTCGTGAAACACCTTGTCGCGCTCGGTGAGGAATTTGTTCCAGATCGGCTCAGCCATGCGGCCCTCCCTTGCTGGCCGCATCCTAGCATAAGCGTGAGACGACCCTAGCCCGCGGTCTCGGCCTTGCGGCTTTCGCGCTTGCGCTCGTTGGGATCGAGATAGCGCTTCCGCAAGCGGATCGATTTCGGCGTCACCTCGCAGAGCTCGTCATCGGCGATGTAGGCGATCGCCTGCTCCAGCGTCATGATGATCGGCGGCGTCAGCCGGATCGCCTCATCGGCCGCCTTGGTGCGGATATTGGTGAGCTGCTTGGTCTTGCACGGATTGACGTCGATATCGTTGCCGCGGGTATGCGCACCAACGATCATGCCCTCATAGACCGGCGTGCCAGGCGTGATGAACATCGGCCCCCGCTCTTCGAGATTCCACAAGGCATAAGCGACGGCCGTGCCGCTTGCGGTCGAGACCAGCACGCCGTTGCGCCGGCCTTCGACCGGGCCGCGCCATGGCGCATAGCCGTGATAGATGCGGCTCATCACGCCCGTGCCGCGCGTATCGGTCAGGAACTTGCCAAGGTAGCCGATGAGGCCGCGCGTCGGCGCGTGGAAGACGAGGCGCAGCTTGCCGCCGCCGGTCGGCCGCATCTCGCGCATCTCGCCTTTGCGGAGCGACATCTCCTCGACGACGATGCCGGAGAACGGCTCGTCGAGATCGATCACCACTTCCTCGATGGGCTCCAGCCGCTCGCCCGTGTTGGGATCGGGCTTGAAGAGGACGCGGGGGCGCGAGATCGCGAGCTCGAAACCTTCGCGGCGCATCGTCTCGATCAGCACGCCGAGCTGGAGCTCGCCGCGCCCGGCGACCTCGACCGCGTCGCGCTCCTCGCTTTCCTGGATGCGGATCGCGACATTGCCTTCGGCCTCGCGTTTCAGCCGCTCGACGATCATGCGCGAGGTGACCTTGCTGCCCTCGCGCCCGGCGAGCGGCGAATCGTTGACCGCGAAGGTCATCGCGAGAGTCGGCGGATCGACCGGGGTCGCGGGCAGCGCCGTCTCGACCTCGGGGGTGCAGATCGTGTCGGCGACGGTGGTCTCGGCAAGCCCGGCGATGGCGATGATGTCGCCCGCCTCGGCCTCCTCGATCGGCCGGCGCTCGAGGCCGCGGAACGCCAAGAGCTTCGTCAGCCGCGAGGTTTCGATCACCGTGCCGTCGCGCGATAAGGACTTCACCGGCATGTTGATCTTGGCGACGCCGCTATGGATGCGGCCGGTCAGCACGCGGCCGAGATAGGAATCGTTCTCCAACGTCGTCGCCAGCATCGCGAATGGCGCGTCGAGATCGGCTTCGGGCGGGCGCACGTGCTTGATGATGAGCTCGAAGAGCGGCACCAGATCCTTGCGCTCGTCCGCGAGATCGGCGACCGCCCAGCCGGAGCGGCCGGACGCATAGAGTGTCGGGAAATCGAGCTGCTCGTCGCTCGCATCGAGCGCCGCGAAGAGATCGAAGATCTCGTTATGGACTTCGACCGGCCGCGCATCGCTGCGGTCGATCTTGTTGATCACGACGATCGGTCTCAAGCCTTGCCGCAAAGCCTTGCCAACCACGAATTTCGTCTGCGGCATCGGCCCTTCGGCGGCATCGACCAGCACCAGCACGCCGTCGACCATGCTGAGGATGCGCTCGACCTCGCCGCCGAAATCGGCGTGGCCGGGCGTGTCGACGATGTTGATGCGCGTGTCGTGCCATAGCACCGAGGTGCATTTGGCGAGGATCGTGATGCCGCGCTCGCGCTCGAGATCGTTCGAATCGAGCGCGCGCTCCATCACCTGCTGATTGGCGCGGAAGGCGCCGCTCTGCCGCAGAAGCTGATCGACGAGCGTGGTCTTGCCATGATCGACATGCGCGATGATGGCGATGTTACGGATGTCCATGCGTGCTTTAGCTAGGCGAGCCCCGCCTTCGCCGCAAGCTCCGCGAGCTTTGCCTCAGGCCGCGCGCCGAAATGCGAGATGATCTCGGCGGCGCAGAGCGCCCCGAGCCTGGCGCAATGCGCCATGTCGCGGCCGCGGGTGAAGCCGTAGAGGAAGCCCGAGGCGAAAAGATCGCCGGCGCCGGTGGTATCGACCACCTTCGCGACCGGCGCCGCCGGCACCTTGACGCGATCCTTGGCGGTGACGACCTCGGCGCCCTTCTCGCTGCGCGTCAGCACCGCGATCTCGGCCTCGCCGCGCACCGCGGCGGCGGCCTTCTCGAAATCCTGCGTCTCATACAGGGAGCAAATCTCCGCCTCGTTGGCGAAGAGGATGTCGACCTGATTGCGGATGAGCTCGCGGAAATCGGCGCGGTGGCGGTCGACGCAGAACGGATCGGAGAGAGTCAGGCTGACCTTCCGGCCCGCCTTGTGGGCGATCTCGCCGGCCTGGCGGAAAGCCTCTTTCGCCGTGTGCCGGTCGAAGAGATAGCCCTCGAGATAAGTGACCTGCCCGGAGGCGATGAGGTCGCGGTCGATGTCGACGGGCTGGAATTCGACCGACGCGCCGAGAAAAGTGTTCATCGTGCGCTGCGCGTCGGGTGTCACGAGGATGAGGCAGCGCGCCGTGGCCGGGCCGCCTTTCAGCGGCGTCGTGTCGTAGATGACCCCGGTGGCGCGCAAATCATGGGCGAAGACCTTACCGAGGGTGTCATCGGCCACCTTGCCGATATAAGCGGCCTTGCCGCCGAGCGAGGCAATGCCGGCAATCGTATTGGCGGCCGAGCCGCCCGACGCTTCGACGCCGGGACCCATCTTTCCATAGAGGTCGTGCGCGCGCGCTTCGTCGATCAGGGCCATCGTGCCTTTGGCGAGCTTTTCCTTTTGGATGAAGGACTCGTCGGCTTGGGACAGTACGTCGACGATAGCATTGCCGATGCCGACGACATCGAGGGTTGGGGTCGCCATAAAAGATTTTCCGGGCTGATGAATGAGGCGCGGCGAGTATAGGGACGGACCGCCGCGAGGCAAGCGATCTCGCACGAAATCGCTTTATTTACGGGCGCATTGCGTGATTAATGTGGGCAAGTGCGAGGCGCGCTGCGGTGGGGAAATTTTGCCGGCGCGACCGCTCAGGGGATTTGGGATGGAGTTGAGAGGAAAGGCTGCCGCTATCGCGGCAGCGTTCGCGATTCTGATCACCGTCAGCGGCTGCGCTTCGTCCACGGGCTCGGCAACCGCGACCACGACGATCGTGGGCGCAGCGTTGCCGGCTGCCCTTTCTCAGACTTCGCCGCGCGCCACTGCGATCAACGACCTCGCCGGGCTCAAGCCAGCCGATGTGGTCTCGATTCTTGGGCCACCTGACTTGCAGCGTGACGAGCCGCCGGCCGAGCGTTGGCAATATCGCGCCGCCGATTGCGTGCTGAACCTGTTTTTCTATCGCGAGGCCGGCAGCTACCGCCTGACCCGTGCCGAGACATGGCAGCGCACGTTGACCGGCGGCGATACCCCCGCGCGCTGCCATGACGAAGACGCGCCGATCAAGGCGCATCTCATCAGCCAGTCACGGCTCTAAAGCGCCGCGCTAAACGAAAGTCCCTCGCCGGAGACGGCGAGGGACTTTGCTTTCGAGAAGCGGCGACTCAATTCGCTGGGTGCGGGGGCGGCTCCGGCGGAGCGCCCGGCGGCCGGTTGCGGCGCTCATCCATGAACTGATCGAATTCGGATTTGTCCTTGGCAAAGCGCAGCCGCTCCAAGAACTCCGCGAATTCTTTCTGCTCCTCTTCGAGACGACGGAGAGTCTCGGCGCGATATTCATCGAAGGCGCGATTGCCGCTCGACGGCGACGAGCCACCGCCGCCACCAAACCAGTTCTTCCATGCGGCGCCCGGCCCGGGCCCCTGCCATGCGCCCCAGTGGCGATAGCCGTAGAACATGTGCCGCCGGCAGAGCGTCACGAAGAGCAGCGCGAGGCCGATCGGCCACCAAAACATGAAGCCGAGGATCGTCGCCACGATGAGCAAGGGTTTGGGGATGAAAAACGGCCCCCAGAACGGATGCCCGCCGCGCCAAGCCGGGCCCCAGGATTGCCCACTCCAGGATCCCTCGCCATCGCGGCCGCTCCAACTCGCCTGCTGCCAGCCGCAACCCCAGCCGCCCCAGCCCCAGGGGCCGTGGCGGCGATCGCGCCAGCGGGAATTGCCGTAAGACTCGTCGTGCGCGGCACTGGTCATGGCGGACCTTCCTGTGAATGTAAGAGCCATTTACATGATCCCGTGACGGCCGGGAGTCAAGGCCAATCGAGCGCTATTTTGTTTTCCGCGCTTCGGTGCCGCCGGCGAGGCCGAGACTCTGGAGGTAGATGAGCACGCCAGCCTCCAGCAGCTCCTCCGGCGCCATCGGTAGCTTGCGCCTGGCGCCATCGGCGCGACAGAACAGCGAGGCGATGCCATGCGCCAGCGCCCAGATATGCAGCGCCATCATCAGCGCTGGCGGGCGTTTCGCCTCGGGCAAAGTCGCGACAAGCCGCTCCACCGCCCCGCGCAGGATCGCGAACGCGCGCTCGGCTGCCGCCTGCAGCGACGGCGCGGCATCGAAGGCGATATGCGTCTCGAACATCGCGGCATAGAGGGCGGGCTCGCGGCGCGCGAAGGCGAGATAGGCTTGCCCGAGCGCATCGAAAGCGCGCAGCGGCTCCGGCCGCCCGTCATTCCAGGCCTTTGCCAACGCGGCGGCGAAACGCTCGTAGCCGCGCTCCGCGACGGCCGCGAGCAGCGCCTCGGCATCGCGGAAGTGGCGGTAGGGCGCTGCGGAACTGACCCCTGCAAGCCGCGCCGCCTCGGCGATGGTGAACCCCGCCGGTCCTTTTTCGGCGAGCAGCATCAGCGCGGCATCGATCAACGCCTCGCGCAGATTGCCGTGGTGATAGCCGCGCCGCTCGTAGCCGCCTTTACCGGACCAGCTCATGTAAGGGTCTATCACATGTCCTGGCCGCGAAATCCAGCGGATAGCGCGGCAGGCGCTGTTATTCCGGAACGGGATCGCTCATTTGATCGGCGCGTCGAGCGCGATCAGCCGAGCCGCTTCTCGATTGCGTCCCAGACGTTTTTCTCGAGCGCGACGCCGTCGAGGCGGTTAATCTCCTGGATGCCGGTCGGCGAGGTGACATTGATCTCGGTGAGATAGTCGCCGATCACATCGATGCCGACGAAGACCAGCCCTTGACTCTTCAGGGTCGGTCCGATCGCGGCGCAGATGTCGCGCTCGCGCCGCGTCAGCTTCGTTTTCACCGCCTTGCCGCCGACATGGAGATTGGCACGCGCCTCGCCTTTCGCCGGCACGCGCAGCACGCCGCCCATCGGCTCGCCGTCGATCAAGATGATGCGTTTATCGCCCTTGCGCACGGCGGGAAGATAGCGCTGCACGACGATCGGCTCGCGATATTGCGCGGCGAAGCTTTCGAGGAGCGCGTTGAAATTCTCGTCCTTCGGCGTGACGCGGAACACGCCGGCGCCGCCATTGCCGAACAGCGGCTTCAGGATGATGTCGCGGTGCTTCTTGCGAAACGCGAGGATCGCGCCGCGGTCGGAGGACACCAGCGTCGGCGGCATCAGCCCGGGGAAATGCGTGGCGAAGAGCTTCTCCGGCGCGTTGCGCACCGCGGCCGGGTCGTTCACCACCAGCACCTTGCGGCTAACATGCTCGAGCAAATGCGTCGCGGTGATGTATGCCATGTCGAAAGGCGGATCCTGGCGCATCAGGATCACATGCATGCGCGCGAGATCGAGCGTTTCGATCGGCCCCAGCGCCGCATGCTTCTGGCGTCCGCGCCAAACGCGCAGGCGCCGCGCCTGCGCCGTGACGCGGCCATCGGCAAGGCTCAATTGCCGCGGCAGATAGTGATAGAGGCGATGCCCGCGCGCTTGCGCCTCGAGCGCGAGGACGAAGGTCGAATCGGCGAGGACGTTGACGGACTCGATGGGGTCCATCTGGATGGCGATGTCGAGCCTCATTGAATCGGCTGGACCTCGATCGAGCCGCCGCGCGGCGCGGCGACGGGCGGCGCTTCGGGCGGCGGCGGCGCGCTGCTGGGCGCGTTGCGCGAAGGCCCTGCCGACGGCGGCGCGCCGGCTTCGTTGCCGACCCGGATGAAAGACTTCACCTGGCTGACATTCGGAAGGTTGCGCGCATAAGAGAGCACGAGGTCGCGCTCGGCGCCGTTGCGCGCGTAGCCCATGATGTAGACGATGCCGTTGAGCGTATGGACGATGTAATTCGACGAGCGCACTTGCGCGTCGGCGAGCAGCTGGGTGCGCAGCGCGTTGGAGACGTAATTGTCGCGCGCGTCCTGGCCAAAATTCGTCGGCAGCCCGACCTGAACCTCGTTATAGATGCGCGTCACGCCTTGGACCTGACGCGCGAGCCGCTCGGCCGTTTCCTTCATCTGCGGGTTCGGGACGATACCGGTGATCAGCAACTCGTTGTCATAGGCCGTCGCAGAGACATCGCGAGCGAGATCGGTGGATGCATCGGCCCAGTATTTATGAGCCGTCGCGGTGTACGCCG
>DATNGE010000273.1:0-37504 GCA_035606035.1 Allostellaceae bacterium
GACCCATCTCGACCCGCGGCGCGAAAGCCTGCTGCCCTCGATCATCAGCCGCTGGACCACGATGCCGGTCGTCCAGGCAAGCGACGGCACCCGTGTCGCTCCTGATAAAGTCTTCGTCATTCCGCCGAACGCGGTCATGACCATCGCCGATGGTCAGCTCCGCATCCGCAAGCGCCGCAGCGCGGCCGAGAGGCTGCCGCTCGACACGTTTTTCAGTTCGCTCGCGGACGATCAAGGGCCGCGCGCGGTCGCGGTCGTTCTTTCGGGCAGCGGCTCCGATGGCACGCTTGGCGTCAGAGCCGTCAAGGAGGCCGGCGGTCTCACCCTCGCGCAAGGCAGCAACGGCACCCACGCGCAATTCAAGGAGATGCCGGAATCCGCCGCGGCGACCGGGCTGGTCGATCTGGTGCTGCCCGTCGAGGACATGGGACCGCGCCTGGTTGCCTATGCGCGCAGCGGCGATCATCTGAAAGAGACGCCGGAGACGAAATCGGGCCGCGATGCGGCCGAGCTGCGCCTTATCTTTACGCTGGTCCGCGCGCGCGTCGGACACGATTTCAGCCGCTACAAGGAGCGCACCTTCCTGCGCCGCGTCCAGCGCCGCATGCAAGTGCTGCAGCTCACGCAGCTCGGCGACTACGTCAAGCGCTTGCAGCAGGACGGCAACGAAGCGACGCTGCTGTTCCGCGATCTGCTCATCGGCGTCACCAATTTTTTCCGCGATCGCGAAGCTTTCGCCGCGCTGGAAAAATACGTTCCACGCCTCTTCGAAGGGAAGGGCGCCGACGATACGGTACGCGTTTGGGTGCCGGGTTGCGCCACCGGGGAAGAAGCCTATTCGCTCGCGATCCTGCTGCGCGAATACGCCGATAAGCTGACCAGCGGCGCGCCCAAGATTCAGATCTTCGCCAGCGACATCGACGAGAACGCGCTCGCGATCGCGCGGAATGCGCGCTATCCCGCGATCCTCTTGCGCGATATCCCGCCGGCAAGGGTCACCCGCTTCTTCGTGCGCGAAGGGGCGACCTATTACGTGGTGAAGGAGCTGCGCGATCTCTGCGTCTTCTCGGCGCACAGCCTCATCCGCGATCCGCCCTTCTCGCGCCTCGACCTCATCTCCTGCCGCAATCTGCTGATCTATCTCAACACCGATCTGCAGGCGCAGATCATCCCACTCTTCCACTATGCGCTGCGCGCCAACGGGATTCTGTTCCTCGGCACCTCCGAGAACGTGTCGCGCCATGCCGATCTATTCGCGTCGCTCGACAAGAAATGGCGCATCTTCGAGCGCCTGAATCTGGTCTCGCGCTCGGTCGTCGCTTTCCCGACGGCGGCCGCGGGCCATGCCGAGCTGCGGCAGGGGACGGCGCTGGTTTTGCACGACGCCAACACGGCGCTCGCGGCCTTGCTGCGCCGCGCCGCCACCATCGTGACGGAGAATTTCGCGCCCGCCTATGTCGTGGTGAACAAGGAAGGCGAGGTCGTCTATTACTCGAACCGGACCGGCAAATATCTCGAGCCGGCCGAGGGTCCGCCCAACCGCGATCTCGTCACCATGGCGCGCAGGGGCCTGCGGCTCGACCTCCGCGCCGCGCTCCATCGCACGCGCGAGACCGGCGAGACCACGACGCTCGAGAACATCCCGGTCCAGGTCAATGGCGGCGCGCAGCTCATTCGCCTGACGGTCCTGCCCGTCACCGAAGGCAGCGGGACGCTCTATATCGTCTTGTTCAACGATTTGGGTCTGGCGGCGCATGGCGAAAGGGCGCCCAAAGGCGCCGACGAGGCGGAAGACAGCACGATCCAGCAACTCGAGCGCGAGCTGCAGAGGACCAAAGAGCGGTTGCAGTCGACGGTCGAGGAATTCGATACGTCGAGCGAGGAGCTGAAATCCTCGAATGAAGAGCTGCTCTCGGTCAACGAGGAGCTGCAATCGGCGAATGAAGAGCTGGAGACCTCGAAAGAGGAGATCCAGTCGATCAACGAGGAGCTGCAAACCGTCAACACCGAGCTCAGCAGCAAGGTCGAGGAGCTCGATCGCGCGAATGCGGACCTCAAGAATTTATTCGAAAGCACGCAGGTCGCGACGATCATCCTCGACAACGATCTGCTGATCCGCAGCTTCACCCCGGCGGTCGAGAGCATCTTCAGCCTCATTCCGGGCGATCGCGGGCGGCCGCTCACCGACATCGTCAGCCGCCTCGATGACGCGCAGGATTTGCACCGGGAGCTGCGCGCCGTCGTCGACCGCGGCCACGCTGTCGAGCGCCGGGTGACGGCCCAGGACGCCAATCTCCACTACCTGATGCGCATCCTGCCCTATCGCATGTCCGACAAGCAGGTGAACGGCGCGCTGGTGACCTTTGTCGACATCACGAACGTCATCCGCGCCGAGGAGCATGAAAAGATTCTCGTTTCGGAGCTCAATCATCGCGTGCACAGCGTCCTCAGCTCCGTGATCTCGATCACGACCAACACGCTGAAGCGGACCAAGAATATCGACGAATTCTCGGACGACATCCTCGAGCGCTTCCACGCGCTGGCGCGCACGCACGAGGTGCTCTCGAAGGCGCGCTGGATCGATACATCGCTCGCCGATTTGGTCGCCGCCGAGCTGACGCCCTATGCCGGCCAGAACCTCCGCAAGGCGCAGATCCAGGGCCCGAATGTGCTGCTCGTCCCGAAAGCCGCGCTCGCGCTTGGCATGGCGCTTCACGAGCTCGCGGCCGTTGCCGCCCGCCATGGCGCCCTGTCGGCTCAGCGCGGCAGGGTCGAGGTCGAGTGGCAGTTGCGCGGCAATCGCTCGGCCCAGGTGCTGGAGCTGAGCTGGACCGAGCAGGGCGGTCCGCCGGTCGCGGCCGGCAAGAAAGCCCCAGGCTTTGATCTCACCTACGTCGAGCGCGACGTGCATTTCGAGCTTGGCGGCACGACCAAGCTCGAACTTCGGCGTCAGGGCTTGCGCTGCATTATCCGCGTTCCGGCGGCCGAGAACGTCAGCGTGGTGAAGCGCCGCCCGGATTAGGGCGTCGGCCCTCGTGGTGGCTGCGATGGGCGTATTGGCGCGTCTTCACGACCTCGCGCAGGCCGCGCATCTTCTCCAGCAATAGGCGGCTGCGCGAGAAGGCCGTCTCGCTGGCGTGGAGGACCTCCTCGCGCCGGAGCAGCGAGGCCTGGATCCGCTCGGTGATTTGGGCGTGACAGAGCGCCGGACGCGGCTTTTCCCGGCTGGTGCGGCGGGCAACGCAACGCGACAGGTGCCATACTTCGTAGCCCTCATAGATATCGCTGACCGCTTCGTGGATCTGATCGGCGAAGGTCACCGCGATCGGGTCGGTCTCGGCCTCGAACTCATCGACGTTCCGGATGTCGCCCGTACGCGACAGAAAATAGACCCTATACCAGGCCATGTTTTGTGCCTCCCTAACCTCACTCCTCGCGGTCGCTCATACCCCTCGAACCTCCGGGCGACCGCCGCCGAACGTCGAGGACCCGATGCCGTGGCTTTTCCCCTACCGCATTACCTTTCTTTCATGCGGCTTGTTGTTGTTTTCGCTGGCTTTACGTTCTCGGCATGCCCGACAAGTAAAGCCCTCTCCTTCGCGCACAACGCACAAACAAATCTGTAGGTTGCGGGGGGGGGGAACAACATTTTTTTCCCAGCCGCCCAGCCAGAACCAATTGGAATTGTCGGTTTAGTATGCTCTATTCACCCTAAGAGGCAAATATGGCCGAATATCGGCTGTTCTTCCTTGGGTCGGACGGTGCCATCGAGGCGCGCCAGGATTTTATTGCACCCGATGACGGCGCCGCCCAGCAGATCATGACCGTGCTCGCCGAGGCGAGTTCCGATGTGCATCACGGCGTGATGCTGTGGCAGGGCACCCGCCGCCTCTTCGAGAAGCACGAGCATGAGCAACCGGAATGCGGCACGTCGCAGGCCGTCACGGCGGCGACGCTCAGCGCCGACATTCAGGAACGCGTGCTCGATTGCGAGGAGTCGCTGCTCCATAGCCATTGGCGGCTCGCCCAGAGCAGGCGGCTCCTCGACGCGATGAACGCGTTGCGCCGCGACGCCAAGCCGGAAGCCTCCGGCGCTTAAACCAAGCCGCGACACTTAGATCACGCGCGCATCGCGTGCGGCGCGGAACCCCGCGCCGCGTCGCCGCTTTTCCTAGCATGGATAGCGATCGCATCGTGCCGGCAGGCGGCATCGATTTCGGCCAGGTGGCCGGCCGCACCGCGCGGCTTTATACGATCCAGAACGATCAGCTTCGCGCGCGCATCACCGATTACGGCGGCATCCTCGTATCGCTGGAAACCCCGGCCCCGGGCGGCGGCCGCGATCATGTCGTGCTCGGCTTCGAGAGCGCCGTGGAGTACGCGTCCCATAAAGGATCGTTCGGCGCGCTGCTCGGCCGCAACGCCAACCGCATCGCCGGCGGCACGGTGACGATCGACGGTGAGACCTATTCGCTGTCGAAGAACGAGAACGGCTCGACCCTCCATGGCGGGGCGGTCGGCTTCGAAAAGCAGTTCTGGTCGCTCGTCTGGGCGACGCATGAGAGCGTTGCGCTCCGGCTCGTCAGCCCCGATGGCGATCAGGGCTTCCCCGGCGAGGTCGAAGCGACCGCGATCTATCGTCTCGCCGGCGCGGCGCTGCATCTGACCTTCGATGCAAGGACGACGAAGCCGACGCCGCTGTCGCTGAGCGCGCATCCTTATTTCAATCTCGATAGCGTTGGCGCGCGCGATTGCCTCGACCACCGCGTCGAGATTTTCGCGACGCATTTCCTGCCGACGGACGAGAGGCAAATCCCGACCGGGGAGCAGCGACCGGTCGCCGGCACCGTCTTCGATTTCTCGGCGCCGCTGCCGGTCGGCGCGCGTATTCGCTGCGGCGATCCGCAGCTCCGCTACGGCCGCGGCTACGATCACTATTACATCCTGCCGCAAGAGAGCGTCGGGCAGCTGCGCCTGGCGGTGCGGGCGCATGGCGCCAGGACCGGGCGGGTGCTCGAGATCCTGACGACGCAGCGCGGCGCGCAATTCTATAGCGGCAACAACCTCAATGGCTCAGCGCCCGGCCGCGGCGGTCTCTATCGCCAATCGGCCGGCTTCGCGGTCGAGCCGCAGGGCTTTCCCAACGCGCCCAACCAGCCGGGCTTCCCGAGCACGATCTTGCGCCCGGGCGACGCCTATCACGAGGAAATCGTCTACCGATTTGCCTCGGCCGCGCTCAAGGCGGCATCGTGATCGTCGCGATCACCGGAGCGAGCGCGGGCGTCGGGCGCGCCGTCGCGCGCGAATTCGCCGCGCAGAAATGGGATGTCGCCTTGATCGCGCGCGATGCCGGGCGGCTCAACGCGGCGGTTGCCGAATTGCAGGGGATGGGTGTCAACGCGACATCGGTTGTCGCCGACGTCGCCGATTTTGGCGCGCTCAATGCGGCGGCGCTTGCGATCGAGAACACGCTCGGCCCGATCGATGTCTGGATCAATAACGCGATGGCGACGGTCTTCGCGCCGGTGGCGGAGATCACGCCGGACGAATTCAAGCGCGCCACCGAGGTCACCTATCTCGGCCAAGTCCACGGCACGATGGTGGCGCTCGCGCTGATGCGGCCGCGAAACCGCGGCACCATCGTCAATATCGGCTCGGCGCTGGCGTATCGCGCGATCCCGCTGCAATCCGCCTATTGCGGCGCGAAATACGCCGTGCGCGGCTTCACCGATGCGCTGCGCTCGGAACTGATTCACGAGGGCAGCGCGATCGGCCTCGTCATGGTTCACCTGCCGGCGATCAACACGCCGCAATTCGATTGGGCGCTTAACAAGACCGGCCGGCGCACCCAGCCGGTGCCGCCGATCTTCCAGCCGGAAGTGGCGGCGCGCGCCATTCACTTCGCCGCGATGCACCCCGAGCGCCGCGAAGTCTGGGTCGGCGGCTCCACGGTAAAGGCGATCATCGCCAACAAACTCGCGCCCGGGCTGCTCGACCGCTACCTCGCCGATGCGGGCTATAGCGGGCAATTGACCGACGAGGCGCAGCCGCGGGATGCGCCGGTCAACCTCTTCACCACGGTTGAGGCCGATGTCGCGGCGCATGGCCGCTTCGATGAGGTGGCGACGGGCTATTCGGGCGAGATGATGGTCAGCACGCATCGCAGCTTCGCGGCGCTCGCCGCCGCCGGTCTCTTTGCCTTCGGCTTGGGCAGGTGGCTGTCGCGCCGCTCTTAACGCTGTCGCGACAAGTATTTGACTTGGAACTGCGACCGCCTCGGCGGATTACCGAGATAGTTGTTGTTCCTTTCTCCGGTAACACGCGGCGCGAGGATTCTCTCATGGCAAAAACCGTTGGCGATTTTTTCATCGAGCGTCTTCATCAATGGGGCGTGCGGCGCATTTACGGCTATCCCGGCGACGGCATCAACGGCGTGTTCGGCGCCCTACAGCGCGCCAAAGGTAAAATCGAATTCATCCAGTGCCGGCATGAAGAAATGGCGGCCTTCATGGCCTCGGCGCATGCCAAATTCACCGGCGAGCTCGGCGTCTGCATCGCGACCTCCGGCCCCGGCGCGGCGCATCTCATCACCGGGCTTTACGATGCGCGGCTCGACCACATGCCGGTGCTCGCCATCACCGGCCAGCAGGCGCGCATGGCGATCGGCGGACATTATCAGCAAGAAGTCGATCTCCCGGCGATGTTCAAGGACGTCACCGACGGGTATGCGCGCACGGTCGAAGTGCCGGCGCAAGTGCGCCACCTGACCGATCGCGCCGTGCGCATCGCGAAGGCGGAGCGCCGCGTCACCGCGCTGATCTTTCCCAACGATTTGCAGGAGCTGCCTTATGAGGCGCCGCCGCGCGCCCATGGCACGGTGCATTCGGGCATCGGCTATGACGCGCCGCGAACGGTGCCTTACGAGCGCGAGTTGCGCCGCGCCGCGGAGGTGCTCAACGCCGGCAAGAAGGTCGCGATCCTGGTCGGCGCCGGCGCGCTCAACGCGACTGACGAGGTGATGGCGGTTGCCGAGAAGCTCGGCGCCGGCGCGGCGAAGGCGCTGCTCGGCAAGGCAGCGCTGCCCGACGATCTGCCCTGGGTCACCGGCTCGATCGGCCTCCTCGGCACCGAGCCGAGCTGGAAGCTGATGAACGAATGCGACACGCTGCTGATGATCGGGTCGGGCTTCCCCTATTCGGAATTCCTGCCGCCCGAAGGCGCGGCGCGCGCCGTGCAGATCGACATCAAGCCCGACATGCTGAGCCTGCGCTATCCGATGGAAGTCAATCTTGTCGGCGACAGCGCCGAGACGCTCAAGGCGTTGCTGCCGATGCTGCACGACAAGAGCGACCGCACGTGGCGCGGTACCATCGAGGGCTGGATGCGCGAGTGGTGGAAGACGCTCGAGGCGCGCGCGCACGCCGCCGCCAATCCGATCAATCCGCAGCGCGTCGCCTGGGAGTTGTCGCCGCGGCTGCCGGAGCGCGCCATCATCACGAGCGACAGCGGCTCGTGCGCCAACTGGTATGCGCGCGATCTCAAGATCCGCCGCGGCATGATGTGCTCGCTCTCGGGCGGCCTCGCCTCGATGGGCGCGGCGGTGCCGTACGCGATCGCGGCGAAATTCGCCCATCCCGACCGGCCGGTCATCGCCCTGGTCGGCGACGGCGCGATGCAGATGAACAACATGGCCGAGCTCATCACGGTCGCGAAATATTGGCGGCAATGGTCGAGCCCGCGCTGGATTTGCGGCGTGTTCAACAACGAGGATCTGAACCAGGTCACCTGGGAGCAGCGGGTGATGGAGGGCAATCCGAAATTCGAGGCGTCGCAAAACATCCCGAACGTGCCCTATCACAAATTCGCCGAGTTGATCGGGCTCAAAGGCATCTATGTCGACAATCCCGAGCGGGTCGCGGCTGCTTGGGAAGAGGCGCTCGCCGCCGACCGGCCGGTGCTGATCGAGTTCAAGACCGATCCGGAAGTGCCGCCGCTGCCGCCGCATATCACGCTGAAACAGGCCAAGGCTTTCGCTTCGAGCCTCGCGAAGGTCGATCCGGATGAGCGTAGCATCATCCTCAACACGGCGCGGCAGGTGCTCGCTTCGGTGATGCCGGGAAAAGAATGAGCGTGCGCGACGCCGCGATCCGCCGGGTGACCGCGCGCGCCTTCGAGGTACCGACGGACCAGCCTGAAGCCGACGGTACTCTGTCCTGGGACAAGACGACGATGGTTCTCGTCGAGATCGAGGCCGGCGGCGCGACCGGCCTCGGCTACACTTATGCCGACGCATCGCTGGTCCCGCTGATCGCCGGCAAGCTCGCCACCATCGCCAAGGAGCGCGATGCGTTCGACATCACCGGCATCGACGAGGCGCTTTGGCGCAGCGTGCGCAATCTCGGGCGCAGCGGCCTCGCCGCGACCGCGATCTCCGCGATCGATATCGCGCTCTGGGATCTAAAGGCGAAGCTGCTCGATCTGCCGCTCGCGAAATTGCTCGGCCGGCGGCGGGAGCGCGCGCGGATCTACGGCAGCGGCGGCTTCACCAGCTATAGCGACGAGACGCTGCGCCGGCAGCTCGCCGACTGGGTCGAGAAAGATGGCTGCCGCTGGGTCAAGATGAAGATCGGCAGCGAGCCCGAAGACGATCCGCGCCGCGTCGAGGTGGCTCGGCGCGCCATCGGTGCCGATGCGGGACTCTTCGTCGACGCCAATGGCGCGCTCACCGCCCAGCGCGCGGTGGCACTCGCCGAGCAGATCGCCGCGCAGCGTGTCGCCTGGTTCGAGGAGCCGGTGACATCGGACGATGCCGAGGGGCTTGCTTTCGTGCGCAGCCATGCGCCAACGGGCATGGAGATCGCGGCCGGCGAATACGGCTACACGCTCGATGATTTCGTGCGCTTGCTCGAGCGGCCTTCGGTCGATGTGCTGCAGATCGACGTGACGCGCGCAGGCGGCATCAGCGGTTTTCTGCAGGCGGCGGCGCTCTGCGACGCGCGCCATATCGATCTCTCCGGCCATTGCGCGCCGGCGGCGCATCGCCACGTCGCTTGCGCCGCGCCGCGCTTCCGGCACCTTGAATGGTTTCACGATCATGTGCGGATCGAGCACATGTTCTTCGACGGCGCGCCGCAGCCCAAGGATGGCACGATCGCGCCCGATCCATCCGCTCCCGGTCTCGGCCTGCGCTTGAAAGAGCGCGACGCCGAGCGTTTTCGCGTGGGCTGAGCGATGGCGCAGGGACCGCAAGCACTGGGGGTCGCCGCTTTGCTGGGCGGGCTCGCCGTGCTTGCCGCCGCGACGCCGAAGCGCAAGGAGCGCCCCCTTGCGGCGCTGCCCGCGACGCTGCTCCCGGCACCGCTCACCTCGCGCCGCGATACCGTCAGCCGGCAGCTCAATGGCGCGGCGGCGCTGCTCGCGCTCGCGGCGCTTTCGGATAGCGCGATCGAGCATTATCGCGGCTCGTTCCACAACAGGACCATGTACGTGCCGCTCGGCGGCGCGGCGCTGACCTTGCTCGCGAGCCTGCGCGACGCGATCGCGCCCGCAGCCAGCGATCGCGGCGAGCGCAACGCCATCGATACGGTGGCGGTCGCCACCGGAATCCTCGGCACGTGCTTCCATTTCTACAACATCGCCAAGCGGCCGAGCGGCTTCTCCTGGCTCAACCTCTTCTATTCCGCGCCGCTCGGTGCGCCGGCGTCGCTCTCGCTCGCCGGGCTATTGCGCCGGATGGCTCTCCTGATCCGCCGCCGCGCGCTGATCGCCGGCACTATGCCCGGCAGAGCGCTCGCCTGGCTGGTGTCGTTCGGCCTTCTCGGCACCAGCGCCGAGGCGGCGCTGCTGCATTTCCGCGGCGCTTACCACAATCCGGCGATGATCATCCCGGTGACCGCGCCGCCGATCGCCGCGGGCTTGCTGGCAGGAGCGAGCGCCGCTCCCGGCCGCGCGCATCCGCTGGCCCGCTGGGTGTTGCGGCTAGTGGCGGCGGCCGGGCTACTCGGCTCGGGCTTCCACGCTTACGGCATCAGCCGCAACATGGGCGGCTGGCGCAACTGGTCGCAGAACATCCTCAACGGGCCGCCGCTGCCCGCGCCGCCGGCCTTTACCGCGCTGGCGATCGCGGGGCTTGCCGCGCTGTCCCTGATCGAGCGGCGGCGATGAGCGCGCGTTATCCCGATTACGACGTGCTCGCCAAACGGCATACGCCGTCGTGGAACGAGAAGACGCGCCGCGTGATCGACCAGCGGCTCGCCGTACCGCGCGAGCCGCGCTTCTTGAGTAACGAGGAGTTCCGGACTCTGGAGGCGGTTTGCGCGCGGATCGTGCCGCAGCCTGCGACGCGGCCGCCGGTTCCGCTCGCCGCGCTCATCGATAACAAGCTCTTCAAGGATAAGCGCGACGGCTATCGCGACCATCGGCTGCCACCGTTGCAGAAGGCTTGGCGGCGCGGCCTGCGCGCGCTCGACACCGAGGCGCGCGCGAGACACGGCAACGCATTTCATACGCTGCATGTGGACGAGCAGGATGCGCTGCTGCGCGCCGCGCAAGAGGGCAGGCTGACGAATCCCGCGTGGGAAGGCATGTCGAGCAAGCTGTTTTTCGCCAAGCGCCTGCTGAGCGACATCGTCAAAGCCTATTACGGCCATCCGACGGCGTGGAACGAGATCGGCTATGGCGGGCCGGCAAGCCCGCGCGGCTATGTGCGGATGGATTTCGATCGCCGCGATCCATGGGAAGCGGCCGAGGCGAAGCCCGGCGACGAGACCGAGGCAGCGAGAATCAATGCCCGCATCGGATGATCCGCAAAGCACGCCGCGCGGCAAGGACGGGCGCGCGCCCGATCCGTTGCGCGTCGGCGGCTGGATGCCGATGCGCGAATATCCCGATCACGAGCCGGTCGATTTCGCCATCGTCGGCACCGGCGCGGGCGGTGGCACGCTTGCCTGCAAGCTCGCCGAGGCCGGCTTCTCGGTCGTCGCGCTCGATGCCGGTCCGTGGTGGCGGCCGCTCGAGGATTTCGCGTCCGACGAAACCCATCAGGAAAAGCTCTTCTGGACCGATCAGCGGATTTGCGATGGCGCCGATCCGCTCGTACTCGGCTCCAACAACAGCGGCCAATCGATCGGCGGCAGCACCGTACATTTCGCGATGGTGTCGCTGCGCTTCCGGCCTGAATGGTTCAAGTCGCGCAGCTTATTGGGCTACGGCGCGGATTGGCCGCTCGATTGGCGCGAGATGTGGCGCTACTACGACCAAGTCGAAGACGCGCTGAAAATCTCCGGCCCCGTGAACTATCCGTGGGGACCGAAACGTCCGCGCTATCCTTATCGCGCACATGAGCTCAACGCCGCGGCTTGGGTGCTGGCGAAAGGCGCGGAGGCGCTGGGTATCGATTGGGCGCCGACGCCGCTCGCGACGATTTCGGCGCCGCGCGGTCAATCGCCGCCTTGCGTCTATCGCGGCTTCTGCGTCTCCGGCTGCGCGACCAATGCCAAGCAAAGCGCGCTCATCACCTGGATTCCGCGCGCGGTCAAAGCCGGCGCCGAGATCCGCGATCTCGCCATGGTGGGGCGCGTCGAGAGCGAGCCGCTGACCGGCCGCGTCACCGGCGTGCATTATCACCGCGAGGGCGCCTGGCATTTCCAGAAGGCGAAGAATGTCGTCGTCGCCGGCTATGCAATCGAGACACCGCGGCTGCTCTTGAATTCGGCGAGTCCGCGCCATCCCAACGGCCTCGCCAACAGCTCCGGCCTCGTCGGGCGCTATCTGATGACGCAGTCGAACCAAGCGGTCTATGGCACGATGAAGCAGGAGGTCCGCTGGTACAAAGGCCCGCCCTCGCTCGCTATCACGGAGCACTGGAACTACGCCGAGAACAAAGATTTCTTCGGCGGCTACGCCTATATGAGCCAAGGGCCGCTGCCGGTCACCTGGGCGGCGATCGTCGCCGGCTCGCGCGGACTCTGGGGCGCGAAGCTGGTCGAGGAGATGGAGAAATACAATCACGCCGTCGGGCTCAAGATCGTCGGCGAGGTGCTGCCCGACGAGCGCAATCGCGTCACACTGGCCGACGAGAAGGACCGCTTCGGCCTGCCCGTCGCGCGCGTCACCTTCTCTTATGGCGAGAACGACAAGAAGCTGATCGCGCATTCGCTCGGCTTCATGCGGCAGGCGCTCGAGGCCGCGAGCGTCAGCGATCTTTGGGAAGAGACCGACGATACCGCGCATCTCAACGGCACCGCGCGCATGGGCGATGATCCGCGCAGCAGCGTGGTCAACGCCGATTGCCGGAGCTGGGATGTTCCCAATCTTTGGATTTGCGATGGCTCGGTCTTTCCGACGGTCGGCGGCGTCAACCCTTCGCTCACCATCCAGGCGATCGCCTTGCGAACGGCCGACCGCATCCGCAAGCTCAACGCTGCGGGTGAGCTCGAGCGCGTGCGCGCTAAGACTGAGTGACCGGATCGATCGCGAGAAGCGCCAGACCGGTCTCCGGGTCCTTGGCCTTGCGCAGATAGCTCGGCGATTGCGTGATGATCACTTCGAGCGTCGGCCGGACTTCAGCGGAGAGCAGATGGCCGCCGGCGACGCTGCCGTCGGACTTGCCGAGCACGGCATGGATGTGGAGCGTGGGGTTGCCTTCCGAGACGGCGACGTCGCCGATCAAGGACAGGACTTCCACCTGCTCATCGACCGGGATTTTCTTGTACTGCTTGCTCCGCCATTCGAAATAGCCGAGCGCGGCGCGGCGGAACGCGCCGATGGCCGTGATCGAAGCGGCTTCCACTTCCTGGTCGCGCACGAAATCAGAGAGGCACTTGACGGCTTCATCGCCGGTCTCGAGCGCGACCGCGTACGTCACCGGCGGGTCCGCATTGATGAGCTTCCAGTGCATATCGGCCTCTTCGGCTTGGTTACAGCATCAAAGGGAGAATGCGGCGCTAGCGGGCCGGTTCCCTTGGCCTGCGGCCCCCCGCGTGGGAACTGCGCCGGGAGCGCGGCATTACTTCATCATCATAGGGAAGAGAATGGTGTTTCGATGAGACGCATAGTCGGAACGAGCGTCGTCTTGGCCATGGCGCTGATCGGCGCGAGTGCCGGCGCGCAGACGCCGCAGCCGCCGAAGCGGGTGCCCGAAGCACCCGCCATGGGCGGCCAGCCGCAAACGAAACCGAGCCGTCCGGTCATTGCGCTGCGCGCCAATGAGGTGGCGCTGTCGCGCGTCGCCCATGCGAGCCTGGTGCACGACGCGACCAAGCAGCTGGGCGACGTCAGCCGCACGCTTTACCGCAATGAGCCGAACGAAAAGGTCCCGGTGCCCGAGAAGATCGGCACGCTCAGCACGGCGCTGCTCGATCCGGTGCAGAAGAAAGTGACGGCCGTGCGCGTCGATACCGGCAACAAGACCATCGTGCTGCCGTGGTCGCAGATCCAGCCGATCCATCAGCCGCACGACCAATTCCGCACCGCCACGAACCCGCAAGCGCTCGCTGCCGCGCCGCAAAAATCCGACGACAACAAGCTGATCGATGTCGAGCAAGCTTTGATCGGCCGTTCCGTAATCGATGCAGACGGCAAGTCGGTCGGCAGCGTTCGCGACGTGGTCGCGCAGAGCAACAGCGGCACGCTCGACTATATCGTGGTCCAACCCTCCGGCCCCTCCCTTGGCACGAGCAACGCGGCGCAAGCCGTGCCTTGGGCGAAGCTGAAGCCGATCTCAGGCGATAAATCGCAGCCGATCAAACTCGCGCTGAGCAATCAGCAGGTGGCATCCCTGCCTGTGTTCGGCGCATCGAAAGCGGAAGAGACGCAAGACACGCGCGCGGCCAGCCACCAGTCGGGGGCGACGGAGCAGCCAGCGCCCTAGACGGGCCTATCGCCGCGCGTCGACGCGCGGCTGTGGCGGATCGAAGGACAATTCCCATGGCATCGAAAGCAAAATTCACCACCTACTCGGCGCCGGCTGGCGGGTGGGGCTCCGTGCAATCGCTCGGCCGCAGCATCGCGCGCGATCGCGTCCCCATCCGCGGCACGCACGCATTGCTGAAGCAGAACAAGCCCGATGGCTTTGCTTGCGTCAGCTGCGCTTGGGCCAAGCCGGCCGAGCCGCATCCTTTCGAATTTTGCGAAGAGGGCGCCAAGGCGACGACTTGGGAGCTGACGGCGCATCGCTGCACGCCGAGCTTTTTCGCCAATCATCCGGTCGCTGCGCTCGAGAGCTGGAGCGACAACGAGCTCGAGATGCAAGGACGACTGACACATCCGATGCGCTGGGATGCGGCCAGCGACACCTACCGTCCGGTCGCGTGGGATGAGGCGTTCCGGGAGATAGGCGCGGAGCTGCGCCGGCTCGAACCCAAGGAGGCGGTGTTTTATTCCTCCGGCCGCGCCTCGCTCGAGGCTTCCTACATGTACGCGCTCTTCGCCCGCATGTACGGCAACAACAATCTGCCGGACAGCTCGAATATGTGCCACGAGAGCACATCGGTCGCTCTGCCCGAGAGCATTGGCGTGCCGGTCGGCACGATCACGCTCGACGATTTCGCGCACACCGATTGCATCATGATCTTCGGCCACAATACCGGCGTCAGCAGCCCGCGCATGCTGCACGAGCTGCAGCCCTGCGCCAAGCGCGGCGTCCCGATCATCATCTTCAATCCGTTGCGCGAGCGCGGTTTCGAGCGCTTCATCAATCCGCAAAGCCCGACGGAAATGCTGACCGGCCGATCGACGCCGATCAGCTCGCAATATCACCAGGTCAAAACCGGCGGCGACACGGCCGCGCTTTTCGGCATCTGCAAAGCGCTGATCGCCGCCGACGATGCGGCGCAGCAAAGCGGCGCGCCGCGCGTCCTCGATGTGGCGTTCATTAACCGGCACACGCATGGCTTCGATGAATTCGCGGCCGCGGTGCGCGCCAAGAATTGGCACGACCTCGAGCACCGCTCAGGGCTCACACGCAACGCGATGGAAGCGGCGGCCACAGTTTATCTCCAGGCCACCGCGACGATGGGCGTTTACGGCATGGGGCTGACGCAGCATCGCCATGGCGTCGAGACGGTGCAGATGATCGTCAATCTTCTGCTGCTGCGCGGCAATTTCGGCAAGCCGGGCGCCGGCATCCTGCCGGTGCGCGGCCATTCCAACGTGCAGGGCCAGCGCACCGTCGGTATCACCGAGAAACCGGAGCTCGTGCCGGTCGAAAAGCTCGAAGCGCAGTTCGGATTCACCGTGCCGAAAGAAAAGGGTCGGGCGACCGTCGAGACCTGCGAAGGCGTGATCGACGGGTCGGTCAAAGCCGTCATCCAGCTTGGCGGCAATCTCGTGCGCTCTGTGCCGGATCACAATGCTGTGCTGCCGGCGTGGCGGAAACTCCGGCTGACGGTGCAGGTCCTAACGAAGCTCAACAAGAGCTGCATCGTTCACGGCGAGGTTTCGTACATTCTTCCCTGTCTCGGGCGCATCGAGATCGATCGCCAGGCGAGCGGACCGCAGGCGGTGGCCATGGAAGACAGCACCGGCTGCATGCATGGTTCGTGCGGGCTGGCGACGCCAGCCAGCGAGCATTTGCTTTCTGAGCCGGCGATCATCGCCGGCATCGCCAAAGCGAGCGTGCCGCCCAATCCGAAAGTCGATTGGGACGGTTGGGTCGCCGATTACGCGCGGATCCGCGACGCGATTGCCGAGACCTATCCGGAGGTCTTCCACGATTTCAACGCGCGCATGTGGGAGCCGGGCGGGTTTCATCGCCCGCTCGGCGCCAAGCAGCGCGAATGGAAGACCAAGACCGGCAAGGCCAATTTCATGGCGCCGAAGAGTCTGGCCACGGACATCGATGTGCCGGAAGGCGAGCGCGACATCCTCCAGCTCATCACGCTGCGCAGCCAGGGTCAGTTCAACACCACGGTCTATAACTATCGCGATCGATTTCGCGGCGTCGAAGGCACGCGCATGGTGCTGTTCATGCACCAGAACGATCTGCACCGCCTCGGACTGAAGCCGGGCGAGATGGTGAGCCTCGTGACGGCGGCCGGGGACGATATGCATCGGCAGGTCGATGGCTTCATTGTTCGGCCCTACGACATCCCTGAAGGATGCATCGCCGGCTATTACCCGGAATGCAATCCGCTCGTGCCGCTTTGGCATCACGAGGAGAAAGCGAAAGTGCCGGCAACGAAATCGGTGCCCGTGCGTGTCGCCAGGACCGGCATCGGCCCGGCCCCCGGAAATCGATGACCGCGCCTTCGCTGATCCGGCCGGCCTATATCCGCTTGCCGCGGATGCAGCATCGCAGCGGCGGCGAGATTGCCGGAACGCGCGCGATTGCCGAGGAAGTGCCGGTCGCCTTCAGCTATCGCGGTTGCAGCTATGCCGTGATGATGGCGACACCGAGCGATCTCGAGGATTTCGCCATCGGCTTCAGCCTGACCGAAGGGCTTGCGCGCACAATTGACGAGATCGACGGCGTTACGGCGCGCCCGCAGGACGAGGGCATCGTCCTCGATATCGATCTCGCCGCGAGTGCGATGGATCGCTTCTGGAGCCGGCGCCGATTGCTGGCAGGCCCGAGCGGCTGCGGTCTCTGCGGCGTCGAGAGCATTGCGCAAGCGCTGCGTCCCGTCACGGCGGTGACGGGTACGCGCGGCTTTGGCGCGGCGGCGATCGCGGAAGCGATCGCGGCGCTCCCGGCCCATCAGGCGATCAACCGCGAGACCCGGGCCGTTCATGCCGCCGGTCTCTGGCAGCCCGGTCGCGGCATCGTCGCGTTGCGCGAGGATGTCGGCCGTCACAACGCACTCGACAAGCTGATCGGCGCCCTCGCGCGGTGCGGCCTAAGTCCAATCGACAGCATCCTGCTCCTGACGAGCCGGATTTCCGTCGAGCTCGTGCAGAAGGCCTGCGCTGCCGGGGCGACGATGATCGTCGCTGTCTCCGCACCAACGGCGCTCGCGATCCGTATCGCCGATGCGGCGGGACTGACGCTGGTCGGCGTGGCGCGCGAAGACGGCTTCGAAGTTTTCACTCACCCGGCGCGCATCGATGCGGCCCTGGCGAGCGACGCCGCCTAGAGCAAAGTTCGAACCTAACTAGATGATGGGTTTGCCGCCCGTCACCGCGACGGTGGCGCCCGAGACGTAGCTCGCCTCATCGCTCGCCAGCAGCACATAGACGGGCGCCAGCTCGCACGGCTGCGCCGGGCGCTTCATCGGCGCCTGCTCGCCAAAATGGGCGACTTTCTCCGCCGCCATGGTCGATGGGATGAGCGGCGTCCAGACCGGGCCCGGCGCCACGGCGTTCACGCGAATCTCCTTTTCGGCGAGCAACTGCGCCAACCCGCCGGTGAAGTTCTGGATCGCGCCTTTTGTCGTCGCGTAGGGAAGCAAGGTCGGGTTGGGGTTGTCGGCATTGATCGAAGCGGTGTTGATGATGGCGCTGCCGGCCGGCATATGCGGCAGCGCCGCCTTGACGATGTAGAACATCGCCGAGATGTTGGTGTCGAAGGTCCGTTGCCATTCCTCGTCGGAAACCTCCTCGAGCGCTTCGAAGGACATCTGATGCGCGGCGTTGTTCACGACGATATCGATGCGCCCGAACGTCTCGACGGTCTTCTGGACGAGGGCCCGGCAATGCGCGGCTTGCCCGACATCGCCGCGGAGCAACAGGCAGCGCCGGCCAGCCGCCTCGACCAGGCGTTGGGTCTCTTGCGCGTCGCGGTCCTCGCTCAGATAAGAGACCGCGACATCGGCGCCTTCGCGCGCGAATGCCAGGGCGACGGCTCGTCCGATACCGGAATCCGCCCCGGTGATCAGCGCCTTCTTGTCCTTTAAGCGGCCGGCACCGCGATAGCTGTCTTCACCGTGGTCCGGGCGCGGGTTCATGCTTTCGCTCGAGCCAGGGACCGGTTGCTGTTGGATCGGGAAAGGCGGCCGGGGAAATTGGGTCATGAATCACCTGCGTTTTACGGTTGGTGATTCAATCGCGGAGCCGCGGCGAGAGTTCACCGTCGGGTCTCAGCCGCTGCGCGGTTTTTCGCTGTAATAATGCGTGAGGACGATCTTGATCGTCGCTGCCACCGGCACGGCCAAAAGCAGGCCGAGCACGCCGAGGAAAACCGCGCCCGTCAAGAACGCGAAGATCACGACAATGGGATGAACATACGCTGCTTGGCCGAGGACCAGCGGTCCGACGATCTGATCGATCGACAAGCGCAAAACAACGACGAAAACGATCAAGCCGATGGTGAGGCCGATCGTCGCTTCCTGAAAGGCCGCGAAGATGACCAGGCTCATCGAAAGCATGGGACCGAAAACCGGAACGAGTTCCAAGACGCCGACAAGGATCGACAGAAACGGCGCGTGCGAGATGCGAAAGATCGCGCCGAAGAAGATCAGCGACATGGTCGTCGTATACGTCACCACGATGAGCAAGCCGACAAAGTAGCGGCGCAGCATCGGCGTGACGCCGCGCGTCATCTGATGCAGCTGATCGCGATATTCGGGCGGCACCAGCCAAATGAGCCCGCGCCGCACCGCCGGTCCCGAGATCAGGAAATAGGCGAGCAGCACGAGAGTGAGAAAGCCACCGAATATCGTTGCGATCGCCCCGCTCGCCAGCGCGAGGCCGGCGCCGCTCAAGAGATAGGCGCGGGCCCGCTCGAGGATCCCTTGTGTCAAGCTGTCGGTATTCATAGGCGCGCCGATGATCATGAGCTTGCCGCCGGGGGCGATGTATCCCAAGACGTCCTGCAGCGTCTTCGGCGCTTCTCGCGCAATCTCCGTCACATCTTCCGCCAGCGCCGGAATCAGCCAATAGCCAAGCGCGGCGATGGCGACGAGAAAAAGAATGTAGACGGCCGTCGCCGCGAGCCAGCGCGGGCCACGCGCTATCACGCGATGCAGCTTTTCGACGAGCGGTGTGAGAATAAAGCCCAAAGCGCCGGCCAGGACGAACGGCAAGAGAACGACGCGAACATAATAGAAATAGAGGAAAAGGACGGCCAAGGCGGCGGCGATCGGCCATCCCGGTATCTTGCGTCGCGTCAATGGTCTCTCGTTCACGGGGGCTCTCGCCTCGCCTGGATAAGGCATGAGGAACGTATCCGTTCCTCCAGTCGATCGCGTTCAAGGGCGGTAGACGCGGCCTTTCCAGGACACGCGGCCGAGCAGCTTGCAGGAGACGGAATTGACCGCCATCGCGGCGGCCGCCGTTGCGCTCAATGGCGGGAGAAGCGCGTAGAGGATGGACAAGCGAAGATAGCGCGCCAGGGCGATCTGCAGCGAAAACACAGCAAGCGCGGCCGGCAATGCGATTGCCGCTTCTAAAAGCGCGAGCGGATTGCGTCCTTGCATCAGCATGAAGATCACGTGCGCCGGCAACAAGACCGCGCCCCAGCCAACGAACAAGACCAGGGTCACGATGGCCAGGGTGCGTGCCGTGCCGCCATACATATCGGCAAGGTTTTTCGCGAAGCCCTCCCAGACGGCGGTCGCATTGCGATACATCCTCGCGCGGATGAGCCTGTCGCCGCGGAAGACGGCGCTCGCGTATCCGGCCTTTCGCACCGCGCGCGCCAGCTCCAAATCCTCGCATACCGAGCTCGGATGTGCGGCATGCCCGCCGACCCGGAAGTAGCAATCGGTGCGGATCAGGATGAACTGGCCGGCGACCGATATATCCTTGCTCGTCTGCGTCGCGGCCAAGGCCGCGAACCCGAGCGGCACCACGAGGCTTGCGAAGAACCCGCCAAACTCCTGAAACGGCGACAGGCTTGCCATGTCGATGCCCGCGCGCCGGGCGGTTGTGATCGCGGTGCGCAACAACATCGGCTCGGCGAATGTATCGGCGTCGATGAAGCAGAGCCATTCGGAAGTCGCCGCCCGCGCACCGAGCCAGCAGGCTTGCGGCTTGCCGGCCCAGCCCGGTGGCAAAGCCGGCGCTTCGATCAATTCGACGCGGCCGCTTGTGTCCGCCGCGACGGAGCGTATGAGGCCTGCCGTTCCGTCGGTCGAGCCGTCGTCGACAGCGATGATCCGTAATTTCTCCGCAGGGTAGTTCTGCTTCGTAAGCCGCCGCAGGCAGGATTCGATGTTGTGGCGTTCATTGCGCGCCGGAACGATCACGGTCACGGGGGGCAGGGACGCCGGTTGGCTGGCACCGCGACGAAGGCTCAGCGAACGATACCGTCGCGATTGGCGCAGGATCTGAAAAAGCGCCAAGACGACAATCGCGCCGAAGCACAAACTGACGACGAGCGGCCATTCGATCATGCCGCGTCTTTGCGCTTGGCGAGCATCTTGCCGGCGTCCGATAACTGCGTCGCATCCATACCGCCATAGCGCTGGCACAATACGCGGCGAGAGAGCCAAAACTCATGCCAGCGTCTCTGCAGCCTGTAGCGGCCGAACGATCCGCCGGGATGGAAGGCGCGAATCAGCGCATAGGTGAAAATTGCGTTGCCGAAGTCGCGCAACCGCCCGAAGCGTTTCGGCTTGTCGGGCAAGATTTGGATGCCGTACCAGGCCATCACGTGCTTCAATTTCGCGGTGAGCTGAATGCCGTTCGCGAAGCTCATGCCGGCGCGGAACGCTTGCACGGACCGCAGGCGGGGATCGGTGTCGGCGCGCTCTGCCAAGCACATGAACGAAAATTCAAAGGAGCGCCTAATCTCGAGCGCCCAAGCGAGCGCCGATTCGTAGTCGGCCATCGACGCCAAATGCTCGTTCCAGAGATGCAATTCCCCGACCGGATCGCCTTTCCGGATCTGCGTTCGGTCGGCGAGGCAAATATCGCGTTCGGCCGGCACCACGCGGATGCGAATGATGCATTGCGGCTCGGCGCAAAGATCTTCGATACCCATGCCGCGCCGCATGACCCCGTCGAGGGCGCGCAGGACCCAGCCGAGCCAATCGGCCGCGGTCGCACGATGCCTTCGGGATGCGCTCTCTGCCATGACGACGAGCCCGGATCGGATTGACGACGCCACGACTGCGCGTGTCGCTTAAGAGACCGCGGGCGAATCCTCGTCTGAAGAAAGGAACGGGCGGTACACCACTTAAGCTTCAGAAACGCAGCCGTTGTTTGCTCATAAAACCCCAGAAAACCGGCTTTGTTCCTTTTGCTGCGATGCGGGACCGGAAATCCTGTGGGGGGACGAGGCGGAAGCCTTGATCGCTTCCGCCGCGCCCGGTCAGCATTCAGGCGGAAAGAAGGACCGTCTCGGCGTTCCAGATGCCAAGCAGCAACCGCTCATCGCCCGCGACGGCGACAAGGTAGGGGTCGAGCATGACGCGGTCCTGGAACAGCTCGCCGAGACGGAGCTCCACATCGGGACGCTCTGTGCGCAAGCGGCGCGCCGCATCCGCGATCTGCGGATGCACCTCGAACAATTCCGGCACTGAGCGTTCTTCCCAACGCGCCGGGCCGCGCATCGTCTTCAGCATCGCGAGCGCGATCATGCCGAGCAGGCCAGCGCCCACTGCTGCCGCCGCGATCGGAAGCACGCGCGCCTCAAGCACCATACAGCCAAGGCTGCTCGCGACGACCGCCAAGCCGAAGGCGAGCTGCAGCGCAGTGCGATGGCGGTACGACCAGCTAGGCGCGTGTCGCGCGAGCTCGGCGGATTTGTGGCGCTCGAGCAGCGCGAGATCGAGTCGTTTGAGCCCGGCGCGCACGGCGGCGGCTTCCAACGTCATCGTGGGAGCGAGCGAATGCAGGTCGGGAGAGCGAAATGTGAGACTGTCGAAAGGCATGAGCACTCCTGCGCAGGGGTTACGAGCGATCGGCATGCGCAGGCCGAAAGAGCGGATCCTCCCATCCCCGCCCAGCTCTCCCGAGCGACGCAAGCGGAGCCGACAAGAATGCCGATGTCGTCGCCGTACGCGGCCGCTCGTAGTCCTGCACTTTCCGATTGCGAAACGGCGACGTGAAAGCGCGGGTTCCGCGCTTCCCGAGCAAAGTTGCGGAACTTCGCTCCCCGTATCGGCGTATTAGAAGCGATTAGCCTAAGTGTCAGCGGGAATAGTGAAGGTGACGCCCGACCGTAAAGCATATCGTATTACGATATAAAACATGCTGCGACGCGATCTTCTGACCGGGACGGCCCTGAGTTTGGCGCTCTTCGCGATGCCTGCGGGCGCGCGAACGATCGCCGGCGCGTTGCCTTGGCAGCCGGACGCGGGCACGCCGCCGAACCAGGTCACGCCGGGTCCGTGGAAATTCTTCACGGCCGAGGAAGGCGCCGCCATCGAGGCACTGGTCGATCGCCTCATCCCGCCCGATCCCAAAACCCCCGGCGGCAAAGACGCGGGTTGCGCGGTGTTCATCGATCGGCAGCTCGCGGGACCTTATGGCAGCGCGCAGGGCCTCTACATGCGGCCGCCGTTTCAGGACGGGACGAAGGAGCAGGGCGACCAATCGCCGATGACCCCGGCGCAGCGCTATCGCAAGGGTCTCGCCGCGCTCGACAAGCATTGCCGTGATGCCTTTGCAGGCAAGAGCTTCGCGCAACTGACCAACGCGCAGAAGGACGACATCATCGGCCAGCTCGAGAAAGGCCCCTTAAAGCTCGAAGGCATCAGCGCGGCGGGGTTCTTCGAGCAGGTGCTGAAGAACACGCAGGAAGGATTCCTCGCCGATCCGATCTATGGCGGCAATCGCGACATGGCGGGCTGGAAGATGATCGGCTTCGCCGGCGCGCGTTACGATTTTCGCGATTGGATCGATCATCACAATGAGCGCTATCCGCTGCCGCCGGTCGGGATTGGCGGGCGCTCCGATTGGCATCCGGCATGACGCGCAAGCTTCCGGCGAAAGACGCCGTGATCATCGGCCTTGGCTGGACCGGCTCGATCCTCGCAGAGGCGCTGACCCGCGCCGGGCTCGACGTCGTCGCGATCGAGCGCGGCCCGTGGCGCGATACCGCAACCGATTTCCCGACCACCTATGCACCGGACGAGCTGCGCTATCGCGTACGGCACGATCTCTTCCTGCGCCCGGGGCAGGAGACGATGACCTTCCGCAACAAGCCGAGCCAGACGGCGCTGCCGATCCGCAGCTGGGGCTCATTCATGCCGCCCAACGGTGTCGGCGGCGGCGGCGTGCATTGGAACGCCGAAACCTGGCGCTTTCTGCCGAGCGATTTCGAGCTGAAGACGCATCTCAGCCAGCGCTACGGCGCGAAGACCCTGCCCGAGGATATGACCATCCAGGATTGGGGCATCACCTACGACGAGCTCGAGCCGCATTACGATAAATTCGAATATCTGTGCGGCACTTCGGGCAAGGCCGGCAATGTCAAAGGCGCGAAGCAGGACGGCGGCAATCCGTTCGAAGGCGCGCGCTCGCGTGAGTACCCGACGCCGCCGCAGAAGCAGCCCTATGGCCCAACCTTGTTCGCCGCCGCGGCGCGCGAGATGGGCTATCACCCATTCCCGCAGCCTTCCGGCAATCTCTCGCAGGCCTACACCAATTCGCACGGCGTGTCGCTCGGGCCTTGCACCTATTGCGGCTTCTGCGAGTGGTTCGGCTGCGGTAATTATTCGAAGGCCAGCCCGCAGACGACGCTCTTGCCGGTGCTGGTGCGCCGGCCGAATTTCGAAGCGCGTACCCTCTGCGAAGTGTCGCGCATCAATCTCGACGGCGCAAAGAAGCGCGCGACCGGTGTCACCTATGTCGATTCGAGCGGCGAGGAATGGGAGCAGCCGGCGGATTTGGTGCTGCTCTGCGCCTTCCAGCTCTTCAACGTGCATCTGCTGATGATCTCGGGCGTGGGCACGCCCTACGATCCGAATACTGGCCAGGGCACGATCGGCCGGAACTATTCCTACCAGGTGACGTCGAGCGTCAACGGCTTCTGGTCGGACAAGAATTTCAACCCGTTCATTTCCTCCGGCGCGATCGGCTACTGCATCGACGAATTCAACGGCGACAATTTCGATCATGGCTCGCTCGGCTTTGTCGGCGGCGGCTATATGGGCGCGGTCATGACCAACGGGCGGCCGATCCTCGGCTCGATTCTGCCCTAGGATACGCCCACCTGGGGCGGCGCCTGGAAAAAGGCCATGGCCGAGAACTATCTCGGCGCCTACCAATTCGCGACGCACGGCAGCTGCTACAGCTATCACGATGCCTATCTCGATCTCGACCCGACCTATACCGATCGGCTCGGGCGCAAATTGCTGCGCATCAATTTCGATTTCCATCCGAACGAGTTGAAGATGTCGCAATATCTGACCGATCGCCTGGCGGAGATCGTGCAGAAGATGGGACCGCGCCAGCTCGACAAGAAGCCGCGCACCGGCCCTTACACCATCACCCAGTATCAGACGACGCATACTTGCGGCGGCGCGGTCATGGGCGCCGATCCCAAGACCAGCGTGGTCAACCGCTATCTCCAGAGCTGGGATGTGTCCAATCTCTTCGTCACCGGCGCGACCAACTTTCCACAGAATGCGGGCTATAACCCAACCGGAACGATCTGCGCCCTCGCTTATTGGGCGGCGGATGCGTTGGTCCACCAATACATCAAGCATCCCGGCCCGCTGGTGCAGGCATGAGCGGCTTGCGCCGCGGCGCACCGGGATTGCTCGCGTTGATGCTGCTCGGCTGCAGCGCATCTGCCGCCGATATCGCGACGCGTCCCAATGAGACAGCGCATAACCGGCAGAATTTTGACGAGATCCAGCGCGGCCGCTATCTCGCGACGCTCTCCGATTGCACCGGCTGCCACACCAAGCCCGAGGGCGGCGCCTTCATGGCCGGCGGCTATCCGATCGAGACGCCTTTCGGCAAGCTGATCTCGCCCAATATCACACCCGATAAAGACACCGGCATCGGCGCCTGGAGCGACGATCAGTTCGTCGATGCCGTGCAGCATGGCCGCGCGCGCGATGGCGCGCATCTCTATCCGGCGATGCCCTATACGGCTTATGTGAAGATGCCGCGCGAAGATGTCCTCGCGATCCGCGCCTATCTGGCGACCATTCCGCCGGTCCGCAATTCCGTCGTCTCAAACCAGCTGCCGTTCCCGTTTCGCATCCGCGCGAGCATGATCGCCTGGAATTGGCTGTTCTTCGACGACGAGCCGTTTCGTGGCGATCCGAAGAAATCCGCGGAATGGAATCGCGGCGCCTATCTCGTCGCCGGGCCGGCGCATTGCGGCGTCTGTCACAATGACAAGAATTTCCTCGGCGGCGACAAATCGAACGGCGCGCTGCGCGGCACCGTCATTCAAGGCTGGGAAGCGCCCGACCTGACCCAGGATCGGCGGACCGGCCTCGCGCATTGGACGGTCGACGACATCGTCGCCTATCTCAAGACGGGGCATAACCGAATTTCTGCGGCGAGCGGGCCGATGGCCGAGGTGATCCGCGATTCGACGTCGCAGATGCATGACGACGATCTGCAGGCGATCGCGACCTTCGTCAAGGATCAGGCGGCGCCGCAGCAGCAATCGGCCTCGGCCATCGCCCAGAGCGATCCGGCGATGAAAGAGGGGCAGGCGATTTATGTCGACGCATGTTCGGCCTGCCACGCGCGCGATGGCTCCGGCGCACCGAATATTTTTCCAGCACTCAAGAACAGCCCGATCGTGCAATCGACGGACCCGACAACGCTGGCCCGCGTCGTTCTGCATGGCACGCAGAATGTCGCGACCCCGGAAGCGCCGACCGGTCCGGCGATGCCGGCATTCGGCTGGAAGCTCACCGACCAGCAAGCCGCCGCGGTGCTGACTTATATCCGGAACGCCTGGGGCAATGCGGCGGCCGCCGTCACGGCGGGGCAGGTGAACGATCTCCGCTCGCCCAGCGGCTGACGGAACCGCCCCGCCGCCGCGCCGTTAAATTTTCGACATCCTATCGCTGCACCTTGTCATTTCCGGTCGGCATTGCCGCCGCCGAAGAAAGGGCCTCCGCATGCCGAAATCCGATAGCAACGGCCCAAAGCCGCGCCGGCGCGGCTTTCCGCGTGCCGCCGTCTCGACCTCGGCGCCCTCCGCTCAGGGCGAAGTGACGGTCGCCGAGCGCCCGCGGTCGCGCAAAACGGTGGACACCGTCGCGGTGACGCTCCGGGTCAACGGTAGCTTGCAGCATCTCACCCTCGATCCGCGTACGACCCTGCTCGATGCCTTGCGCGATCACCTCGATCTGCCCGGAACGAAAAAAGGCTGCGATATGGGTGCATGCGGCGCTTGCACCGTCCATGTCGACGGTCGCCGCGTCGTCTCGTGCCTGACGCTGGCCGCGTCCGCCGACGGTCAGGCGATCACGACGATCGAAGGCTTGGCGCAGGGCGGCGAGCTTCATCCCGTCCAGGCGGCGTTCCTCGAGCAGGACGGATTTCAATGCGGCTATTGCACGCCCGGCCAGATCATGTCGGCCGTGGCGCTCATGCGCGAAGGCCGCGCGACCTCGCCCGAGCTGATCCGCGAATTCATGAGCGGGAATATTTGCCGCTGCGGCGCCTATCCCAATATCGTCGCGGCGATCGAAGCCGCCGGTGGAAAGGACTGATCGATGTTTCCCTTCCGCTATGAGCGCGGCCACGATATCGCCGGCGTCATCGGGCTGGCCGCGCGCGATCCGTCCGCCGAGTTCCTCGCCGGCGGCACCGATATGCTGCAATTGCTGAAGGACGAATTGCGCCGCCCGGGCCGCATCATCGATGTGTCGCGACTGCCAGATCTCGACCGCATCGAACACGGACGGCAGGGATTGCGTATCGGAGCCTTGGTCAAGATGAGCGATGCCGCCGACAACAGGGCGGTGCGCTCGCATTATCCGGTCATCGCCGAGGCGCTGCTCGCGAGCGCGTCGCCGCAAGTGCGCAACATGGCGACGATCGGCGGCAATCTCCTGCAGCGCACGCGCTGCGCCTATTTCCGCGATCACGGCACGCAATGCAACAAGCGGGAGCCGGGCAGCGGCTGCGGCGCGCTCAAAGGCGAGAACCGGCTGCATGCGGTGCTCGGCGGCAGCGATCATTGCATCGCGACCCACGCTTCCGATCTCGCGGTAGCGTTGGTGGCGCTCGATGCGGTCGTCGTCACGGCGCGCCAGGAAGGTGACCGCCGTATCCCGCTCGCGGAATTTCATGTCCTGCCGGGCGATACGCCGCAGCGCGAAACCGTGCTCGAGCCGGGCGAGCTCGTCGTCGCGGTCGAAGTGCCGCCGCTCGCTTTCGGCTCGCGCTCGCATTACCTGAAGATCCGCGACCGTGCCTCTTTCGAATTCGCGCTCGCTTCAGCCGCGGTGGCGGCGGATATCGCAGAGGGTGTTGTGCGCGATGTGCGTATCGCGCTCGGCGGCGTCGGCACAAAGCCATGGCGCGCGCGCGAGGCCGAACAAGCGCTCGTCGGTCAGCCGGCCGAGCCAGCCTCCTTCGAGCGCGCCGCGGTGCAGGCGCTCGCCGGCGCGCGGCCGGCCGCGCATAACGGCTTCAAGATTCCCTTGGCGGAGCGGACGCTGGTCCGCGCGCTTTCGCATCTCAAGGCTTGACCTATGGCTGCGATCATCGGCGCCGCCCTCGACCGTGTCGACGGACATGCCAAAGTAACCGGCACGGCGCGCTATGCCGCCGAAGCAACGAAATTCCCCAATCAAGCGGAAGCCGTTCTCGTGCAGAGCACGATCGGCGCCGGCCGGATCGTCGATATCGATATCGGCGCCGCGGAAAGCGCGCCGGGCGTGATCCTCGTGATGACGCACAAAAACGCGCCGCGGCTCGCCAGCAACAAGGCCAATCCGATCCAGCCGGGCGAGGCCTATCCGTTGCTGCAGGACGACCGCATCGTCTTCAACGGCCAGCATATCGCCCTCGTTGTCGCCGAAACTTTCGAGCAGGCGACCCATGCCGCGATGCTGGTCAAAGCGCGCTGTGAAGAGGACGAGGGCCCGGTGCGGCTCGATCAAGCGCTCGACCGGCTCGACGTGCCGCAGAATTTCCGCGGCGGCGAGCGGTCGCCGGATTCGAAACGCGGCGATCCTGATGAGGCTTTTGCCGCGGCGCCGATCAAGATCGATCAGACCTATACGAGCCCGGTCGAACACCACAATCCGATGGAGCCGCATGCCGCGATTGCGTCCTGGGAGGGCGACGAGCTGACCCTCTATCACTCGACGCAGGGCGTGATGGGCTCGCGCCAGCGCGTGAGCGATCTGCTCGGCGTGCCGCAAGAGAACATCCGTGTCATCTCGGATTATGTCGGCGGCGGCTTCGGCTGCAAAGGCTCGTGCTGGCCGCATGTCACGCTGACGGCGATGGCGGCGCGCATGGCGCGGCGCGCGGTGCGGCTCGTGCTGACGCGCCGACAGATGTTCTATTCGAACGGCTATCGCTCGAAGACGATCCAACGCTTGCGGCTCGCGGCCGACAAGCACGGCAAGCTGCTGGCGATCATTCATGACGGCCAGAGCCAGACCAGTTTCATCGGCGAATTCATCGAGCCCGTCGCGCTCGCGACCGAGATGATGTACTCCTGCCCGAGCGTCGCGATCTCCCATCGCGTCGCGCGCATCAATGCCGGGATGCCGACCTTCATGCGGGCGCCGGGCGAGGCGAGCGGCATGTACGCGCTCGAATCGGCGATGGACGAACTCGCTTATGCCGTCGGCATCGATCCGATCGAGTTGCGGCTACGCAATTACGCCGCGATCGATGAATCGAAGAACCTGCCCTTCACCAGCAAGGAGCTACGCGCCTGCTACCAGCAAGGCGCCGAAGCCTTCGGCTGGAGCCGCCGCAATCCCAAGCCGCGCTCGATGAGCGATGCTCAGGGCCGGCTGATCGGCTGGGGCATGGCGAGCGCGACCTATCCCGCCAATCGCGGCAAGGCGGGCGCCACGGTGCGGATCGAGCGCGATGGGCGCGTGACGGTGCGCAGCGCGACGCAGGACATCGGCACCGGCACTTATACGACGATGACGCAGGTCGCCGCCGAGACACTCGGCGTCGCGCTCGAGCAGGTCCGCGCCGAGCTCGGCGATTCGACCATGCCCGTCGCGCCGGTTTCGGGCGGCTCGCAAACCTCCGCGAGCGTTCTTCCGGCGGTGCAGAAGGCGGCGCAGAGCGCGCGCCGGCAATTGCTCGCGCTGGCGAGCGGCGCGAACGCGCCGGGAGCGCTGCAAGGCGCGCGGCTCGATGACATCGATATCGATGGCGGCATGGTGTTCGTGATAAGCGATCCCGCCAAGCGGGTGCCTTATGCGGCGGTCGTACAAGCGCGCGGCCCGATCGAAGCGAACGAGACCAGCGAGCCGGGCGAGGAAGAAAAGACCCATAGCGCCCATTCCTTCGGCGCGCATTTTGTCGAGCTCGCGGTCGATCCGGAGCTCGGCGAGGTCCGTGTCCTCCGTTACGTCGCCGCTTTCGCCGGCGGCCGGATCGTCAATGCGAAGACGGCGCGCAGCCAATATATCGGCGGCATCGTCTTTGGCCTTGGCATGGCGCTGACCGAGGAGAGCGAGGTCGACCCGCATACCGGCCGCGTCGCCAATGCGAATATCGCGGAATATCTCGTGCCGGTGCATGCCGATGTGCCGGATATCACCGTGCTGCAGGTTGCCGAGCAGGACTTGGTCTTCAATGCGCTCGGCATCAAGGGCATTGGCGAGTTGCCGATGGTCGGTGTCGCCGCAGCCATCGCCAACGCCGTTTATCACGCGACCGGCAAGCGCATTCGCGATCTGCCCATCCGGCCCGACAAGCTGATCGGCTAGCGCGGCATGCCGGCGCGCGTCAGATAGTCGATCACGCCGAGGCCGAAGAGGAAGAGCAGCCAGAAGAACCCGGCGCCGGCGAAGACCCATTTGATCGCCGGCGGATGGCGCAAGCGCATGAAGACGGCAAAGACGATCGCCGCCTGGATCGCGGCGATGCCGAAATTGGCCAGCGGGTGGAAGCTGCCGAGAGGCAGGTAGGCGCTGCCGGCGCTCGCGCCAAGCAGGAGAAGCAGCGCGGCCCAGGCGATGAGATAAGACACCATCGCTCAGCCCGCCCGCCCGAGCGGGTAGATCGCGGCGAAGAGAAAGAGCCACACCGTATCGACGAAGCTCCAATAGAGGCCGAGGACCTCGATCGGCGAGTAATAGAGGCTCGAGTAGCGGCCGCTGCGCGTACGCCAGGCATAGAAGAGCACCGCGCCGATGCCGATCGAGAGATGAACCGCATGGATTCCGGTCGCGACGTAATAGAACGCCCAGAACAGCTCGGCCGGCGCGTGCTGGTCGGGCTTCAGCACGAAGCTCAGCAGCGGCACGGTATGGTCGTGGTAGTCTTGGACGTATTCGTAGCCTTTGACGCCGAGAAAGGCGAAGCCGAGCCCGGCCGTCGCAAGCAGCGCGGCGACGGCGCGCGGGATCATGTCCCGTTTCACGCATTCGAGCGCGCCGACCATGGTAAGGCTGCTCGTCACGAGGATCGCGACGTTGATCGAGCCGAGCAGGAACTTGGCATCGCGGCCGGCGGAGACGAATTCGTCGGGATAGCTGATGCGATAGATGTAATAGCCGAAGATCAGCGCGCCAAAGAACAGGACCTCGGTCGCGAGGAAGACCCACATGCCGAGCTGCGCCGTCTCGGTCTGCTGATCGAGCGTCGCGTATTGCATCTCGGGGCGCAGGCTAGCCATTGGCGATGCCGTCCTGCGTGACGTAGCTGCCGTCGCTCGGGTTGTATTGATAAGGCGCCTGGGTCACGAGCGGCGTCAGAGCGAAATTGCGCTCGGGCGGCGGCGAGCTCGTCCGCCATTCGAGCCCGGTCGCATGCCAGGGATTGGCGCTCGCGCGCTCGCCCCAGAGCAACGACCAGCCGAGGTAGAAGAGCGGCATCAGATAGGCGACGGCGAGGATCGAGGCGCCGGCCGAGGACAGCACGTTCCAGGCCTGCAGGTCGGGAGAATAAGAGAAATAGCGCCGCGGCATGCCGAGATAGCCGAGGATGAATTGCGGGAAGAAGGTCACGTTGAAACCGAGGAACGTGAGGATCGCGGCGCCGCGCGCCCACATCTCGGGATAGAGCCGACCGGTGATTTTCGGCCACCAATAATGCAGACCGCCGAAGAAGGCGCTGACCGTGCCGCCGACCATGATGTAATGGAAATGCGCGATGACGAAATATGTGTCGGTGACATGCACGTCGATCGACAGAGTCGCGAGCATCAGGCCGGTGAGCCCGCCCATCGTGAAGAGCCCGACGAAGCCGAGCGCATAGAGCATCGGCGCATCGAAGGAAATGCTGCCGCGATGGAGCGTCGCGGTCCAGTTGAAGACCTTGATCGCCGACGGAACGGCGACGATGAAGCTCATGAACGAAAAGACGACGCCGGCGAAGACCGATATGCCGGCGGTGAACATGTGATGGCCCCAGACGAAGAAGCCGATGATCGAGATCGCGATCAGGGCGTAAGCCATGCCGCTGTAGCCGAAGACCGGCCGCCGGGCGAAGCACGGGATGAGCTCGCTCGCCACGCCCATCGCCGGCAAGATCATGATGTAGACGGCCGGGTGCGAGTAGAACCAGAACATGTGCTGGAAGAGCAACGGATCGCCGCCGAGCGCCGGATCGAAGATGCCGATGCCGAAGCCGTGCTCGAGCGCGATCAACAGCACCGTCATCGCGAGGACGGGCGTCGCCAGCAGCATGACGACGCTGGTCGCGTAAATCCCCCAGACGAAGAGCGGCAGCCGGAACCAGGTCATGCCCGGCGCGCGCAGGCGGTGGATCGTCACGACGAAATTGAGCGCGGTCATGATGCTGGAGAAGCCGTTGACGAAGACCGCGAGGGCCGCGGCGATCACGTGGCTGTTCGAGAAGAGCGTCGAATAGGGCGTGTAGAAGGTCCACCCTGTGTCGACGCCGCCGGCGATGATGAAATAGAGCGCGATCATTCCCGAGATGTTGAAGACGTACCAGCTCGCGAGGTTGAGGCGCGGGAAGGCGAGATCGCGCGCGCCGATCATCAGCGGGATGAGAAAATTCCCCAATGTGGTCGGAATCGAGGGAATGAGAAAAAACCACACCATGACGATGCCGTGCATCGTGAACATGCGGTTGTAGAGATCGGCCCCGAGCAGCTGGCCGCTGGGCTCGACGAGGTTGAGACGGATCAAGGTCGCCGCGGCGCCGCCGACGAAGAAGAATGCGGTGATCGAGGCGAAGAACAGCAGCGCGATGCGTTTGTGGTCGCGGGTCAAAAGCCAAGAGGCGATCGTCGATTCATGCGAGAGATAGGTTTCGGCCGGGCCGCCGGCGATCGCGCTCATGGCGTCTCCTTGGTCGCGCCCAGGGACTGGATGTAGGCGACCAGTTTCATCAATTCGTCCTCGGGGATCTGGCCCGCGAAAGACGGCATCACCGGCGGATAGCCGGCAACGCGTTGGCTCGCGGGCAAGAGGATGCAGTCGCGGATGTAGCGCTCGTCGGCGATGACGGCGCGGCCATCGTCGAGATGGGCGACACTGCCATAAAGTCCATCGAGGATCGGCGCGTGGACCGTGCTGCGCGGAGAGTGGCAACCGCTGCAGCCATATTGGCGGAACAGCGCCTCGCCCTGTTGTGCAAGCGTTTCGCCGCCGGTTTGGCCGGCGAGCCAGCGCGCATAGTCGGCCGGCGTGAGCACATGGACCGCGCCGGTCATCTTCGCATGATTTGTGCCGCAGAATTCCGAGCATTCGAGCTGAAAATCGCCGAGTTCCGTCGGCTGAAACCAGAACGTCTCATAGGTGCCCGGCACGACATCGTGCTTCACGCGGAAGGCCGGAATGTAAAAGCTGTGTATGACATCCTCGGAGCCGAGCAGCACACGCACGGTCTTGCCGAGCGGAAGATGGACCGAGTCGATCTCGCGCTGGCCGCCGGGATATTGCACCTTCCACATCCACTGCTTGCCGACGACATAGAGCTCGAGGTCGGCCTTGGGCGGCTGGTAGAGATAGAGATAGGCCTTCGCGCCGAAGGCGAAGAGCACCAGGAAGGCGAGCAGCGTCGCGCTCGTCCAGGCGATCTCAAATCGCCAGGTCTTGCGCGCGAGGTGACCGCGGTCGGCCGTGCTGCCGCGCCGGTATCTGATCACGAAGGTGAACATCATGCCGAAGACCAGCAGCAGCACGAGCACGACGACGACGAGCTCGCTGATCGCGATGATGTCGACGGCGGTGCCGGTCACCGACGCGTTGGGAGGCCAAAACGGCAGCCAGGCCATCTCAGCTCCTCCGCAGCCTGAACCCGGAGAGATGCGCGATCATGCCGGCGATGCCGATCACGGTCGCGCCGCCGAGAACGCGCATCGCGGTGTTGATCTGCGCGGTGTAGCGGCCGCTTGCCGGGTCGTAGCAATAGCAGAGGAGCAGCAGAGCAGTGGCCGGCGTTGAGATCGCGCCCTGCGCTGCTTCGGTCAGTGCAAGACGCAGATCGAGCGGCGCATAATCAACGCCCAGGATGTACCGCGCGACGGTGCCGGTGGGCGCGGCGATGGTGATCCCGGCCGGATGCGCGTATTGATCGGCCTCGGCGTCATAAAGATAAGGAAAGCCGACCGCATCGGCGATGCGGCGGATATCGGCCTCGTCGGCGGTCAGGAAATGCCAGCCGCCGGGATGCGCCGTGCGCGCGAGATATTGCGTCCGCGCGGCGCGCGACTCCGCCGGGCCGTCATGCGGATCGATGCTGATCGCGAGCACGTCGAAATCCCGGCCGGCCGTGAGCGGCACGCGATCGAGGCTTTGGACGAGGTCGGAGAGAACGAAGCCGCAGAGCGTCTTGCAATGGAGATAATCGAGCACCAGCACCACCGGCCGCTGGCCGAAGAACGAGCCGAGCGAGACGGTGCGGCCTTCCTCGTCGCGCAGCGGCGTGTCGAGCGGCAACGCTACGCCGAGATGCTGGTGAAAGGCGAGATCGTCGAGCTGACGCACGGTAAAAGCCGACTGCCCGCCGGCGTGTGCCGCGCTCGCGGCCCAGAGCAGCAGCAGAATGGCTGTGGCCAGGCGCTTCATCGCTGCGGCTTCGGAAAATCGGAGATGCCGCGCGCGACGACATCCTGCATCGCCTGCGCGATCGGGATATGCGCGATGCCTTTACCGCGATCGACCCAACCGTAGCCGTTGAGCTGCTGCTCCTCCTGCGCGCGGAATTTCACCAGGTCGGCCGCGGTGTTGAGCTGCAGCTCCGGTCCCGGCGGTTTGATGTTGAGCGCACGGCTGACATCGCTCACCGCCGGATGATAGAGGCGCGTCAGGATGAAGGGTGTGAGGATGATGAAGAGCAGGATTCCACCGGCGAGCGCCGCGATCGGTCCGATGCTCATATCCGAATGCTCGAAGCGCGTATCCTCGTTGACGGCGATCGGCGGCTCGCGATGGCGCTCGCTCATGATTTCGCTCCCGTGAGGGCCGCGCCGCCGGGCGCGGCGAACCACCGCCCGCGCTCCAAGCGCCAAAGAAAAAGCCAGAGCCAGACGCCGCCCAGCGCGATCATGGTTGCCGGCGCCTGCCAGGTCAGGTCGGTGTCGCCGTGGAAATGTGGCAGGATCAGCCACCAGCTTTGCAGCACGCCGCCGATCAGCAGCGCGATCGAGACATTGCGCACCAGCCCCGGCCGGCGTTTCGCCGGCGTCCACACCAGCGCGAAGAGCGGCACGGTGAGATTGAGGAAGATCACCGCGAGGACGGTCGAGCGCCAGAACGGCCGCAGCCGCTCGAGATACCAGGGGATCTCGCTGGTGAGGTTCTCCTCCCAGATGATCAGCCACTGGCTGAAAGAGCAGTAGGCCCAAAAGATGTCGACGGCGAGGAGAATGGTCGCAAGATTGGCGAGGTGGCGGCGGAAGGCGTCGTCTGCCGGGCCATCCACCGCTCGAAAGGCGACGATCACCACGAGCGCGAAAGCGAGCGCCAGCACGAACTCGCCCGAGCCGATCATCATGCCGAAGACGCTCGAGAACCAGTCCGGCTCGATCGACATGATCCAGTCGATCGCCGCCCAGGTGACGCTGATGGCGAGGACGATCAAGCCAAGCCCGCTCAGCACTTGCGAGCGCGGCGCACCCGCCACGCGACGCAGCTGCCAGAAGGCGAAGAAATTCCAGACCAGGAAGTAAAGCGCCGCGCGAATGCCGAAGAACTGCAGGTTGAGATACCAATGATTGACGAGAGCCCCAGGCTGCGCCTCGGTCCAGGGATAGAGATCGCGCAGTCCGACGAGGATCGGCAGAAACGCGAGGATGAACAGCGGCATGAGCGCTGCCGCCGCGGCGAGCGGCGCGCGCGCCACCGCCTGCCATTCGCCGCCGGTCATATTGTGGATCAGCAGCAGCGCCAAGGCGCCGAGCGGCAGGCTGAGCCAATAAGAGAAGGCGGCGAGCCATGCCGGGAAGAAGGCATGCGGATCGAGGACTGCGCCGATGATGCTGGCGATGCCGCCCGCGATCGCCGCGACCAGAGCCGCCAAGCGCCAGCGGCGAAAGGCCTCGGAGCGGGTCATGGGAGCTTCGCTTTCTCGTCGGCGGAAAGCTCGGCGAGCTTGGCGTGCTGGCTCGCCTGGAGCGCGCGGATGTATGCCGCGATCGCCCAACGATCGGCCGGCGCGACGCGATCCGCATAGGAATACATCGCGCCGTAGCCATTCGTGATGACGTCGTAGAAATGCTGCGATGGCACGGCGAGCAGCCGGTCGATGAAATAGGAAGGCGGCGAGGGGAAGCCGCGCTGCACGATCATCCCCTGACCGTCCCCGGTCCGCGCATGACACGGGGCGCAATAGATTTCGAAGCGCTGTTGCCCGCGTTGCAGCAACGCCATTGTCACCGGCGGCGCAGGCGGTGGCGGCTGTTCGTCGCGCGCGACGATGCCTGCGGGCGGCGTGCTATTGGGGTTGCTGGCTTGGCCGGGCGAGATCTCGTAGGGAAGCTGCTTCTGCTGGTTCGCCATCTTGTCGCAGGACGCGAGCCCCGCGACGAGCAGCAGCAAAGTCGCACCCGTCAGCGCGCGCCTCATTCCGTCACCTCGGCGATGCGGGCGGCGCGGTGCTTGCGGAAGATCGCCGCAACACGTTCGGCATCGAAACGCGGGTCCTGCGCCTCGACGCAGAGGAAGGTGCGGTCCTGCGAGGCGCGCTCAAAGCGCGGCGCATTGAAGATCGGATGATAGAGCTGCGGCAGGCGGCAATAGACGAGGAACGCGGCGAAGCCGATATAGACGGTGAAGAGCGCGCAAATCTCCCAGGCGCTCGGGATGAAGGCCGGCCAGGAGTTGAGCGGCCGTCCGCCGATGTTCAGCGGATAGCCGATCACCGCGATCGCATATTGCATGAAGAAGCCTAGGATCAGTCCGGCCAGCGCTGCGGCGAACATGATGAGGGCGAGGGCGCTGCGCGGCCGGCTCGGCAGCAATTCCTCCATCTCCTCGAGCGGTACCGGCGAATAGACATCGAAGCAGCGGAAGCCTTCCATGCGGAGCTGTCGCGCCAACGCCACCGCGGCGTCGGATTCGACGAATTCGCCGACCAGGCCATAGAGGGGCGCGGGCTCGCCGCTCATTCCTGGCCCCTGCGGCGCAGCACTTCGCGCAGCTCGAAGATCGAGACCACCGGCAGCAGCCGGATGAACAGGAAGAATCCGGCGAAAACGAGGCCGATCGAGCCATAGAGAATGCCTTCGTCCCAGATCGTCGCGCTGAAATTCCCCCATTCCGAGGGGATGTAATCATGCGCGAGCGCGGTCACGACGAAGTTGAAGCGCTCGAACCACATGCCGAACACAATGCCGAGCGAGAGCAGCACCAGGATCGGCTTGTTGCGGCGGACGGCCGGGATCCACAGCAGCTGCGGCATGAAGATATTGAAGGTGTTGCGCACCCAGAAGGAGCCGGCTTGCGCGCCGAAAACGCCGTAGAGATAGGCGTTACGCTCGGCGGCATCGCCGCGATAGAAGGGCTGGAACGCCTCGATCGCATAGCAATAGGCGAGCATCAGCCCGGTCGCGAGCATCAGCTTGCTGATCACCTCGATATGGCGCTCGGTGACGATGCGCTCCAGGCGATAGAGCCGCCGGATCGGGATCATCAGCAGCAAAGTCGCGGCCCAGCCCGAATACAGCGCGCCGATGAAGAAATAGGGCGGCCACTGCGTCGAATGCCAACCGGCGGCGATGCCGGCGGCGAAATCCAATCCGACGATGCTGTGCACCGAGACGACCATCGGCGCCATGAATCCGGCCATGACGAGATAGACGATCTTGAAATTTCGCCAATGCCGGGCCGAGCCGCGCCAGCCGAGCGCAAGGATGCCGTAAAGGATTTGCGCGCGGCGCGTCGTCGCGCGATCGCGCAAGGTCGCGCAATCGGGAATGAGGCCGACATACCAAAAGACGATCGAAGTCAGGATGTAGCAGAGAAGGGCATAGAAATCCCACAGCAGCGGGCTGCGTAATTGGGGCCAGATGCTCATCACGCTTGGGTAGGGGAAGAGCCAATAGAACAGACCCTGCCGGCCGAGATGGAAGATCGGCATC
>DATNGE010000274.1:0-13414 GCA_035606035.1 Allostellaceae bacterium
GCCGCCGCGATCGCAATCGCGCGAGCCCGGCGGCTTGCTGATCGCATTGGCGATTTCGGCGCCGATCTGGAAATAGGTGCCGGTGGTCGCGGCGGTGCCAATGCGGAAGAAGCGCGGCGCGTCGTCGGCCCAGCCGCGCTCGACGGGCGCGACGACGAGCGCTGATGCCGCGAGGACGAGGGTTGCGAGGATGCGTTGGAAGCCGCGCATTGCCCCCCTCAGGCGCCGGCGGCTTGCGCAGCCGCCGCGACATCCAGCGCCAGCGGCAGCGTGAAGCTGAAAACCGTGCCGCCGCCGGCGTTGTCGGCGACCTGCAATTTCTCGCCATGCGCCTCGATGATGAAGCGGCAGATCGAGAGGCCGACGCCCATGCCGGTCGTTTTCGTCGTAACGAAGGGCTGAAACAGCTTCTCGCGCAGGGCCAGCGGCAGGCCAGGCCCGGTATCGGCGATGCTGATCTCGAGCTTTTCCGGCCCGAGCGGCCGCGAGGCGATCGTCAGCCGGCGCCGCGGGCTCTCGGCCATCGCCTCGCTGGCGTTGCGGATGAGGTTGACCAGCACCTGCTGGATCTGGATGCGATCGATCACCACCATCGCGGTTTCCGGCTCGAGCGCCGTCGCGATCTCGACGCCGGTGCGGCCGGTCGCGGCTTGCGCCACGGCGATCGCATCCTCGACCGTCGTCGCGAGCGCCTCCGGGCGGCGATCGATCTCGCGTTTGGCGACGAATTCGCGCAACCGGCGCATGATCTCGCGCGCCCGCTCGCTCTGGCCGAGCGTCTTCTCGATCGTGGTCGCGACTTTCTCCTTGTCGCCCATCGCAGCGAGGCGCTGCAGCGCGGCGAGGTAATTGCCGATCGCGGCGAGGGGCTGGTTCACCTCGTGGATGAGCGAGGTCACGACATGGCCGAGATCGCTGACGCGCGAGAGATGCGAGAGCATCGCCTCCATCTCGATGAGGCGCCGCTCGCGCACGCGCCGCTCGGTCGCAACGGCGCGCGCCAGCCGCGCGTAGAGCGCGATCATCTCCGATAGCAGCACGATGAGGACGATGCTGGCGGCGATCACGCCGTAAAGCCGGCCGAAATAGAAGCCGATGCTGAAGCGTGCGGGCGCCAGCACGACGCTGAGCGCGATTTCCCCAACCCAGGCGCAGAGCACTACCGCGAGCCAGAGCTCGATCACGGTGCGCCGCCGCCGCCACCACAGGATCGCGAGCGCGATGACCGCGAGCAGCCAGACCGAGCCGCTGACATAGGGAAAGGACGAGGTGCGGCGGTCGCCCGCGATCACCTGCGGCAGTAGCGCCGCGCCGCCTGTCGCCACCCAAGTGCAGGCGAGAACGAGTACGGCCGTCGCGACGATCGAGATGACGATCGCGCGCCGCATCTGGCTCGACGCGGTGCGAGGGCGAAGCTCGTCGCTCATAAAGGCGTAGGCGATCACGGCGAGCGGAAAGCCGACATGCCAGGCAACGTACAGCCAAGCAGCGCTGCTTGAACTGGCGTTGAAAAGCCCGGTCGGCGTGAAGAGACCGGGGAACACCAGCATGTGCGGAATGACGATCAGACCGGTGAAAAGATAGCCGGTGCCGAGCACGAGCAAAGAGGGCAGCCGCAGGATCGCGAACTGCGCATAGAGCAGGGCCGCCGTGATCAAATCCTCGACGACGAGCGCCGCTTCATAAGCCGGGATGAAGGCATCGCTGCGTAGCAGCGGGACAGCGGCGAAGGGCGCGGTCGCGAGGAAAGCGGCGCCGAGCAGGACAACGATCGCGAGCGCGAGGCGGCGCTGCTGACGGCTCGCGGCCATGGTGGAGAGAAAGGTTTGCGTTTGCCCGCTATCCGCCACAGCACCCCGACCGGCCCAAAATTCGACGATCCGCGAAAAAATCTTAGGGCGTTAGCCGCGCGACTGGCAAGGCCGCGCGGCCCGATCGACCGTGCGATTTCGTGAGCGCGCGGCGCTAATTGCCAAATTGCAGCGCGGCTTCTTGCGAGGTGGGTTGCTGGCTCGGCTGACGGTTGGGCCGCATCGTCGCGGCGCCGGGCGTCAGATTGCTCGCCCTGCTGCGGCCGCCGGCGATCACCGCATCGCTCGCATCCGGATCGATCGCGGAGGCGGATGGCCGGTAACCTGGATCGAGGTCGGTCGCCGCCGGGGACGGCCTGTAGTAGCGTGCATCCATATCGTTGGCAGTAGAGGACCGCGGATCGCTCGCCCGCGCGGGTGCGCCGTTGGCCTGCAGATCGGCCGGCAGAGGGGTCACAGGTGTCGGAATTCCGGTGGCGGCACGGCCCACAGCGCGCACCGTGTCCCAATCGACGAGCTGCGCGCGACTGCCCGCCACTTTCCGAACGATCTCCGTCAACTGCGGCGGCACGGCCGGCGTCATCGGCTGGTTGAAGTCGATCTCGTCGGCCTGCTCCTTGCTCGGATGGACTTCGACATAGAGCCGGTTGTCGATCCAGCCGGCTTTCACCGGCTGATTGACCGAGCGTACCTGCGTGCCGACCGGCACCTCGTGAAAGAGCCGCTCGATGTCCTCGGGATAGATGTGGAGACAGCCATGGCTGACGTTGCGGCCGACACTGTCCGGCTTGTTGGTGCCGTGGATGAGATAGTTCGTCCAGCCAAGGCGGAGCGCGTAATCGCCGAGCGGATTGTCGGGTCCGGGATAGATCGCCGCCGGCAGCTCGGGGCGCTCGGCGCGGATCGAAGGCGGCGGCCGCCAGACGGGGCCATCTTCTTTGAGCACAACGCGCGTGACGCCGAGCGGCGTCGCGTCGGCTTTGACGCCGACGCCGGCGGGATAAGTCTCGACCGTCTTGCCGCCGGGCGGGAAGTAATAGATCCGGCGCTCGGCGAGGTTGATCACGATGCCGGTGCGCGGCGCATCGGGCAGGATGAAGAAATTAGGAATGGTGATGGTCTTGCCGTGGCCCGGATGCCATGGATTGACACCCGGATTGGCGGACATGAAATCGACATAGCCGTCGTCGAACTCGCGCGCCAGATCGAGCATCGTGTCGCTGTCTTTCGTCGTCGCCGTGTCGGTCGCCCCGACCGCGACCTGACCTTTCTCGAGCGGGAATTCCATCGCGCTCGCGGAGAGAGCGATGGTTAGCGCGCAGGCCGAGGCGACAGAGGCAAAAGCGATTTTCCACATGCCGGACACGCAACGTTTCAGGCCGCGTCGAGACGCAGCGCCGAAGATTCAAGATGCAAAGCGAAGAGCTGGGCTGGCGGCGCCGCGGCGGCGCGAGCCCAGCTCTCCCGCGCAGAATTACTTCTGCAGACCCCGCTGATACATGCGATCGGCCTCGGACTTCGCCTCATTGGCGGTGGCCTGAGCCTGCTGCGCGGTCTGGAGCGCCTGCTGCGACGTTGCCAGCGCCTGCTGATCGGCGCTGCTTGTCGTCGCGACGCCTTCGCTGCGGCCCGAGGAGCACGCCGCGAGCGCCAGAGGAGCGAGCAATGCGAGGGCATAAACCTTGCGAACCATCTTACTACCTCCGTTCCGGAATTGAGGGGACCGTCCGAAAATTCACGGCATCGTTCGTCATCCCTGCGACAATCCGACGCCGTGCCAAGGTAAAGGCATGACGGCCTGAACAGTTCCGTGGGGTCCGGAAAAAAACTGGGTGTGTTGCTTATAATTCCTGCGACAGGGTGACGCGCCGAATGCGAATCGGGCGATTTAGTGGTTTTTTCAGCATAGCGCTGCCATAGTGCGACTATTCGACGCCCGCAGCTCATTTTTGATCGCGTTTACAAGCAACAACAAACCGCGCTTCGCCTCGGGGTCGAACGTTCATGGACGGGTATAAATCGGAGCCGCGCATCCGCTTGCGACGTTGCGCGCGCGTTGCCGGCGCAGCGGCCGCACTCGTCGCATTTTTTAATGCCGCACCGGTGGTGATGCGCGAGGCCACAGCCAAGGCGACGCCAGCCTTTTTCGTGCTCCCGCCGCTCAAACCCGATAAGATTCTGGTGCTAAAATCGGCGCGTAAACTCGAATTGCTCAAAGACGGCGTCGTGCTGAAGACCTATCCGATTGCGCTCGGCGCCAATCCGATCGGGCCGAAACGCGTTCTCGGCGACGGCAAAACACCCGAAGGCATTTACATGATCGACGGGCGCCAGCCGCATTCGCATTATCACCTCGCGCTGCACATTTCGTATCCGAACGCGGCCGATCGTGTGCAGGCCACCGCAGGCGACCGCGATCCCGGCGGCGACATTGAGATCCACGGCCTGCCGGGCTGGTATGAGGGACAGCTCAATCCGGTGCGCTTCGACAAGGATTGGACGAATGGCTGCATCTCGGTGGGCGACCGGGCTATCGAGGAAATCTACGCTGCCGTCGATATCGGCACGCCGATCGAGATCCGGCCCTGAAGCATAGTAAATCCGCGAGTAGCTTCGCTTTTAAGCGGCCGATTTCCTCACAATCCCCCGAGATGTCCTCAGCCGGGGACAACATCTGGGCGGATTTGTGGCAGGCTCGCGCCTCGGCGAATGGCTAAGCTCAAGGTCACTCCGCGCTCTCGCGTGGTTCTTCGTCCTCGGCAAACAAGCGGTTGGCCGATGCGTAGGCGGCGAGCTTCTGGAAGTTCGCGGCGATCTGCAGCAACTCGAGCCGCGTCGCGGAATTGGTCGTCTCCGCAGCGATCGCCGCGAGGCGCTCGGCTTGTCGACGATAGAATCTGGCTGATCCGCGCTCACGCATCTCTTCCCATTCCCTAACGCTTTGATCTTAACGATAAATCCGGCAAAAGCGTGGCGCAGTGTCGGGAACATGACAGATATGGCCAAGGTGCAGACAGGTGGCCCCCTTCATTGCCGAAGGGGACGCGCAATCCAGAAAAAAAGCGGCTCCCGCGAGGGGAACCGCCGATCGCGCGACGGTGGGGACTGCCGCGCGAAATTACTTCTGTTCGAGCGATCAAACGCCCAAGGCCGAGTTGGGTTCCCCGCAATTTTGTTGCGGGCGGCGTCGGCGCGCATAGGTGGAGGCGAGAAGCGATCGTTTTTCCCATGCTTTCCGCGGCCTTGCCGTACTGTTGACGCATTGATCTCGTGTAGTTTCATCTCGTGTTAGAGGGAATTGCGCATCATGATCGATGCGAGCGAGAACAAGCTTCAACTTGCTGCGGGACTTTCGCCTGAAACGCTCCGGGCGCGCGCGCGATGTCGCCGCGAAACCGCCGAGAGGCTGTGGGACGAGCGCTTGGAGCAGCTATTGATCGAGGAAGCCGAGGAGCTCGAGCGCCGTGCCGCCGCCCTCGAGGTCGATGCGGCGATCAAGGTCGAAAAAGCCAACCTCGCCGGCAAAGTCGTGCAGCCCGATCTCGCGGCGCTGCGCGAGGACGTGACGCTGCGCTAGCAATCGAGACGCCGCCGGCGTGCGCGGCGCGGCGACTTCATCATTTCTCTCGGCTGAAATGCCTGGCCGACGAGTTGGGCATCGCGCAGGATCGCGGCGAGATCATCTGAATCCGGCTTCAACAGATGGAGCAGCTCGGTGATGCGCGCGGTAAAGCCGGGATCGGCGCGGAGCGCCGCAAATTTCGCGCGGAGCGCATAGCGCGCCGTCAGCTCGACGCGGGGCTTCAGCGATCGCAACCAGTGTTGCAATGCGGGATCGCGCGGATCGTGCATCGAAATATGAACACCGAACTTGGTGCCACGATCCATTGCCCGAAGGACGGGGCTGTCGTGCCCGCCGCGTCTCTCCCGATCCGCGGTTCAGTATGCCGGGTGAGGGGCTTTATTGGTCCCGATGATAATGCGCGAGCTCGACGATCTGCGCCGCAATCGCCTCGGCTTTTTTGTCGAATTCCGCGGCGTGCGCGATGAGGCCCGTTGTTGCGCGTTTGTCGCTGATTGCTTGGGCGAGGCGCCGCGCGGCCGCCGCGCGCTCGCGATAAGCGATCAGGCGTGACGTAAGTTCATCAAGCGCTGGCGATGCTGTCTCGTCCGGAACTCGTCGCATCCGTAGAGACATGGGAACGACGCTGCTCTGCGCCAGGGTGAAAGCCGGCTATTTCGTTTCATGTATCGAATTTATATGTCGCACGCGCTCAATGCGGCTCCGAAAACGCGCGCCGGGACACGACCTTTGCTGTAACGATTCCTTTGAGAAGGTCAGGCGCTTTTGCGCTGTGTCTCGATCGCGTCGCGAATGGCGCGGCTGAGATTGGTCAGACGATAGGGCTTGCGCAAAATGGGGAAGCCTTTGGCCTGACTCGCGGCCTTCGCATACCCTGTCGTCAGCAGAACCGGGATGTGCGGATAGTCGGTGCGGATGCGGCGGGCGAGGGCGAGCCCATCCATTTCTCCCGGCATCACGACATCGCTGAAGACGAGATCGACGCTTTCGCCTTCGGCCAGCAGATCGAGCGCGGCGGCGGCATTATCGACCGCGTTCACGCGATAGCCGAGCTGCTGCAGCAGCATGCCGGCGACAGCCTTCACCTCGGCATTGTCTTCAACGAGGAGAATGGCCTCGCTCCCGGCCGGCGCGACTTCTTCGCCGGCGGCGGGCTCGAAGGCAGCCTCCGTGCTGCCGGCGGGGCTGCGCGGCAAGTAGATCGTGACTGTCGTGCCGCTGCCGGTCGCGGAACTGATCGTGGTAGTGCCGCCGGATTGCCGCGTGAAGCCGTAAACCTGCGACAGGCCGAGGCCTGTGCCCTTGTCGACCTGCTTCGTCGTGAAGAACGGCTCGAAGACGCGCGATAGGATCTCGTGCGGAATGCCGGCGCCGCTATCGCTGATCTTGAGCGCGACGAAATCGCCCGTCAGCTCCTCCGCCGTCTCGGTGCCGGTCATGCGGACATTCTCGGCGCTGATCTCGATCGAGCCGCCATCGGGCATCGCATCGCGTGCGTTGACGACGATGTTGACGAGCGCGAGCTCCAGCTCCGGCACGTCGACCGAGACCGGCCACACATCCGAAGCGACTTCGATCGCGAGGCCGATATTGCCGCGCGCCGAGCTTTCGAGCACATCGCGGAAGGCATCGAGGCGCTCGTCGAGACGGATGACCGACGGATTGAGCGCTTGGCGCCGTGAGAAAGCGAGGAGCTGGCGCGTCAGACGCTCGCCGCGCCGCGCCGCCAGCTCGATCGCCTCGATCGCGCGCACGTCGCGCGGCGTCTTGAGGCGCGTCTTCAAGGATTGCGCGTGGCCGCTCACCACCATCAGCATGTTGTTGAAGTCATGCGCGATGCCGCCGGTGAGCTGGCCGAGCGCCTCGATCTTTTGCGACTGCGCCAGCTGCTCTTGCGCGCGCTGCAGCGCGAGCTGCGCCTCGTGGCGCTCCGTGATGTCGCGGGTGATCTTGGCGAAGCCGTCGATCTCGCCGTCATGACCGCGGATCGCATCCATGACGACGCTGGCGCGGAAACGCTCGCCGTTCTTGCGCAGGCGCCAGCTCTCGACCTCGTAGCGGCCTTCCTTGCGCACGATGTCGAGCGCCTGCTCGGGCACGCCCGACGCGCGATCCTCCGGCGTATAGAAGATCGAGAAGTGCTTGCCGATGATCTCCTCGGCGGCGTAGCCCTTGATCCGTTGCGCGCCCGGGTTCCAATTGCTGACGTAACCGTCGCGATCGAGCATGATGATGGCGTAATCGGTCAGGGCCTCGATCAGCAGGCGGAATCGCCGCTCGCTCTCGAGCAGCTTGTCGGCGGCGGCCTTCTCGCTGGTCACGTCGCGGCCGATGACATAGATGAGCCCTTGCTCGGCGGTCATCGTCCATGAAATGCGGCGCCAGCTTCCATCCTTGTGGCGGAAGCGATTTTCCTGGCGCACGCGCGGCGCGCCCTGTGCCAGCCGCATGCGGCCGGCGCGCGAGTACTCCGCGTCGTCGGGATGGCGCAGTATGTCGACATGCATCGAGCGGATTTCGTCCTCGCTCCAGCCGAGCAGCGCGGTCCAGGCCGGATTGATGCTGAGGAAGCGTCCATCGAAGGTCGAGACGCCGAGCAAATCTTCCGACACCTGCCAGATGCTGTCGCGCTCGCGGATGCGCTGGGCGATCTCGTCCTCGAGCCGGTCGTTGAGCTTGCGCAGAGTCTGTTCGCTCTGAACGCGCGCCGTCGTTTCGATGCAGGTGACGAGCACGCCGCCAATCCCGTTCGGCGCGGTCGTGTCGGGGATCGGGCTGTAGCTGACGGTGAAGCGCGCATCCTCGCGCAGCGGGCCGTGGCGGCGGACCTTCCAAAGATAATCGGTGGCGAAGAAGCTCGGCTGTTCGCCCTTGAGGATCGATTCATTGATCGGGCCGAGCTCGTCATAGATCTCGGCCCAGACCTCGCGCACCGGCTTGCCGAGTGCGTCGGGATGCTTGTCGCCGAGAATGGGGATGTAGGCGTCGTTGTAGATCGTGATGAGCTCAGGCCCCCAGCGCACGGCCATGGGAAAGCCGGAGCCGAGAATGATCTCGACCACCTGCCACAAGGGACGCGGCCAGCGCTCGCGCGGCCCGAGCGGCGTCTTCGCCCAATCGAAACCGTGAACGCGCGCCATCATCTCGGGCGCGCGGCCGCCCATGGAGGCGGCAGCGTGCTCGCGCGCGGGTAGGGTATCCGGTTCCCCTGTACCGGATGCTCGAGAGGTATCGCTCATAGTCGCGGCTCAGCCTAGCAAGCCGAAGGCCTGGATAATGTGGCAAATTTGTGATTCCGACTCCGTCCCGGGGTGCTTCCAGGGGCGCCAGCGCGGGCGGCGGCCGACTTCAGCGGCCCGGGATCGGTACGATCAAGCCGCCATCCATCACGGCGGCCGGTTTTACATCCTCTTTAACCATCTTCTGCGACTGGAACCATTCCACCTGATGGATGATGTCCTTCACATCGACGCGCTCTTGGGCGTCGACATGCGCGAGGCTCGCTTTCACCTGTTCCGGCGTGAGGCCGGTGTATTTTGCGATGATCGCCGTCGCCTCGGGCGCGGTCGGTCCATCCTTCGGCTTCTCGTCCGGGCCGGTGAAAGCGTCATGGTAATAGCGTGCGCCTGCTTTCAGCCCGCGCAGGAAGGCTTCGACCATCGCCTTGCGCTGGGCGATCGTTTTCGGCTGGGTGAAGGCAACGGCCGTCTGCCACGGCGTCTCATCGCCGACCCAGCCGATCAGCTTCGCCTCGCCGGCTGCGAGCAGCGGGTTGACCGAGGTCGAGTTGATGATGGTCGCGTCGGCCTGATTGCCTTTGATCGCCGACGCCATGTTGGGAATGCTCTGCAGCGGCAGGACGCGGATCTGGCTGAGATCGAGACGGTACTTTTCGGTGATCAGCGCCAGCGAGTAATGCACCGGCGAGCCGACTTGCGTCACGGCGACCGAATGGCCCTGCAGGTCCTTATAGGTCTTGAGGCCTGAATCATACGCCTTCAGCGATACGGCAGTGGCGAAGTTGTGGAAGCCGGGCGCCTCGTCGTAGAAGCCGCTGATGATCGTCAGCGCGCCCGAGCCGGCGAGCTGGAAGAGGCCGGCCGACGTCGAGGTGGTGGCGAAATCGATCGAGCCGGCGGCGGCGGCGACCGCCGTCGTCTGCGCGGTCTCCGTCGTCACGAGCTCCGGCTCGAGCCCTTCCTTGGCGAAGAAGCCCTTCTCGATAGCGATATAGGTCGCGGCGACATTGGTCGATTTCAGCGCGCCGATCTTGATGTGATCGGCGGCGGCAGCGGCGTTGGCCCACGCGAAAGCCGCGAGCGCCACAATGACTGCGGCGCCTGAGGCGTCGCCAAGTTTCTTCATAGCCGATTTCATGACCTTCCCCCGACAAACAACAAAACGATATCTATTTTTGGGGCGAGAGCGCCGATGATGCAACAAGCAGATTCCAAAGCGTTGTAGCCGCATCGCGCGTCCTTCGACTATGCCGCCGCGCTGCGGCGGCTCCGCTCAGGACGAGGAGATATGAATTACCGCCCTGGCAGCGGGACCACGTATTTCATATCCATCACCTTGCCTGGATCCACCTCGTCCTTGAGCATCTTCTGCTCCTTGAACCATTGGATCTGGTGATAGATGTCCTTCACATCGACGCGCGCGTCGCCCTCGACATAGGCGACGCTGAGCTTGATCTGCTCCGGCGGCTGTCCCGTGTATTTCGAGAGGATCGCAAGCACCTCGGCCGCGTTCGCGCCATCGCGGCGCGTCTCGCCCGGCCCGGTGAAGGCGTCGTGATATTCGCGCGCGCCGCGCTTGAAGGCGCGCAGGAAGGCTTCGACGCTCTGCGGCTTCTCGGCGATGCGCTTCGTTGTCGTCATCGTCACCGCGGCCTGCCACGGCGCCTCGTCGCCGATCCAGCCGAGCATTTCGGCCTTATGCGCGAGCAGCAGCGGGTTGATCGCGGTTGCAGTGTTGACCGCGGCGTCGACCTGATTGCCCTCGATCGCCGAGACGATCTGCGGAATGCCCTGCAGCGGCTCGATAGTCATCGATTTGAGATCGAGGTGATATTTTTCGGCGATGAGCGCGAGCGAGTAATGCACCGGCGAGCCGACCTGGCTGATGGCGACCGAATGGCCGGGCAGATCCTTGTAGCTTTTGACGCCGGCGGCATAGGCCTTGAGCGACGCCATGATTCCGAAATTGTGGAAGCCCGGCGCCTCGCTGTACATGCCGGAGATGACCTTCAAGACGCCTTGCCCGGCGAGCGCGTACATGCCGGCCGAGGTCGAGGTGCAGCCGAAATCGAGCGAGCCCGACGCGACGCCGACCGCGACGGGCTGCGCGGATTCGAAATAGCTGAACTCGACATCGAGACCCTCGGCGGCGAAATAGCCTTTCTCCTTGGCGACGAAAGCCGCGCCGACATTCGCTGCTTTGAGCGAGCCGATCTTGATCGCTTCGTTGGCGTGCGCCGATGAAGCAATGAAAACGAGAGCGGTGACGAGAAGCGAATAGGGCGTGTTCATCGTTCTCCACTTCCTCTCAAATTCGTCACCCCGCGAAAAGCGGATGACCCGCGCGGCCGCTCTTCGCGGCCGTGCCCTTCGGGTTCACGCGCGAAGAGCGCGTGCACGGGTCATCCCAGGAAACAACGATTACACGTCACCACTCGTGTCATTTCGGCGGATAATTCGGTGCGGTGATGACCTCGATGTTCTTCGCCGTATAGGAGCCGCCGGCACCCCGCTGTGCCCGCCCGATCGCGACACGCGCGCCCTTCTTGATCTGCGCCCGCGTCCCCGGATCCATTGCGACGATCGGCGTGCCCTTCGGCACGTCGAATTCATAGGTCTGGCCGCCGGTGCTGAGCGTCATCTTGCTATTGCCCGTGGTGACGGCGGCGGCGACGACATCGGCATTGGTCATGGTCGCGCCGGGCTCGGGCGCCCACGGGCGATGGCCTTCGCCGATCCGCGAGCCGACCGGGAAGATATGCACCTCGAGGGTTTGCCAGCGGCCGCCCGGCTCGGGCCGCGCTGCGGTCCCGACGAAGCGGCCCGGCTGGATGTCCGAGAGCTTGGCCGGCGTAACCGATATGACGGTCGCGTCGGGCGCAAGCAGTACGGTGGCCGGTGTGCCGTTGCTGGTGCGCAAATGGATCAAGTCGCCGTTGACGGCGGTCACTTGACCGCGCAGCCGCTGGGTCGCGGTCTCCTGCGCATAACTGGGCGGCACCGTCCCAAGACCTAGCGCGACGGCGGCAAGCGTCGGCGCGGCAAAGCGTAGCCATGAACGTCTCATTCCATCTCTCCCCCAGATTTGGGCGATTCCAGCCGATTTGCCGGCCCCTGCCAACCGAAAACCGCGCTGCGGCCAGCCGGCGCACGGGATACTTCGACCGGCTTCGATCGTTAAATGATCGTGCTGCGCGATAGGCAAAGCCGGAGGACGCGCAGGATGCCGCGGCTCGATCCGGAAAGGACTAGTGATGAGTTCGCCTTACAACTCAATCGATACGATCAACGCGGCCCATAGCGCTCATACCCTCGTGATCAATCCGCACGTCGCGACCGCGATTTGGGCGATCGTCCTCGCCATCGCTTGTGCGCTCGTCATGGTCATCGCCGAGATGGTGAAGAAGCGGAACGACTCAGCTGAGGCCAAGCGCCGGCGGGGCCGAACGCCGCCGAGCTGAGCCCCTCGATCACACCGCCTGAAAGACGTCCCACCAATCTTCGATCATCGAGGGATGCTGGTGCCGGATCTGCACCGATACTCGCTCGAAGCCCAGCTCTTTGAGTGCGCGCAGCCGCTCGACGAGCTCGGGTTTGGTCGCGGTCCACGACATGTTCTTGATGAGATCGGCATCGACGATGTCGCGCTCTTCCGGCTTCAGGAACATCAAATGGCCGCGATGATTGGTGAGGTAGCGCGCGTCGCTAGGCTCCATTTTCTCGTAGACCTTGCGATAGCGCTCGAGCGCGCCGCGCAGCGCCGGCGGTAAATTCGCCGGCGCGCGATCCTGCATCTCTTCCTCGACGAGATCGTGCACCACCATGATCGCGCTGGGTCCGGCCTCGTCCTTGACGCGCGGCGCGTCATAGGCTTCGCCCTCGCGCAGCACGCAGCCGCCGATCTCGCCATGCATGTGCAGGTCTTTGAGATCGCGGCCGGCGGCGATCCATTTCTTTCGCATATCGGCGACGGCTTCCTGCACCATCGCGCCGCGGCCCAAGGGGCAGATCCAGCCGGTGCCGAGTTTCGCAACGAGGGCGCGCGAATTGGGTCCGGTCGCCGAGATATACGTCGGTATCTTGTCTTCAATGTTGATCGCGCCGATCTCGGGATTGAGGAAGCGGATCTTGTGCGCCTTGCCCTCGGCCTGCCACTCGACCGTCTCGCCGGCGAGCAAGCCGGTAACGATGCGGATGTAATCCGCCATGTCGGCAAGCTTAATGCGCTTCAGCCCCATGGTGCGGCGGCCGGTGAAGCCGGTCGAGACGCCGAATTCGATGCGGCCGGGCGCGAGCTTGTTGAGCGAGCCGAGCGCGCTCGCCGCGACGGCGGGAATGCGGTTCGACGGGATGAGCACGCCGGTCGCCAGCTTGATCGACTTCGTCACCATCGCGGCGGCGCCCATGCCGACGAAGAGATCGGCGTTCAGAAGCTGCGTGTCGAAGAAGGAGGCGGCGGTATAGCCGAGCTCCTCGGCGCGCTTCACGCGCTGCCAGCTCTCGGAATGAGTGGCGAGGGCAATGCCGTATTCCATCTTCTTCCTCCCTGGTCGGCGGGAGCGAAGATAGCGCAGGTGCCGGAGAGCGTCAGCGTCTCATGCGCTCTCGTCTTCAGGGCGCGTCTCCGGCATCGCCGCCAGCGCGAGCAGGATCGCGAGCAGACTAATAGCGCCAAGGCCGAGCAGCGCGACGGGATCGCCGAAGCGATCGGCCATCCAGCCGCCGAGACCGGTGCTGAACGTGCCGCCGATCCCCATGAAGAAGCCGATGAAGCCGAGCGA
>DATNGE010000275.1:0-5073 GCA_035606035.1 Allostellaceae bacterium
TGACCGTGGTGCTGTCGCCGGCGCGGGCGGTCACCGACGGATAATCGGTGGTGAGCCACAGCCCCTTGGGATGGCCCGGGGTCGTATCGGCGGCGAAGGCAGGTGCCGCGAGCGCGAACAGCAAGCCGATGGCAAAAGCGAAGGAGCGCAACATGGCGGTCGATTCCCCGTGACGTTTCTTATTCCTCGAGTACCGCCCCCTGGCGGATGCTCGCAAAGGCGCGAAAAAATACCGCCCAGCGCACGGCGTCAACAGTTAAATCGATGTAAGTCGTTCCCTGGTAACGGGTAAGAAAGGTTGGCCGACGGCGACGCGCCCTTTATGTTGCCACCGTCCATGCCGTCAACCTCCCGCAGCGGCCCCTCCGAACGCTCGCCCCGACAAGCCTTCGGCCGCAAGATCGTGCGCCGCCGCCGCCCGCTCGGCCGCCGCGTGCTGTGGCTCGCAATTCGGCTAGTGCTGATCGCGCTGGTGCTGCCAGTGCCCTTCGTCATCGCCTATCGCTTCGTGCCGCCGCCGATCACCTCCCTGATGGTGATCCGCGCGCTCGAAGGGGCTCCGCTCGATAAGCACTGGGTGCCGCTCGATCGCATCGCGGCGGCCCTGCCGCGGGCGGTGATCGCGAGCGAGGACGAGAAATTCTGCACCCATCGCGGCTTCGATTGGGTCGCCTTCGACAACGCCTATCGCGATTGGCGGGCCGGCCGCGAGCCCAAAGGCGCCAGCACCATCACCATGCAGGTGGCGAAGAATCTGTTTCTTTGGCCCGGGCGCAGCGTCCTGCGCAAAGGCATCGAAGCCTATTTGACGGTGCTGCTCGAATTCTTCTGGGACAAGCACCGCATTATGGAGGTCTATCTCAACATCATCGAATGGGGCGATGGACTCTACGGCGCCGATGCGGCGGCGCATCGTTACTTCAACAAGCCAGCCGCCGCACTGACGGCGGCGGAAGCGGCGCTGCTCGCCGCGGTGCTGCCCAATCCGCGCGCCTGGTCGCCGGCGCGGCCGACGCCCTACATCGCCGAGCGTGCCGCGAGCATTCGGGAGGACATGCCGGCCATGGCGGTGCCGAGCACGACTACCTGTCGCTGATTAAAGTAGCGGGAAATCCGGATCGAGGCCCAGGGCGACGCGGCCGAACATCGTGCCATTGGCGTCCCAATTGAGCCCGATATGACCTTGGGCCGCGTGCGCATCGCGCAGCGCGCGCTGCAGCGGATGCGTGTCGACGATCGCCGCGCCGCCGGCGCCGGCGAACAGCAGATCGACCGCTTTGATGCTCATGCGCACGGCGTAAGCGGCGTCGCGCCGCCAGCGCGTCTTCTCTTCCATATTGGCGAGCTTGCCGGTCTCGGCGATGCGCGTTGCTTCCATGCAATCCTTGAGCATCAAGGTCTCGGCGGCATCGATCTGCGTCGCCGCTTCGGCGACGCGCAGCTGCATCGTGGCAAGCTCGGCGAGCTGGCGTCCGGTCGCGGTCGCGGCGCGCGCGCGTGTCGCGACGGTGAACTCCTCAATCGCGCCTTGCGCGATGCCGAGCGCGGTCGCGCCGTTGACGAAGCCGAAAAGCGCGTACCAAGGGAGCTTATACAGCGCGCCGGTATTGACCTTGCTGCCCGGATGCGGCGCGCCCTTGCCGTCCGACGCGGCGAGCGTGCGATGCTCGGGCACAAAGACATTATCGGTGGTGACGTCCTTGCTCCCGGTGCCGGCAAGCCCCATCGCATACCAATTGTCGATGTCGCGGTAATCGCCTTTCGGCACGATGAAGAAGCGCGGCTCGGGCGGTTTGCCGTCGCCGCCGGCGACGGGCGCGGCCAGCATCATCCAGTCCGACGCATCGATGCCGCTCGAGAACGGCCATTTGCCCGAGAGGCGATAACCGCCGGGCGCTTTCTCCGCGCGTCCCGCCGGGAAGACGAAAGACGAGCCGATCAGCGCGCGCGGATTGGCTTTCCACACCTCGTCTTGCATCTTTTGCGGCCAATAGCCGAGCATCCAATTATGCACGACGAGATTGTTGAAGACCCAAGAGGTCGAGCCGCACCCGCGCGCGAGCGCAGCGCCGATATCGACGAAAGCCCGGAACGGTGCTTCGATGCCGCCATAGCGCGCCGGCTGAAACAGCCGGAACAGCTCGCTTTCCTGAAGATCGCCCAGCGTCGCGTCGGGCAGCCTGCGGAGCTTCTCGGTCTCGGCGGCGCGCTCGCGCAACACTGGTACCAGAAGCCGCGCCCGCGCCGTCAACTCCGCGAGATTTACGTATGTCATTCCCATCGCGCAGTGCAGGCAAGCCGAAGCCGTGGAGCCTGTCAATCGCTTGTGGACGGCTTCCCGCGGGGAACCGCAACCGGCGAGGCGAGGGCAGCAAGCTTTTCCGGATTTGCAATCGCGTAGACTGCTCTAATCCGTTCGCCATCGGTATCGATCATGATAGCAGCGAGCGGGTTCGCCCCGACCCGCAGGATGTTGCCGGGCTCTCCGTTGATCTCGGCCTCCTCGACGGCCATCTCGCTCGGCTGTTGTCGGGTTATGGCGATGATGAATTTTGCGACCGCCACCGCGCCCATGACCGGATGCTTCGGTGCGACCGCCTTGCCGCCATCATCGCCATGAAAGACGACATTCTCGTCGAGCAGCGATACCAGCATTGCCGTATCGCCGTTCCGTGCCGCCTCGCTGAAGCTGCGCAAGAGCGAGCGATGACGCTCGCGATCGACGGCGAAGCGCGGTCGCTCTTCGAGGATATGGCTGCGCGCGCGGCTGAAAAGCTTGCGGCAGGCGGCGGCATCGCGCCCCACCACCGGAACGATTTCGTCGAAGCTAAGATCGAAGGCACTGCGCAGCACGAAGACCACGCGCTCCTGGGGCGTGAGGCGCTCGAGCACCGCCATGAGTGCGTAGGACACATCTTCGGCGCGTACCGCCGGCACCGCTTCGGTTAACAAGGGCTCGGGCAGCCATTCGCCGATATATGTTTCGCGCCGCGTGCGTTGATCGCGCAGGCGGTTGAGACTGAGTCGCGCCGTGATCGTCGCGAGATAGGCTTTGAGGGAGCGCACGGCTTCCCGCGGCGCGGCGTCATGCAGGCGGATGAACGCGTCCTGCACGATCTCCTCGGCATCGGCGCGATTGCCCGTGATGCGATAGGCGAGCGCGAACATCGCCGGGCGCAACTCGGCGAAAGCCTGATCGAGGTTCACGCTTTCTGGACCCGTGGCGCCGTTCGGCGCTGCTCTATCGCGTGATTTGCCTGATGCCATGACACCCGCTTTCGTCCTGGCCAAATGAACGAGCCGGGAAACTGCCGCTCGAGTTTCAGCACGCCCGTTACCATCCAAACGAACAGATTGCGCATGTGGCGCGCGATCGGGCCCTCAATTACGAAGAGACTCTGGCGGTTGTCAGGATAGGTCCAAAAGCCGACGCCGACACGACCGATCGCGACGCCCTGGCCGACCGTCGAAAAGCTGAATGGCGGCAGGGGATGCATCCGCTGCTGCGCCGCGACGACATCGGCCGCATACGCGCCCGAGACCAACGCGCCATAGGCCGACAAGCGATAGGGCGCGCCGGTGGGCGCGACCGGGTGTGCGGCATCGCCGACCGCCAGGATATGGGGATGCGAGACCGAGCGCAGGCTGGGGTCGACCCAGATCCGGCCTTGCGGATCGATCGCAAGGCCAGCTTCAGCGGCGAGCGAAGGCGCGCGCAGCCCGCCCGACCAGATACAAAGGTCGCAGGCGATGGTGCGGCCGCTAGCTGTGACGATGTCGGTTGGCCGAATCTCGGCAATCGGCTCGTTATCCATCATATGAACACCTAGCCGCGTTAGCGCGGTGCGGACAGCCTCGGCGACGCGCTCGCCGCGAAATTCACCGCATCGTGATCGGCTGACCATTGTCACCTCGGCATTTGGGCAGGCGCTCTTGATCTCGCCGGCGACCTCGATCCCCGTTTCGGCGCCGCCGATCGTAACGATGCGCAGGGCCTGTCCGGCGGCATCGCCGAGTCTTGCGCGCAGCGATGCGACCGCATTTGCGTCTTCGCCATCATCGAGCCGATAGGCATGTTCTGCGATGCCGGGAATGGCCTCGACATCGATGGTCGAGCCCAATGCATAGATGGCCTGCTGGAAGACGATGTCGCGCTCGCCCGCCGTAGTCGCGATCCGGATGCACCGCCGCTGCGGATCAAGCGCTGTGACGCTCCCGCAAATAAAGTCAATGCCGGTACCGGCGAGGAACCGGCCTAGTGAGGGGATGCGAGAGGCGACCGGACGCACGATCGCTTCCTGCACCCTGACGCGCTCGAGGAAGGCATCCTGCCGATTGATCAAGCCTACCCGCAGCCGCGATGTCCGTCGCCTGAGCCGCAGGGCCGCCATCAAGCCGGCATAACCCGCGCCAAGGATTACAACATCGTAGGCGCCGGCCGCGCTCGGTGTGCTCATTCCGCCTCCCCAAGGGTTCCTGCGGCTTAAGACCCGGCGCAGGGCCAAAACGTGACGCAGCCGCCAAAATTCCTGGTCACATTCGGCGCCGCTGTCGTGTCTTAAGGCTGAGCGCACAATTTTCCACGAGGCCGAGAGCCATGACAGAGAACCCGATCGGCGCGACCGACCCGCATCCGCGACGGCGGCTCCGCGTCCTTGACACCGAGATGAGCTATGTCGATACCGGCGACGGCGATCCAATTGTGTTTCTCCACGGCAATCCGACCTCGTCTTATCTTTGGCGGAACATAATTCCTGCTGTAAGCGCGCTCGGTCGCTGCCTCGCGCCCGACCTCATCGGCATGGGACTATCGAGTGCGTCGCCTCGCCAGGCCTATCGTTTCACCGATCACGCGGCCTATCTCGACGCCTGGTTCGATGCTCTCGGCCTCACCGAGAACGTCATCCTCGTCCTTCATGATTGGGGCTCGGCGCTCGGCTTCTATCGCGCCTCGCGCCATCCGCGGCACGTCCAGGCGATTGCGTATATGGAGGCGATCGTGCGGCCGTTACGCTGGGAGGATTTCGGCGAAGGCGCCGGCATGTTTCGCGCCTTGCGCTCGGCACATGGCGA
>DATNGE010000276.1:0-21527 GCA_035606035.1 Allostellaceae bacterium
CACCCAGAAGGCAATCGCCTCGTACCCCTAAAGCTCGAGCTGCCGTGCAACTGGGTGCAGATCAGCGAGAACGCCGCCGATCCGATCCACAACGCCTTCCTCCATGTCATCGTCAGCGGCGCGCAGTTCGCGCCGCATTTCGCGATCATGCCGGCGCTCGAATTCGTCGAATCGCCGCTTGGCTTCATCTGCTCGGCGACGCGGCGCATCAAGGACAATGTCTTCATCCGCGCCAGCGACATGATCATGCCGAACGTCGCGCAATTCATCGGCGGGCCGCACATGATCGGCGAGAAAGAGGATTTCGCGATTGCGGCGTTCCTGACGCGCTGGGCGGTGCCGCTCGACGATCACAACTCGCTTTATATCGGCTTCACCGGCTTCAATTCGATCACCAACGCCGATGGCCGCATCAAGGAAGAGACGGTCGGGGTCGGCAAGCTCAACCTCATCGGCCAGACCGCGGACCGGCCCTATGTCGAGCGCCAGCGCGAGCCCGGCGATTACGACGCGATCTCGAGCCAGGGCTTCGTCGCCAACCGTCAGGCCGAGCATCTCGGCACGACGGATCGCGGCGTCGTGCTGTTCCGCCGCTTGCTGGCGCGCGGCATCAAAGAGGTCGAGGAAGGCAAAGCGCCGGCGCTGCCGCGGCTCTATGGCGCGGAACCGGTGCGGACCTACTGCCACTCGCTGGTGATGAAAGTGCCGGGCAGATCCGATATCGGCATCGGCGATATGCGCGCGCTCGGCGAATTCGGCCGCGACGCCGCCGGCATCGTCATCGCGAGTGACAAGCTTCCGCCGAAAGAGCGCGAAGCGGATGCGCTCGAACGCATCCGCCCGCTCCTCGCCGAAAAACCCAGCGTCGGCGCGAAATAGCCGCTACGAACCGGCGCGGATCGCGGCGATCTCCTTTCGGAACGCGCCGAGGACGCGGGCGCCGTCGGGCGTCCGCTTCTCCCACTCGGCGATCACCGGCTCGACCTTCTTCTTCCATTGCGCCAGCTCGTCGGGCGGCAGCTTGTAGATCGTCTGGTTGCCCATCTTCTGCGCGATTGCGATATTGTCGCGCTCAGTATCGTCGATCACCTTGTTGAACCAGTTCGTGTAGGGCGTCTCGATATTCGCATCGATCGCCTGCTTCGCCTTGCCGGACAGCTTGGCATAGGTCTGGTTGTTCATGATCATGATCGCCGCCTCGCCGCCGAGCGATGCCTGCACATGATTATGCGCGAGATCGGTCAGCTTGAACGCCACCGCGGCGGGCCAGCCGATCGCCGAGCCGACGACCATGCCGCGCTGCAAGGATTCATAGACTTCGTTGATCGGCAGCGAGATCGGCGTGCCGCCGAGCGCTTGCAGCGTCTCGCTGGAGATTCGGCCCTGCACGCTGACCTTGACGCCTTTGAGATCGGCCATCGTCTTCACGGGCGGGATCGTGTGGTAGGAAAGATTGGCGAACACGCCGAACCCGATCGGCTTCACCTTGGTCCACTCGTCGGCGATGATGCCTTTGTCATAGAGCCGCTGCAGCGCGAGCCCGGCCTCATGCGCGTTCTCGGCCTCGAAAGGCAAGGTCGCGACCAGCGTCTTCGGGAACTGCGAGGAGACCGGCCCCAGGATGCAAAACGCCAAATCGGCGACGCCGTTGGCGACGCGGTCCAGCGTGTTCACCATGTTGACCAGCGAATAGCCGACGAAGACTTTCACATCGAGCGTTCCGCCGCTCTCGTCATTCACCTTCTTCGCCCAGGGGGCGACGAGATCGGTGTGGATCGACGCGTCGGCGGGACCGGGATCGCCGTAGCGCAGCTGCATCGGCTCATCAGCGAAAGCGGCGGTCGCCACGGCGCCCAAAGCGGTGGCGCCGGCAAAAAGCGACAAGACGCTGCGGATCATCGGATTCTCCTTTGCGATCACGGTGAGAGCTCCTCGAGGGTGCGGCCTTTGGTCTCGACGCCGAGCGCGATCAGCACGACAAGGCCAATGAGTCCGGCCACGGCGAACATCGCGAACACTGCTTCGATGCCATAGCCGCCGTTGAGCAGGGCGCCGACGGCAAAAGGCGAGAAGATGCTGGCGAGGCGGTTCATGCTGCTGCCCGTCGCGATGCCGAGACCGCGCATACGCGTCGGGTAGAGCTCCGCCGTGTAATTGACGCAGGCGGAGGAATTGAGCGCGGTGCCCAGTCCCATGATCAGCGCCGAGGCGAAAAGGATCTGCCAGCCGGTCGCGTGGAAGAACAGCACCATACTTGCCCCGAAGCAGCCACCGAGCGTGATCATCGCGAAGCCGAAGATGAAGAGCGGCTTGCGTCCGACCTTCTCGAGCAGCCAGGCCTCGGTATACATCGTCGTCAGCGTCGCGGCCCAGGTGACGAGCGTCAGCAGCAATGCGTTGTTTACCGGCATGCCGCCGATGCGCACATAGAGCGTCGGCAGCCAGATGCTGTAGCCATAGGCGACGAAGAAAGTCGCCGCCCATTGCGTCCAGAGGAGGATCGTGCGCTTGGCATAGATGCCGCCGAACAGCTCGGCGAGCCGCGTCTTGCGCGGCGCCGCATGAGGGGTCACGGCGAGCGGCGGCAGCGCTTCTTTGCGCGGCTCGGCCTCGATGCGCGCGACGAGTTTCTCGGCCTCGTCATAGCGGCCTTTATCGGCGAGCCAGCGTGCCGATTCCGGCAGAGCCCAGCAGGCATAGATCGCGACCAGCGCCGGAATGCCGCCCAAGACGAAGAGCACGCGCCAGCCGGGGTCCTGGCCGACCAGCGAGAAGATCGCGACGCCGATCGCCGGCGTCAGCGCCGCGCCCCAGATGAAAAGGCTTTGATAGATGAGACCGATGCGCGCGCGGTTTGCGGTGCGGAGATATTCGCCGAAGAGCGCGCCCGCGACCGGCACTTCGCCGCCGAGGCCCAAACCCTGGATGATGCGGCAGATGACGAGGCTCTGGAAATCCCAGGCGAAGGCGGTCGCGACGCTGAGCAAGCCGAAGACCAGCAGCGAGGTGATGAAGGCGAATTTCCGGCCATAGGTCTCGCTGAGATAGCCGAAGATCCAGGCGCCGATGAATTGACCGACATAGGCGGCGCTGATCAGCAAGCCGGCATAAAGAAAATTGATATGCAACACGTTGAACACCACCGCGAGTGCGGTCGCGATCGTCAGCGCATCGAACGCATCGAAGAAGGTGCCGACGCCGAGGATCGCGGCCAGCCGCAGATGGAAGCGCGAGAAAGGCAACCGCTCGAGCCGGGCCAGAATCTCGTTGCGCCGCGCGACATCGACGGCCGCAACCGAATCCTCTCTGGCGATCGAAACGCTCGCCATGGCTCCTCCCTTTTCGCCCGCGTCTTCGCGGTGTTTCGCTGATTATAGCTTCATCACTCCCGAAAAATAGATGTCGCGTTGATTCCGTCGGGGTAGCGCTTTAACGTCGCGCAGCAAAGGGAGGAGATGCGCATGACGGCGCCGAAAAAGCTCGACCAGCCGCCGAAGTATTGGGACCGGCTGTTCGCACCGAGCTCATGCCTCGCCATGATCACGACCGTCGATGCGCAAGGGCGCGTCAACGCCGCCTCTTATGGCACCTGCACCCGTGTCCACCACGAGCCGGTGTTCATTGCCTTCACCGCGAATATCGGGGCGGACAACGCCAACAACATCCTCGCCGGCAGCGACTTCGTCGTGAACCTGCCGCGCTGGGAGCGCGAAAGTTTGGAGAAGGTGCGCGTGGTCGGCCTGCCCTTCGCGCCCGGCGTCTCCGAGCTCGACAAGGCGGGCTTGACCGCAATTCCCTCGCGCATCGTCAAGCCGCCGCGCATCGCCGAATGCCCACGCCATTTCGAATGCAAGGTTGAGTGGACCAAGGAATGGTCGCAGCGGCTGATGGTCGTTGGCCGGGTCTTCGCCGCCTCGGTCGACGCCGATTGCGTCGATGCCGAAGGCTACATTCTCTGGGACAAGGTGAAATCGGCGCATTACTGCGGCGCGCCCTATGGCGGGCAGTTCGTTGCCGCTTACGACAAGGTCGCGGTCGATATTCCCTATGACGGACCCGAGGTCGAAGCTTTCATCGCGCGCGAGCGTGCGATGTTCAGGGAACATTGAGCCATGCGACCATCGGGCATGCTGCGCAGCGCGATCGCAGCCGCTCTTTTCCTCGGCGCGGCGAGCGCGCGGGCCGACGAGATCAATCTCATCTTCGCCACGGGCAGCCCGGCCGGCTCGGAAGTCAGCGAGGAGTTCTTCCGGCCCTTTGCCGAAAAGCTCAATGCGGCGGGCAAAGGCGTGCTGCATGTCGATTTCCGGGAAGGCAGCGCGATCTCCGACCCGGCCAAGGCCTATGACCGGATCACCAGCGATGCGATTCAGATCGGCTTCATGCTGCCCAATCTCGTCGCCGGCAAGTTCCCGCGCACGCAGGTCGTAACCCTGCCCTACATTGCCGGCGACATCTCGGAATATTCCTCACGGGCGCTGTGGCGGGTCTATGAGCATGGACCGCTCGCCAAGGAATACGACCAGGTACGCGTGCTGGCGATTTCGACGATCAGCCAGGCGTCGATCCATATGCTCAAAGCCCTGCCCTCGCGGATGGCGCTTGCCGGCAACAAGATCATGGTGACGTCGAAGACCGCCGCCGACGTCATCACGCGGCTCGGCGGAGCGCCGATCTCGCTGCCGCCCTTCCAGGTCTATGAAGCGCTGATGCGCCATACGGTCGACGGCACGGTCACCGGCTGGCCCTCCTTCCAGCCCTTCAAGCTGATCGAGGTCACGACCTACCACATAGACGCGCCGATCGGCTCGTCCATCGCCGTCGTCTTCATGGCGAAGGCTAAATACAATTCGCTGCCCGAAGCGGCGCGCAAGATCATCGATGCCAATTCCGGCGAGCAGGCGAGCCGCGAATTTGGCCGCATGTGGGACATCGTCGCCGAGCGCGCGCGTCAGCTCATCAAGAAGACGCCGGGCCAGCGATTGGTCGCGCCGACCGACGCCGAAGCCGACGAGATAAGAAAGAAGACCGCGCCGGTGGTGGACGACTGGCTCGCCGCGACGCCGGACGGGAAGGAGACCTTGGACCAATTCAATGCCGCGCTTGCCGCGGTTGAGCTTACCCACGAGCGAGATCCCTCGCGCACGGGGAAATAATGGAGCAGTGATGAGCGTCGAGACCATCCGCTACGCCGTCGGCGGCGAGACTTTCGCCAGCGAGCTGATCTGGGACGAGAGCAAGAACACCAAGCGCCCGATCCTGCTGGTCGCGCCCAATTGGTTCGGCGTGACTCCGGAATGGACCGGACGTGCGCGGGCGATCGCCGGCGAGCGCTATTGCGCTTTCCTCGTCGATGTCTATGGCGAGGGCAAGCGGCCCAAGGGTCGGCCCGAGGCTGCGGCGGCCGCCAATGCGCAGCGGGCCGACACGCCGGAATGGCGCCGGCGCATGGCGGCGGCGCTGGAGCATGCGGTGCGCGAGGGCGAGAGACGCAGCATCGCCGATCCGTCGAAACGCGCGGCGATCGGCTTCTGCTTCGGCGGCGGCTGCGCCTTCGAGTTGGCGCGGATGGGCGGCGATATCCAGGCCGCGGTATCGATCCATGGCGACCTCACCGGGTCGGTGCCCGCCGCGCCGAAACAGATCAAGGCGGCGATGCTGGCGATCCATGGCAGCGAGGATCCGATCGCGCCGAAATCGCGCCGCGATGCTTTCGAGGCCGAGATGCAAAATAGCGGCGCCAAATGGCAGATGCTGACCTTCGGCGGCCTCTATCACTCATTCACCGATATCGGCATCAATGTGCCGCCCGAGGCGCAGTACGACGCGAATGCCGCGCGCCAAGCCTATGCCTGGTCCTATGTCTTCATCGAGAACGCGTTCGCGGGAACGCTTTAGCGGGAAGATGTCTCGCCGGACGTTGCCGAATGGCAAAGATCACTGCTCCCAGCATTCATTTCGTCACCCCCGCGAAAGCGGGGGTCCAGAGAAGCACATGAGCTGCATCGCTGGATTCCCGCTTTCGCGGGAATGACGTTTCAATAGGGACGCTGAATAAAGGGGTCTGCGACATGGCTGCTCACATTCCCGGTCCGCTCTATTACGAGGCGCTCGGCGCCACCGGCTTGCCAATGCTTTTCCTCCATTCGACGCCGGACGATCATCGGCTCTGGATGTTCCAGACCGCGCATTTCTCATCGCATTATCGCTGCCTCGCTGTCGATTGCGCCGGCTATGGCCGCTCGCCCGCGGTGCAGCAAGGCGTCACCATCGACGATCACGCCGATGCTTGCTGGGAGATCATCGACCGCATGACCAAGGGCGGGGCGATCATCCACGGCAATTCCTTCGGCAGCGAGATCGCGATGCATATGGCGCAGCGCCGGCCCGAGCGCGTGGCGGCGCTGATCCTCTCGGGCTGCGGTTATGTTCCGAGCAGCGAGATCTTCCTGCGCTGGGCCGAGCGCTATCGCAGCGAAGGCCTCCCGCTGCGCCATGCGCAGGTGCTCGATCATTTCGCGCCCGCCGGCAAAGAAAGCAAGCTGCTGCTGCACTACGCCGATATGGTCTGCGGCCTCAACAACGAGGGCACGCTCGCCAGCATCGTCGCCAATAACGAGGCGCTGGCGCAGCGGCCGGACCCCTCCTTTTATGACGGCATCACCGCGCCGACGATCATCATCATCGGCGACCTCGATCGCTCAAAGCCGGCGAGCTTCGAATTGCAGCAGCGAATCAAAGGATCGGAGCTCGTGTTCATTCCCGAGACCGGTCATGCGTGCAATATCGAGGCACCAGCCGCCTATGATGCGCATTGTATCCGCTTCCTGAAGAAGCTCGGCCTCTTTGCCGGCTGACACGCGTCGGCGCGGCGCGCGTCGGAAACGATTGACACGATTCGCGCATCCCGCCAAATTCTCTTCATCGCATCACCCAGATGCGACGGCCATCGAAGCGTTAGCCTTCGAACGCCGCTACTTGGGGGAGTCCGTTGGTAACCCATACGCGTCGCTCAGCAGTCGCGCTGACGGTCCTGGGGCTTTTCTTGTTTTGGGCGCTCGTTGTCGATCCGACAGCTCGCGCCAGGCTGCCAGGGCCGCCGCCGCCCGAATCGCTGCCGCTAAGCGAGCTGCCGGCGGAGCCAACGATCGCACTGCGCCTCGCCCCCGAATCCCTCATCGCATCACCTATCGTCGCGGACGAAGCTCCGGCAAAACGCGAAACCTCAACCGAGACCATCACTGTGCTCTCGGGCAATTCTCTGATAGGACTGTTGCAGCATGCCGGCATCGCGCCGAGCGCGGCGCAAAGCGCGATCGACGCGCTCGCTGGCAAATGGGATCCGCGCGCGCTGAAGACCGGTCAACAGATCGCGCTCATGCGCGACGATGCCGGCGTGAAACAGCTGCGCCTCACGCCCGATCTGCAGCGCGATCTCGTCCTGACGCGCGGCAGCGACGGCAATTACATCGCGAGCGTGATGCCGCGCGACATCCTGACGGTGCCCCTGCGCATCGCCGGCACGATCGATTCCAGCTTGTTCGACGCCGCCGTCAAAGCCGGCCTGCCGCAGGCGGTGCTGAGCGATGTCATCCATGCCTTCAGCTATGACGTCGACTTCCAGCGCGAGGTGCAGCCGGGCGATGCCTTCGAAGTGCTGTTCGACGAGCTCGTCGAGGAAAAGACCGGAAAGATCGTCGGCACCGGCGATCTCACTTATGCGGCGCTCACGTTGAGCGGCAAGCTCGCGGCGCTTTATCGCTACACGCCGCCTGGCGGCAATCCCGGCTTCTATAATGCCGATGGCACCAACGTGAAAAAGGCGCTGCTGCGCACGCCAGTCGATGGCGCGCGCATCTCATCGAGCTTCGGCCTGCGCCATCATCCGATCCTCGGCTTCACGCGCATGCACCAAGGCGTCGATTTCGCCGTGCCCGCGGGCACGCCGATCGTGGCCTCGGGCGACGGCGTGGTCGCTGCCGCGGGCTGGAGCGGCGGCTACGGCAATCTCGTCGAGCTCCGCCACGACGGGAGCTATTCGACGCGCTACGGCCATATGAGCCGCATCGCCAAGGGCATCAAGCCGGGCATCCGTGTCCATCAGGGCGATGTGATCGGCTATGTCGGCATGACGGGCCTCGCCACCGGCCCGCATCTGCACTACGAGGTACGCGTCGAGAGCAGAGCCATCAATCCGCTCGGCGTGCGCCTCGCCGCGCGAGAAAAACTTGACGGCCGCGCCCTCGCCGACTTCCACGCGCAGGAAGCAGCCATCGTCAAGCGCGTCGCCGCGCTTCGCGGCACCAGCGCGGTTGCCCGGCGCTAGGTTTTCCTCGCCATATCGGGACCGCCGATGAAGAAGCGGTTCCAAGTCGGCGTGATCAGAATCTCGTTGATACAAACGCGAGCCGGCATTTCCGCGACGAAGCGGATGGTCTTACCGAGATCCTCCGCTTGCAGCATGCGATCGACCTCTTGCTGGCTCGGCGCGACGGGACGATGGCGCAGGATCGGCGTCGCCACCTCGCCCGGAAACAAGCAGCAGGCGCGAATGCCGTTGACGCATTCCTCGTCGTTGAGCGAGCGCGTCAGCGCCGCGAGCGCGGTCTTCGACGCGTTATAAGCAGGCCCGGTCAGATATTCCTCATACATGCCGGCCCAGGACGAGACGTTGATTACGAGCCCGTCCTTTTGCCGACGCATCCCCGGCAGCACGGCGTAGATGCAGTAGAGCGCGCCATTGAGATTGATCCGGCTGATGTAATCGAAGCTGTCGGGGGTCAAATCCTTCCAGAGCCGCGTCGAGAGATTGAGCCCGGCGCTGTTCACGAGGATGTCGACGCGGCCGTGCCGCGCGATGATGTCGCCGCCCACCCGCGCGACGGCCTTTTTGTCGGCGACATCGAGCACCGCGGCTTCGGCCTTGCCGCCAGCCCTCGCGATAAGCGCGACGCTTTCCTCGACACCTTCGGGCGTGCGGCCACTGATGATTACGGTGGCGCCGGAAGCCGCGAGCTCTTGCGCACCGGCGCGGCCGATGCCGCTGCCGGCGCCGGTCAGCCACGCCACCTTACCCGTCAACGCACCCATCGCCGCCCTCCGCTCATCATCGCATGATGGCGGCGAGCCATGCGGCTGGCAATTGCGCGTTCCCAAAACGCCCCGCGGCGCGCCAATATCGATCGACGCGCCGCGCAGGTGCGAGAGAGCGAACGATACTTACGCCGCGGCGGCTTTCGCCCCGCTGTCGCCGGTGATCTTGAGCGTATCCTCGCCACTCGTCGTGACGTGGACGGTCTCGCCATCGGTGATGCGGCCGGCGAGGATCATCTCGGCGAGCGGATTCTGCAGCTCGCGCTGGATCACCCGCTTTAAGGGCCGCGCGCCGTAGACGGGGTCGTAGCCGACCTCGCCGAGCCATGCCTTCGCCTTGTCATCGACGTCGAGCGTCAGCTTGCGGTCGTTCAGCAGCTTCTGCAGCCGGGTGAGCTGAATCCCGACGATGCCTTTCATGTCGGCGCGCGACAGGCGGCGGAAGATCAGGATCTCGTCGAGCCGATTGAGGAATTCCGGCCGGAACGCGCCACGCACGATCGCCATGATGCTATCGCGCGCCTTGCGCATATCCGCATCCTCGGGCAGCGCCGCCAAGATCTCGCTGCCGAGATTCGAGGTCAGCACGATCAGCGTGTTGCGGAAATCGACGGTGCGGCCCTGACCATCGGTCAGGCGGCCGTCGTCCAAGACTTGCAGCAGCACGTTGAAGACATCGGGATGCGCCTTCTCGACCTCGTCGAAGAGGATCACCTGATAGGGCCGGCGGCGAACCGCTTCCGTCAGGCTGCCGCCTTCCTCATAGCCGACATAGCCCGGCGGCGCGCCGATCAGCCGGGCGACCGAATGCTTCTCCATATATTCCGACATGTCGATGCGCTGCATCGCGCTTTCGTCGTCGAAGAGGAATTCGGCGAGCGCCCGCGCCAGCTCGGTCTTGCCAACGCCGGTCGGCCCGAGGAAGAGGAATGAGCCGATCGGCCGGTTCGGGTCTTGCAGGCCGGCGCGGGCGCGGCGGATCGCATTGGCGACCGCGACCACCGCCTCGTCCTGACCGACGACGCGCCGCTTCACATTGTCTTCCATGTGGAGAAGCTTCTCGCGCTCGCCTTCGAGCATCTTGTCGACGGGTATGCCGGTCCAGCGCGACACGACGCTGGCGATATGCTCCGCCGTCACCGCTTCCTCGATCATGCGATGGCTCTCGGCCTCGTCGGCTGCCTTGAGCTTGCGCTCGAGCTCGGGGATCACGGCGTAGGTGAGCTCGCCGGCGCGGGTGAAATTGCCTTTGCGCTGCGCCTGCTCCAATTCGATGCGCGCCTGGTCGAGCTGCTCCTTGAGTTTCTGCGCCGAGGCCATCTTGTCCTTTTCGGCATGCCACTGCGCCGTCAGCTCGGCCGATTGCTGTTCGAGATCGCTCAGCTCCTCGATCAGCCGCTCAAGTCGCTCTTTCGAGGCCGGGTCGGTTTCTTTCTTGAGCGCTTCGCGCTCGATTTTCAGCTGCAGGATACGGCGATCGAGTTCGTCGATCTCCTCGGGCTTCGATTCCGCTTCCATGCGCAGCCGCGACGCGGCCTCGTCCATCAGGTCGATGGCCTTGTCGGGCAGGAAGCGATCGGTGATATAGCGGTTCGACAAGGTCGCGGCCGCGACGATCGCGCCGTCGGTGATGCGCACGCCGTGATGGACCTCGTATTTCTCCTTGATACCGCGGAGGATCGAGATCGTGTCCTCGACCGTCGGCTCCGAGACGAAGACGGGCTGGAAGCGCCGCGCCAGCGCCGCGTCCTTCTCGATGTGCTTGCGGTATTCATCGAGCGTGGTCGCGCCGACGCAATGCAGCTCGCCGCGCGCCAAGGCGGGCTTCAGCATGTTCGACGCATCCATCGCGCCATCGGCCTTGCCGGCGCCGACCAGCGTGTGCAACTCGTCGATGAAGACGATGATGTCGCCTTGCGCGGCGGTGATCTCCGCAAGCACGGCTTTCAAGCGCTCTTCGAACTCGCCGCGGAATTTCGCGCCGGCGACCATGGCGCCGAGATCGAGCGCGAGGAGGCGCTTTTCCTTGAGGCTGTCCGGCACGTCGCCATGCGCGATGCGCAAAGCGAGCCCCTCGACAATGGCAGTCTTGCCGACGCCAGGCTCGCCGATCAGCACGGGATTGTTCTTGGTGCGGCGCGACAGCACCTGCACCGTGCGGCGAATCTCCTCGTCGCGCCCGATCACCGGATCGAGCTTGCCCGAGCGCGCGGCTTCGGTCAGATCGCGCGCGTATTTCTTCAGCGCGTCATAGCCTTCCTCGGCCGAGGGGCTATCCGCCTTGCGGCCTTTGCGGATCTGCTCGATGGCAGCGTTCAGGGATTGCGCAGTAACGCCAGCCGCGGCCAGCGCCTTGGCAGACGCGCTGTTGCGATCGAGCGCCATCGCCAAGAGCAAGCGCTCGACGGTGACGAAACTATCGCCGGCTTTATCAGCGACTTTCTCGGCTTCGGCGAAGAGACGATTGAGCTCGGCGGAAAGATAGACTTGGCCGCCCCCGCCTTCGACGCGCGGCAGCTTGTCGAGTGCCGCATCGACCGCGGCCGCAACCGATTTCGGCTCGCCGCCGGCGGCGCGTATGAGATTGCTGCAAAGCCCTTCCTTGTCGTCGAGTAGGACTTTGAGGAGATGATCGGGTGTGATCTGTTGATGCCCGCGCCGCTGCGCCAGCATCTGCGCTGCCTGGACGAACCCTTTGGCGCGCTCGGTATATTTTTCGAAATCCATGGTAACCCCTTCCGAAACGGCGTGGGCGGTCCCTCAAAGAGGCAACCTTCCCGCGTCTTCCGCCTGAAGATATGGGGTCGACCGATCGTGCGGCCAAGAGCGGCCGCCCGTATTAACCACGAGATCAGGGCCGCGAAACGCCGCGGCCAATGCTCACTGAATAAGGCTCAGATCGCAGCCGGGTCGTCGCCGGCGCCTTCCGGGATCATCGGCTGCGGTTGGCCCGCAGCTTGCGGCTGACCTTGCTGAGGCTGCTGCTGCTGGCCGCTGCCGTTGAACTCGCCCTCGCCATCGCCGCCGCTCATCTCGGTATCGGCGGGGGTCATCGGCCGCGGGGCCATATGCTGCCCGTCGCCGTTCGCCTGCATGATCCGATAGTAGTGCTCGGCATGCTGGTAGAGGTTCTCGGCAGCGATCCGATCGCCGGACGACGAGGCCTCGCGCGCTAACGCAATGTAGCGCTCGAAGACCTGATAGGCGTTGCCCCGGATTTTGACGCTGGGCCCGTTGCTATCGAAGGTCTGCATCCGATGCGGCGGACGCGGACCGCGGTTGTTATTGTTGTTGTGTTGGCCGCCCATATTGTTGGGATTGTGGTTGCGGCCCCGGCCACGCTTGTTTTGACCTGGTCTCATGACACCTTTGAAGTCTTGATGCATGTGCTGTCGATCTACCGTTTGTCTCTGTTAGAGACCCCGCGGCGTTCAAAGTTCCGAAGGAACGCCTTTTCGGCTGGGGTGCTGCCGGCGCCTCGGCGGCGCTGAGCCCTGCTGGCTCCGACTTAGCCGGGTCACCCTAAACGGGAAGCGCCCGGCGAATCCAATGGTTTTTTTAACGTTTGCGGCTTTTTTGTGATTGCCTTTCAGAACGCTGCAACGATGCAACGCTCAACACCGGCGAGGTCGCAGCGTATTGCATTGACCCTTAACCCTGCTTCGCTCAATACCCTGGCCACTTGCAATCCTTGGCCGGCCCCAATCTCGATGTAGGCCTTGCCTGCAGGCCCCAGCACTCCGCGAATCGCCGCACCAAGCGGTCGATAGGCAGAAAGTCCATCCGGTCCGCCGTCCAGGGCGGCCCGGGGGTCGAATGCCCGCACTTCTAGCGGCAATCGCCCAATCTCGCTACTGGCAATATAGGGAGGATTGGCGACGATTACATCGGCCTGCCCGTCGATTCGTGTATCCCAGCCACCGATCTGGAACTCGGCCCGGTCGGCCAGCCGGAGGGCGGTTGCATTGCCTTGGGCCACTGCCACCGCCCCGGGTGAGATATCGATGCCGAGGCCTGTAGCATTCGGCAATTCCGAGAGCAGCGCCAGTAGCAGGCATCCCGTCCCGGTGCCGAAATCGACGATCCGGAGCCGCGTGGAGGGATCGCGAATATCGGCCAGCGCGGCCGCCACCAGCGTTTCGCTGTCCGGCCGCGGATCGAGGGTGTCGGGGGACAGAGCGAAATCGAGGCTCCAGAATTCGCGCTTGCCGCATAGGCGCGAGACCGGCTCGCCTCTGGCTCGCCGGTCGATCAGCGCTTTGGCAGCGGCGGCAAGCTTGGGCTCGACCAGACGTTCCGGCCAGCCGAGCACCGTCGCCGGCTCTATACCGAGCGCGAGCGCCAGGATGATGCGCGCTTCGTGACGCGGCGCCGCGTTGCCGGCCGCGGCGAGCCGCACGGCCGATTCCTCGAGCAGTTGTCCGACCGTCGGCGTATCGGAGAGGAGGGTGCTCATTCGACTTCCGCGAGCCGTGCGGCCTGGTCCTCGGCGAGCAGCGCCTCAATGATCTCATCGAGCGCTTCGCCGGTCATGACCTTATCGATCTTGTAGAGCGTCAGATTGATGCGGTGGTCGGTGACGCGGCCTTGCGGAAAATTATAGGTGCGGATGCGCTCGGAGCGGTCCCCGCTGCCGACCTGGCTCTTGCGCGAGGCGGCACGCGCCGCCTCTTTCGCCTGGCGCTCGCGCTCATAGAGCCGCGCGCGCAGCACCTTCATCGCCTTGGCCTTGTTCTTGTGCTGCGATTTCTCGTCCTGCTGCTGCACCACGAGGCCGGTCGGGATATGGGTGATCCGCACCGCGCTGTCGGTGGTGTTAACCGATTGTCCGCCCGGCCCGCTCGAGCGGAAGACATCGATGCGCAGATCCTTGTCGTCTATCTTGATGTCGATCTCTTCGGCCTCCGGCAGCACCGCGACGGTGGCGGCCGAGGTGTGAATCCGGCCCGAGCCTTCGGTTTCGGGCACACGCTGCACGCGATGCACGCCGGATTCGAATTTCAGACGGTGAAAGACATCGCGGCCGGTGATCGATGCGGTCGCCTCCTTGATGCCGCCGACATCGCTTTCGGAATAATCCATCACCTCGAAGCGCCAGCCGTGGATTGCGGCATAGCGCTGATACATACGGAAAAGTTCGCTGGCGAAAAGCCCGGCCTCATCCCCACCGGTGCCGGCGCGCAGCTCGATGATCGCGTTGCGCTCATCGGCCTCGTCTTTCGGCAGCAGCAAAATCTTTATCTGATGCTCGAGCTCGGGAATGCGCTTTTCTAGCGTCTTGAGCTCAGCCTCAGCGAGGGCCTTCATCTCGCTGTCGCCCTCGCCGGCGAGGGTTTCAAGATCGGTCCGCTCGGCCCGCGCCCGCTGCCAGGTCTCGACGCTTTCGACGAGCGGCGTCAGATCGCTGTACTCCTTCGAGAGCTTGGCGAATTCATTGCCGCGCGCCGGATCGGCCATTGCGTCGCGCAGCTCGGCGTGTCGGCGCACGACGCGCTCGAGCTTTGAATCGAGGGGCGTCGGCTCGGCCATGGCGCGGCGCTCGCGGCTTAACGGAAAACCGCAAGGCGCTCGGCGAGCGCTGCGAGCGGCACTTCGCCCTGCTCGCCGCTGTCGAGATCGCGCACCGCAGCGACCTGCTTGGCGATCTCATCATCGCCGAGGATCACCGCGGCGCGCGCCTTGATTTTGTCGGCGCGCTGCAAGCGGCGGCGCAGATTGCCCGAATAGCCGAGCTCGATGTGGAAGCCCGCATGACGCAAGGATCGCGCGAGCTGCAAGGCCAGCAGCTCGGCCGGTTTGCCGAGCGGGACCAGCGCGATCGGCCGCGGCGGCGCCGGCGGCTCTTCGATCAGCATTGCCAAACGCTCGATGCCGGCGGCCCAGCCGACGCCCGGCGTCTGCGGGCCGCCCATCACGCCCATCAGCCCGTCATATCGGCCGCCGCCGAGCACCGTGCCTTGCGCGCCGAGCGAGGTCGTGACGAATTCGAACGCGGTGTGGCAATAATAATCGAGACCGCGCACCAGCCGCGGGTTGCGCACATAGCTGATGCCGAGTGCGGTGAGGCCGGCGCACACCTCGGCGAAGAACTCCTTAGCCTCGGGCGTGAGATAGTCCGCGAAGTTCGGCGCCGCGGCATTGACGCGCTTATCGCCATCGTCTTTCGAATCGAGGATACGGAGCGGGTTTGTGTCGAGCCGGCGCAAACTGTCCTCGGAGAGCTTGTCGCGGTGCTTGCCGTAATAGTCGACCAGCGCGGTGCGATAGGCCTGCCGGCTCGCGCTGTCGCCGAGGGTGTTGAGCTCGAGGACCGTATGCCTCAACACGCCGAGTGCATCGAGGATTTCGGCGGCTAGCGAAATGAGATCGACATCGGCGACGGGCTGCGCCGCGCCGATAAGCTCTGCATCGATTTGATGGAACTGGCGGAAACGGCCTTTCTGCGGCCGCTCGTAGCGGAACATTGGCCCCGCCGCGAAGAATTTCAGCGGCAGGCTTTGGGTGAGGCCATTCGACATCACCGCTCGAACAATCCCCGCCGTATATTCCGGCCGCAGCGTGATCTCTTCGCCGCCGCGATCCTGAAACGTGTACATCTCTTTCGAAACGATGTCGGTCGTCTCGCCGATCGGCCGCGCGAAAACCTCGGTGAACTCGAAGATCGGCGTCGCGATCTCCTGGTAGCCGAAAAGCTCGGCGATGCGCCGCGCCGTCTCGATGACCGCGCGATGCCGGCGATAGGCCTCGGGCAGAAGATCCTGGGTGCCGCGGACCGGCTGAAGCGCCGCCATGATAAATCAGAGAAGAACGAGTCTGACACCCGTCATTCCCGCGCAAGCGGGAATCCAGAGCAAGCGACGAGCGTGAACCCTGGACCCCCGCTTTCGCGGGGGTGACGATCTCATATTTCGGGCGATGCGAATCACGAAACGGCTTCGACTGCCGCCCCTTCTTTTTCCTTCTTGGCGGCCTCGATCTCGGCAGCCTTCTTCTCGACCATCGCGACCAGGTGATCGACGATGCTCTGATCTTTAAGGCGATGCGCCGGCACGCCGGCGACATAGACCTGATGCGTGCCGTTGCCGCCGCCGGTGAAGCCGATATCGGTCTCGCGCGCCTCGCCCGGGCCGTTGACGACGCAGCCAATGACCGAGAGGGTGATCGGCGTGGTGATATGCGCCAAGCGCTTCTCCAGCGCCTCGACGGTCTTGATGACCTCGAATTGCTGGCGCGCGCAGGATGGGCAGGAGATCACGGTGACGCCGTGGCGCCTGAGGCCGAGCGATTTAAGAATGTCGAAGCCGACCTTGATTTCCTCGACCGGATCGGCCGAGAGCGAGACACGGATCGTGTCGCCGATCCCGGCCCAGAGTAGCGATCCCATGCCGATCGCCGATTTGATCGTGCCACTCATCAAGCCGCCGGCCTCGGTGATGCCGAGATGCAGGGGATAGTCGCAGGCCTCGGCGAGCTGTTGGTAGGCCGCGACGGCGAGGAACACGTCCGACGCCTTGCAGGAAATCTTGAATTCGAAAAAGTCGTTGTCCTCGAGAATCTTGGCGTGGGTCAGGGCGCTCTCGACCATCGCCTCGGGGCAGGGCTCGCCATAGCGCTCGAGCAGATCGCGCTCGAGCGAGCCGGCATTGACGCCGATGCGCATCGAGCAATTGTGATCCTTCGCCGCTTTGACCACTTCTTTGACGCGCTCGGCCGAGCCGATATTGCCCGGATTGATCCTGAGGCAGGAAGCGCCGTTCTTCGCCGCCTCGATCGCCCGCTTGTAGTGGAAATGGATGTCGGCGACGATCGGCACCTTCACCTGCGGGATGATCTCTTTGAGGGCCGCCGAGGACTCTTCGTCCGGGCAGGAGACGCGCACGATGTCGGCGCCGGCGCGCTCCAGCGCCTGTATCTGCGCAACCGTAGCCTTGACGTCATGCGTCAGCGTATTGGTCATCGACTGGACGGTGATCGGCGCATCGCCGCCGACCGCCACCGGACCGACATGGATCTGCCGACATTTCCGACGCTGAATGTCGCGATAAGGACGCACGCTCATAGCAAGCACCTTGGAAAATCAAGCTGATAGGGGGAGGACCCCGGTCCCCAATCTCTTAACGGCTTATAGCGCGTTTTGGTCGCCTGCGAAACCCTCGGCCGGTGTTCGAGGGCTGCCGCTACTGGATAGGACGCGGCGGGATGAGGTTATTGAACTCGACTGGCCGTGGCGGGCTGCCGTTGTTGGCGGCAAGGCGGCTGGCATCGAGCGCGACGGTGCGAACCGTGCCGCTCAAAGGCTTGAACAGCGTACCGTCGATCTCGAACTGGATGCCGGCACCGTTGCCGGTACGCAGCGACAGCCCGGCTTCATCTGGCACGCGCACCGAATCACCAGGGTGAAGCGTACGTTGGACAAGCACTTCATCCCCGTTGCGGATCTGTACCCAGCTGTCCTTTGTCGCGCGGATGACGATCCGCGTCGGCACATTGGCAGCCGCGCCATAGACCCGCGGCGTCGCCGTGCCATCGGTTGACGGCGGCGCGGCCGTGGCCGCTGGCGCTGAGACGGTTTGAGTCGCCGGCGCGGCCGGCGTGGTTGCGGTAGGCAGCGTCGGCGGAGCGGATATCGCGGCTGCCGGTGCCACTTGCACGGGTGCAGATGTCGGCGCGGCAACCGTTGGAGCGATGGTCACGCCGGGCGGTAGGGACATAGTCGGCGAAGGAGCCGTCGTCGTCGCGACCTGTGGCACCGGTGGCGGGGCGCTTGTTATCACCGACGCGGTTGCGGCGGGCTGCGCCGTCGCCGAAGCGGCCGTTCCAGCAGACGATGACGAATTTGTCCCCAGCGCCGTCACATCGGCTGCCGGCTTTTTCGTCGCCGCGACCAGATCGGGCGGCGCCGCGCTGACGGTTTGGGGACGCGAGCGGTCGCTGGTCGAGACGTAGTACCAAAGCCCGTAACCGCAGAGCGCCAAGATCAGCGCCGCCAACACCATCGTGCCGCCGGGAATGCTGCGCTCGGCGAGCGGCACCGGGAAACTGAGATCTTGCGAGATCTCCAAACCGGCGACTTCTTGCTTGAAACGGCGGATCGCTTCCTCGCCATCGAGACCCAGATGGACGGCATAGGCGCGCACGAAGCCCTGGGCGTAAACCGGACCCGGCAACCTGCCGTATTGGTTCTCCTCGATCGCCGTCAGATAGGACGCGCGGATACGCAATGTCGCGGCGATGCGATCGATATCGCCACCATAGCTCTTGCGCGTGTCGCGCAGCAGATCACCGATCGTGTGGCGCGCACCGCCTTCCGCACCGAACTCGCCGTTCGCGGCAGATATGCCTACGTCGCCATCGGGTCTAAGCGATCGGCCGAATAAAGCCATTTTGTTCAAGCCATTTCAGGGCGCCTATCCCGGCGCGTCGATTGCCCTAAGTCATACCAAGCACGGGCGCGCGTCGCAACCGAGCTGCGCTCTTACACCGCGATGCCGCGATCGCGCGCGAAGTCGTGGAATTTGCCGCGCAGGCTGTGCGTCGACACCTCGGAGAGCGAGCCGATGAATTCGCCCAGCGCCGGCATGTCGAGGCTGCGGATCATTGCCTTGACCGGCCCGATCGAGGAGGGGGCCATCGAGAGCGCGCGAAAGCCCAGACCCACCAGCGCCATCGCCTCGAGTGGATCGCCCGCCATCTCGCCGCAAACGGTGACAGGCAGATTATGCGCGGCGCAGCCCGCCACGATCTGGCCGAGCACGCGCAGCACCGAAGGCGAGAGCGGATCGTAGCGGCCGGCAAGGCGGGGATTACCGCGATCGGCCGCGAAGAGGAACTGCACGAGATCGTTAGTGCCGACGGAGATGAAATCGGCGCGGCCCGCGAGCGCCGGCAATTGCCAGATGAGCGCCGGCACTTCGAGCATCAGGCCGATGGCGATGTGCTCGGGCAAGAGCTCGCCGGATTTGCGCTGACGATCGAGCTCGAGCTGCAAGATCTCGCGCGCGGTCTCGAATTCGGCAACATCGGCGATCATCGGGAACATGACGCGCAGACGGCGTCCCGATGCGGCGCGGATCAGCGCGCGGAGCTGCTGGCGCAGCATCGCCGGCCGGTCGAGCGAAATGCGAATCGCGCGCCAGCCCATCGCCGGATTCTCGTCGGCGCTGGCGTCGTCCATATAGGGCAGCACCTTGTCGCCCCCGATATCGAGCGTGCGGAACGTCACCGGCCGCTCACCGGCCTGATCGAGCACCCGGCGATAAAGCGAGGCTTGCTGCGGCACCGTCGGGAAGGTTTCGCGCAGCATGAATTGCAGCTCGGTGCGAAAAAGCCCAACGCCGGCGGCCGCCGTCTCGTCGAGATAGGGCAGATCGATGAAGAGGCCGCCGTTGAGCATCAGCTCGACGCGTGTGCCGTCCTTGCTCTCGGCGGGAAGATCGCGCAGCGCCGCATATTGCTGGCGCTGGCCGAGACGTACCTTGATCCGCGTGTCGACCGCCTGGATCACGTCTTCGTTCGGCCGCAGCACCACCGCGCCTTCATCGCCGTTCACAACGACGGTGTCACCGGGCTCGACGCGGCTCAGCACGTCTTTGACGCGGCCGACCACGGGGATATCGAGCGCGCGCGCCACCACCGCGACATGCGCGTTGGGCGAGCCTTCTTCGAGCACGAGGCCCTTCAGCCGCTTGCGGTCGTAATCGAGGAACTCGGCCGGACCCATGTTGCGCGCAACGAGGATGAATTCCTCCGGCAACTCGTCCGCGCGCGGCCTCGCCGCTTCGCCGGCGAGATGGCGCTGCAAGCGATTGGTGAGATCCTCGAGATCGGCGAGGCGCTCGCGCAAGTAAGGATCGGTCGCTTGATTCATGCGCAGGCGCATGTCGCCCTGCACCTTCTGGACCGCGGCTTCGGCGGTGAGGCCGCTCTCGACCGCTTCGGTGATGCGCTGCAGCCAGCCGAGATCGGCGGCGAACATGCGATAGGTCTCGAGAATGTCGCGATGCTCGCCATCGCTCGCGACGTCGCTCGCTTCGAGCAGCGCGTCGATCGCGCCGTGCATCGCATCGACGGCGTGGCGCAGGCGATCGAGCTCGGCGGCACTATCCTCGGCGACAACCTGACGGATGACGAGTTGCGGCTCGTGCAGCACCGCTTGGCCCAGCGCCAAGCCGGCATTGAGGCGCGCGCCCTCGATCCGGAGCGACAATTGCCCGACGCCGGCGGGCTGCTGCCGCTCCCGCGGATTGACGAGCTCGCCCGAGGCGACGAGCTCGGCCAGCACCATGGCGATGGTCTCGAGCGCTTCGATTTCGTCCTCGTCGTAGTTGCGCGGCGTGCGATTCTGGACGACGAGAACGCCGAGCACGCGCCCGGAGCGCAAGATCGGCACGCCCATCAGCGAGTGATAGATCTCTTCGCCGGTTTCCGGCCGGTAGGCGAAATCGGGATGCGATTGCGCGTCGGCCAGAGCAAGCGGCCGCGCCGAAGCGGCGATGACGCCGACGAGGCCCTCGCCGACGCGCAGCCGCGTGCGATGCACCGCTTCGGGTCTGAGGCCTTCGGTGGCGAAGAGCTCGAGCACCTCGCCGGCGCGCATGATGTAACAAGAGCAGACTTCGGCAACCATGTCCGCGGCGATGATGCGAACGATGGTGCTCAAGCGTTCCTGCGCGGTCCCCTGCCCCGCCATCACGTCGCGCAGACGGCGGAGCACGAGGCGTGAGGTGGGGACCGTCTCGGTCATTTTGCGGCTTCGCTCAGCGGCGGCGGCTCGGCCAGGGCGACGCGCGTCCGCGTACTCAGCGCCGCGATGGCTTCGGCCACCAACTCGTCGAGTATCTCACGCGTCGATTGCTCGCGTGTGACGAAGCCGACGCTTTGTCCCGCCATCAGCGAGCCGCGCTCGACATCGCCCTCGATCACGGCGCGGCGCAGCGAGCCCGCCCAGAAATGCTCGATCTCGAGCTGCGCGTCGTCACGCGAGATCTCGCCGCGATTGAAACGATCGATGACCGCGCGCTGACATTCTGCGAAAGCCTGTGTGCCTTCATTGGCGAGCGCCCGCACCGGAATGACCGGGAAGCGCGGATCGATTTGCACCGAGGGCACGGCGTCGCGCGCGCCGGCGCGCAGGAAGGCCTGCTTGAAGCGGCGATGCGCTATCGATTCACGGGCACAGACGAAACGCGTCCCGAGCTGCACGCCCGACGCGCCCATTTCGAGATAGGAGATGATCGCTTCGCCGCGGCCGATGCCGCCGGCAACGAAGACCGGCACTTCGCGGAGAGGCGGCAAAATCTCTTGCGCCAAGACGCTGGTCGAGACCGGGCCGATATGCCCGCCCGCTTCCATACCCTCGATCACGATCGCATCGGCGCCCATCCGCACCAGCTTCTTTGCGATCGCCAGCGCCGGCGCGAAGCATAAGAGCTTGG
>DATNGE010000277.1:0-15351 GCA_035606035.1 Allostellaceae bacterium
CGGCCGACGTGTCCACGGTCAAGCTGCCCGAGGGCGCCTTGATCTTCCCCGCCCCCGGCGCCGATCTCACCGCCCTACGGGACTGCAACGCCGTTACCCGGACGTTTGAGCGCCACGCCGCCACGCCAGAACTGGGGTTTAGGCATCTTCGCTTTCACGATCTTCGCGGCTCGCATGAGACGATGCTGCTAGACGCTGGCGTTCCGGTCCATGTCGTCGCGGCCCGATGCGGCCACGATCCGGCGATGTTGCTCCGGGCTTATGCGAAACGCGTAGCAGGCTCGGACGCGAAAGCGGCGGCCGTGATTGCGGAACTAGCCAAGAACGGAGGGGCCACGCTATAAGCGGAACTTGGGTCTAACTTGGGTCTAAAGCCGCCGCCGAGACAAAACGTTATGGTTTTGTTCTAGGCCAAAATGGCGGATATCTGCGGAAATGCCGGATTAGCTCAGCGGTAGAGCAGCGGTTTTGTAAACCGAAGGTCGGGGGTTCAATCCCCTCATCCGGCACCAGCCGCCGCTTGGGAACGGGAGGAATTGTGACGAGTGGGCTTTCAAGACGGGCGCTGTGGGCGATCGCAGCGCTGCTCACCATTGCGCCTTTCGCGACAGGCCATGCGGAAGATTGGAGCGCCGAACGCGCCAAGCTCGTCGCGGCGGCCGAGCAGGAAGGCGAGATCGAGCTCTTTTCGCAGCCCAACCTCGCGGCACGCAACTTCATCGCCGCCGAATGGGCGAAGGCTTTCCCGAAGATCAAGCTCTCGATCACCGCGACGCCGGGCTCGCAGATCGTCGGCCGCGTGCGCCTCGAGCGGCAAGCGCGCAAATATCTCTGGGACGTCATCATGACGGGCTCCAACATCGGCTTCGACATGGTGAAGGAAGACTTCGTCGATCCCCTCGCGCCCGAGCTGCGCGATCCCGCGGTCAACGATCCCAAGATCTGGGGCGGCTGGGACGAGGCTTATGTCGACAACAGCAATAAATATGTCTTCTCGACCAATCTCGCGCTGAAGAGCCCGGTCTACAACGCGCTGAAACTCTCGCCCGAGAAGGTCAAGAAGGAAGGCGTCCGCATCCTCTTCGATCCGGATCTCAAGGGCAAAATTTATTGGCACGACCCGAACGTCCCCGGTCCCGGCGCGCAATTCGCTTTCTATCTCGCGCGCCGCTTCAGCGCGGACGAGTTGCGCCGCTTCATTACCGAGCAGAAGCCGATCTTCGTCGCCGACCAGAACCAGGTGATCGACGCGCTCGCGCATGGCGCGGCGTGGCTCGCCCTCGGCCCAGGCAATTCGCACGCGTTGTTGGAGCCTTACATCAAAGCCGGCGTGCCGATCGATCTCAGGAAATTCGGCAACGCGCCGGAGCTCAACGACATCACCCTCGGCGGCTCGACCATTTGGGTGATGAAGAACCGACCGCATCCGAACGGCGCGCGGGTGTTCGTCAACTGGCTCTTGAGCAAGGACGTCCAGGCCGGCTTTGCCAAGGCGACCGAGCAGAATTCGCGCCGCACGGACGTCGCCTCGGTCGCCGATGCCGACGGCACGCCCGTCCCGGGCGCGCATTACGTCGCGCCGCAGGACGAGGCGAACGCGCCCGCGCTCGACAAAGCGATCGCCGAGGTCGGCGAGATGCGCAAGACCGCGCAACATTGATGAGGCATAGGAATTGGGCCGGCTGCTGAAAATCGCCTGTTGGGATTACGACCGCGTCAATCCGCTGCGCGACGGCCGTGCCAAGATCGAGGGCTGCGACATCGAGTTCACGGTCAACGCGCCGCATAATTTCTTCTTTCGCGCTGGCGAATCGCCGCCTTACGAGGTGATGGAGCAATCCTTCTCCTCCTATCTGACGCGGCGCTCGCGCGGCCGCGTGCCGTACACGGCGATCCCGATCTATCCCTCGCGCATGTTCCGCCATTCGGCGATCTATGTGCGTACCGATCGTATACGCACGCCGGGCGAGCTGAAGGGCAAGCGCATCGGGGTGCCCTTTTACGGCATCACGGCGGTGATGACGGCGCGCGGCCTCCTCGCCGACGAATACGGCGTCAAGCCGGAAGATTTGATCTGGGTGAATGGCGGGCTCTTCGATCCGAAGGAGCGATTGACGCAGGATCTCGGCCTGCCGCACTCGATCCGCATCGAGCAAGCGACCGAGAAGAGTCTATCGCAGCTCCTCATCGACGGCGGCATCGACGGGCTCATCACCGCCGCCTCGCCTTCGGCCGCGGCGATGAAGGCGCCGCATGTCGGACGCCTCTTTCCCGATTATCGCGCTGTCGAACAGGCCTATTATAAGAAGACACGCATCTTCCCGATCATGCATGTGCTCGGCATCAAGACCGAGGTGCTGGAGCGCGATCCGTCACTGGCACTGCGCGTCTATAAAGGTTTCTGCGACGCCAAGGATATTTGTCTGCGCGATCTCGACGGCGATGGCGGTGCGGTCAAAGCGACCGTGCCCTGGCTCGGGCCCGAGCTCGAAGCGACGCGCGCGGCGATGGGCGAGGATTTCTGGCCCTATGGCATCGAAAAGAACCGGCCGACGCTCGAAGCGGTGACGCGCTGGTCCTTCGAGCAGCATCTCTCGCCGAGGAAGCTCGCGGTCGAAGAGCTCTTCGCGCCGGAAACTTTGGCCGTAGGCTAATGAAATAGCCGTCATTGCGAAGAGCGCAGCGACGAAGCAATCCAGGAAGCATCACATGAAGTCCTGGATTGCTTCGCTTCGCTCGCAATGACGAACGAATTAAGCGAGCTCGATCTGCGCACCTCAAGGCCAGCGCCAGTTCAGCAGCGCCGCCCAGGCGGGCGGCAGCGGCAATACGTCGACGCTGATCGAAAGCACGATCACGCCGAGGAACGAGATGGCGGTGGCAACCGTCACCTCCGTTCCAAAAACCTCGTGGCGCGGATTGAGCCAGCGCGAGGCATGGATGCGGAAGATGTTGCTGAGCGCCATAATCGGCGAGACGATCGTCACCGGCGTGAGCGCCAGCGCCATGTAGTAGAAGACTTGCGAGACGTAGACCATCACGCCGGAGAAGAGGAACCATTTCGTCGCCTCCGGGGTGATGTTGCGGATCTCCCGCCAATGTCCCGGCGCCGCGAGCAGGATCAGAATGATGATGCTCGCACTCGACGCGCTGATGACGCCGCCGGCGAGAGCAGAGTCGAGGCCGCGTCCGCCGCCGGCATAGCGCAGCAGCACCGGCGTCAGGCCATAGAAGAACGCGGAGGCGGCTGCGAAAAGATAGCCTTCGACCATGCGCGGCTTGAATGCCGCCCCGGCGACCGCCGCACGCGATCGCTTCGCCCCTTCGCGCGACACCACGGCCGGACCGGCAAAGATCAGGATGATGCCGACGATGCGCGGCAGGGTCAGCGTCTCGCCGAGGAACAGGATGGCGAACACGAGCGAGACGATAAGATTGAACTGCATGATCGGGCCGGCGAGGTTCGTGCCGATCGCGCTGATGGCCCGGTAATTGGCGTAACGGCCGATGACGAAATGCGTGACGCCCGTGACGGCAAAGGCGATCACCGAGGCGCGCGGCAATTCCCCGAACACACCGAAGCCGCCACCGAACGCCAGGGCCAGCAGGAAGACCGGCACGCCCACCGGGATCGATAAGGTCGTCGCCTGCACCGCCGAGCCGGTGATTACACCGCGGCGCACGCCGGCATTGGTGATCGCAAAGCTCACCGCCGAAATCAAAGCCAACAACGCACCGAGCATGCTATCCCCTATCGCAGCGGCGAGCTTAGATCTTCGGCGCGGTCCAGCTCAGCGCTTCCTTCGGCCAGAGCTCGTCGACCGTCATCTGTCGCGTCGAGAGGTATTGCTGATGCACGTATTTGCAGATCAGCTCGACATTCTTGCGATTGGCGGCAGAGGTGACGCCGTATTCCCAGGGATCGGGACCGAGGAAAGCGCGCTCTTCTTCCCAATAGGACTGATACCAGGCGAGCGGCACGATGCGCGGATTGGTAAGGTGCTTGTAGGCAAGCTGTTTCGATTTCTCGAAAGCATCCATCAGGCTCTTCGTCACCCACGGATTCTTCGTGACGATATCGCGCCTGATGATCGCGCAATGCATGATCGGAAAGAGACCGGTGCGGTTGTACCAATCGACCTCGAGTTCCTTGAAATTCGGCCAGAGCCGCGCGATGTTCGGCTTTTTCGCCAGCCAGGCCTTCGGGAAATTCGGCGAGAAAACCGCGTCGATCTCGCCATCGCTGAACATGTCATCCACATTCTTCGCCGGGCGCATCTGCTCGATACGCAGGCCTGCGGGCCGCTCGAACTCGATGATCTCAGGATCGTTCGTCACCCAGATGACCGATTCCGCCGGCACGCCGTAATCGTTCTGCAGCAGGCCGCGCAGCCACACGCACGCCGCCGGCTGATAGATCGGGCAGCCGATCTTCTTGCCGGCGAGGTCTGAGGGCTTGCTGATGCCCTTATCCTTGTTGATGAAGATGAAGCCATGCCGGAAGCGGCGATGGAGGAACAGCGGCAGGCCCGTGAAGGACCAGTCGCGGCTCGCCGCACCGACATAGGCCGGGCAATTGAACTCGCCGACATCGCAGATGTCGTCATGCGCGACCTGGCGATGAATGTCCTCGTAGCCGGGATAGTTCGGAAACTCGAAATCGATGCCTTCGGCCTCGACGACGCGCTCACGCAGCGGACGCGTGCTTTCGTAGTTGCCGACCACACAACGGAGCTTCAACTTCGCCACGATCGCTTCCTCCCGGGCCGCGTGCTTCTTCTTTGCGACGAAGTAGCACGCGCGACGCGGCGGCGCCAGGGAGGCGCTTAGCCCTCGAGCCGATCGAAATAGTGCTTCACATTGGCGAAAGCGAAGACGACGCTGAAAATGCAGAGACCGTAGCCGACACCGTTTGCCGTCGGGCTCGGGCCGCGCGCCGCGAGGATGAGTCCGAGCAGCGCCAATACGCCGAGCAGCGCCATCAGCACGACCAGGGAGACCTCGTCGTCGACCAGCATCTGGAGCGACAAATCCCCGAGCCCGCCCGAGAGCGCGGCGAGGCTTTCCCAGATCAGGGCGATCAGCGCGAGGATCGCCCCGGCGAAGCCGATCGCGTAGGTGAGATCATCGCTCGCACTGCTGGCGCACCAGAGCGCCCCGAGACAGACCAGGACCAGGACCGCGCCAATGAACCACGGCGCGAACCAGCCCAGCACTTCAGGGATAGGGATACGTTGCGCTTCGACTTCGGCAATCCGGGCACGCAGCGCATCAGTTTCTTGGGCTTGATCCAACATGCTTCACCTCCCTCGGAGAGAGTTCCTCCCGGGAAGTAAACAGCGACGCCGCCGCAGGCGTTCCCGCGGCGGCGCCGAGGCGAGATAACGGCCGTGCGGCTATTTCGATTTGACCGGCTTCAGGCTCCGCAGATAGGCGATCAGATCGTTCAGATCGGCATTGGAGATGTTCTTGTACCAATCGAACGCCATCAGCCGCACCAGAGGCCGGTCGGGCCGCATGCCCGTGGTGATCGCCGTCTTGATCTGATCGTTGGTCCAGCCGGCGATGCCCTGCGGATTGCCCGGCGTCAAATTAGCCGAGATGATGAGACCGCCATTGGGCGCACCGAACTCATTGCCGCCGGCGCCCATGCGCGTGAAGTCGGGCCGGCCCTGAACATCGGGCGTATGGCAATCCATGCAATGGCCGAGACCTGTCGCCAGGTACTTGCCGTAGGCGATGGCGTTTGTACGCGGCACGTCGGCAATATGCGTCACCGACGGACCGTAGCCGGGCGGGAGTGGAATTTTATAGGTCGATTTCTCGGTCTTGTTGCTGATCGGCTTGATCGAGCGCAGATAAGCGACGACGGCCTTCACATCCGTGTCCGACATATCGCGATAGAAGGCAATCGGCATCGGCGGACCGATAATCGTGCCGTCGGGGCGCTTGCCGTTGCGGATCGCGTTGATGATCTGGTCGTCTGTCCAATTACCGATGCCGGTTTCCTTATCCGGCGTGATGTTCGAAGGGACGGCGTGAAAGACCGGCGCATCGATCGGATCGCCGCCCGATAATTCCTTGCTCTCGATTGCCCTGCCATTCGGGCCTTTCGGCGTATGGCAATTGCCGCAAGCGACGATGCTGTGCATGAGGTAGGTGCCGCGCTCGAGTGGCGTCTCGGCGAAGCTTGTCGCCGCCGTCGCAAACATCGCCGCGGCGGCGATGAAAAGCGTCGCGATATGTCTTCCGACGTGGCGCGCCATCTCCCCTCCCCGATAACTGGTTTTTACAATGGCTAGTTTTCACGCTCCTAACACAAGCAGACGAGCGAATCTACCGCCACAAAATCGCCCGCATTCAAAAAACCGCATTGAACAAACCGGCCCGGTCGCTCGTTGTCTCCAGCGGGGGATGGCCCGGGTCGTAAGCACCCCAGCTATCCTTGCGTGGGTTCGTACGCCTGTCAGGAGGTTGCCGATGTCATCGGGATGGATGCGCTTCTTGGTCGTCGCGGCCGTTGCTTTGGGTCTTGCCGGTTGTGTCGCCTATCCGGACCCGTATTACGGCGGCTATGGCTACGGTCCCGCCTATTATGGTCCGCCCGTAACCGGCAGCATCTTTATTGGCGGCGGCTGGCATGACGGCTGGGGTCACCGCCGCTGGCGCTGATCGGCGCGTCAGCGTTTCCGGGCGACGACATGGAAGAGGTGCCAGTGTTTCGTCTCGCCGCGCGGTGTGACTGAATCGGTTTCCTCAACCTCGAATAGCTCGATCGCGTAGTTCGCAAAGAGCGTGCGCGCCGAAGCTTCGTCGTGGAAGGTGATCGGGCGATTGTCCATTCCCCTTTCCGCCCAGCTATCGCGCGGACCGCACAGCTGGCCGGCAAAACGTCCGCCGGTTGCGATCGTGGTATCGATCTTGCGCCACAGACCCGGAAACGCGGCCGGCGGACAGAACGGCAGCGCGAAGCTCGAATTGACGAGGGCGACCTCGCCCCAATCTGCTTCCTCGAATTTCTCGCCGCGCAATTCGAGCTGCGCGGCCGGCGGCAGATCCTGGCGCGCGCGCAATCGCGCGAGCGCGGCGGGCTCGGAATCGATCGCGATCACCCGCCAGCCGCGGCGCAGCAACTCGATCGCATCGCGACCATCGCCACAGCCGAGATCGGCCGCAATCCCGCAAACGCCTTCGGCGGAGAAGCGGTCGAGCGCGGCAAGCAAGGTCGGGCGCGGCGGCCGGCCTTCGGTTGCCGTGTAGTATTTGACCCAACCCGAAACACGCGGCGTCGACGAATCTGACACGGTTTCCGTTGCCAAAGCAAAATCGCGCGGCTTTCAAGGCGGCCGCGCTTGGCAATGCTGGCAATTCACGGAATAGGGCGCAAGGGCGGACCGTCGCTCCCGACCATCGGTTAACGGCCCGTTTACCAACCTCGCCGAGAATCGAAGAGCGCAACCCGCGTCTTCGGGGCCTTTAATGGGTGGTTTGCAGTTTCACCAGCAAGTCCTGCCGCTCCTGCTGCGTCAGTCGCGTCTCGAAAATCGCGATCTGATTAGCGTGGGCCTTGGGCACGCCGAGCGCCGCCGCCTCGCCGTAGAGCAAAAAAGCGGCGATCGGGTCTGCCGGCCAGCCGATTCCGTTGAGCTTGCACCAGGCGAGCGCCTCGACCGAACGCGGTTCTTTTTCCTCGGCATGGGATTCGAGCAGCTGCATATCGGCCGGGCTCAGCCTACGCATGCGGATCGCGGCAAAAACGCTGTCGACCGTCGGTCCGGCATGGGCCGGCCGAAGGGCTGGCGGCGCCGCTGGGAGCTTAGCTTCCGACGCGCAAGCCGGATTGGCTTGCATCACGCAGCGATAGGCGCCTCCGAGATCGTAGAACTGGGCGCGCGCCGGCGTGTCGGTTGAAGCGAGCAAACCGGCGAAGCCCAGCGAGAGAAGGAAAGCCCGAAAATGCATGGCAACAATCGTAGCCTAAACAGGTTAACGCTCAGCGCAGCCTTGGCTTCCTTACTGGCGCTTGGCGCCTGTGCACCCTTTGCCCGGCAAGACCCGCCCGGGCTCCTCGGCGCGTTGGTCGATCGCGCGCCACCGATCGTTGCGGTCAAAGCGACGGGCCCGTATGGCGATCCGCTGGCCGAGCCGGTTGAGCCGCTCCTCAGCGCCGATATCGCCGATCAGATCGTCGGCTTCCCGTTGCGCTCTTCGTTGAGTCCCGACGCGCGCCTCAGCCTCGCCGCCGCAAGCCTGCGCGCCGCCTCGGCGATGACCGGCACGATCGTCCAATGGCAAAGCGCCGATGCATCCGGCGCCGTGGTGCCCGCGCGCGACGTCTATCGCTCGCATCGCGGCGATATCTGCCGCGATCTGCAGCAACAAGCGAAAAGCGCCCGCGGCTCACCCACGGCCGATCTCGTGACCCTCTGCCATGCCGATCTCGGCGATGGCCGGGTCTATTGGCTGCCCGGCTCGCCGGACTGATCGCCGCCGCGACGCCGAGAGGCGTTGCGCCTGACCTGATGGCGGCATATCACCGCCGCTTATGAGTGATATCTCCGGGGATAGCTTCTGGGGCTGGGTCGTGGTGCCGCTCGCCGTATTGGGCGCGACCATCTGGCTGACCGGCATCGCGCGTGGTTGGCTGCAGCGCCGCGCCATCCTCGACCATCCCGGCGAGCGCACGTCGCATGAGGGAGCAACGCCGCGCGGCGGCGGCATCGCCCTGGTCCCGATCGTGCTGTTTGCCTGGATCATGCTCGCGCTCGGCGGTCTCGCGCCCGGCGCCATTTTGGGCATCACGGCCCTCGCCGCCGCGCTCGCTCTCGTCTCGTGGTTTGACGATCTCAGCGAACTCGCTTTCGGCTGGCGTCTTGCCGCGCATGTCATCGCCGCCGCGCTCGGCGCGAGCTACCTGCTCGGCCCCGCGCCGGTCTTTCAGGGCTTGCTGCCCCCGCTCGCCGACCGCATCGCGGTCGTGCTGCTCTGGACGTGGTTCATCAATCTCTACAATTTCATGGACGGAATCGACGGTATCACCTGTGTCGAGACCATTGCGATCGGCCTCGGCGTGATGCTGATCGCGGAGCTCGCGGGGGACGATGCGCATGCGGCGATGCCGGCACTGGCGCTCACCGCCGGCGCACTCGGCTTCCTGCGCTGGAACTGGCCGCGCGCCAGCATCTTTCTCGGCGATGTCGGCAGCGTACCTCTGGGATTTGTGACCGGCTGGCTCCTCCTGCTGCTCGCGAGCCATGGCGAATGGGCACCGGCGCTGATTCTCGCGCTCTATTATCTGGCCGATGCCACCGCCACCCTGCTGCGCCGCCTTTTGCGCGGCGAGCGCTTCTGGCAAGCGCATCGCTCGCATTTCTATCAACGCGCGCTGGCGCCCGATAACGATCATGGCGCGGTGTTGAAATTGATCATCGGCGGCAATGCCGCGCTCCTGTTGCTCGCGCTGCTCGCGATCCGCTTTCCCGGGCCGGCGCTGATTGTCGCTGTGCTCGCCGTGACGAGCCTGCTGGCGCAACTTTCACGCCGTGCGCGTCGCGTGACGATCTTGCCGCCCCTATAGTGGCGTGCGATGCCTTTTCCCGATCTCCGCCCCGACGACACGGTGAAACCCCGCCCGGCCGAGAACACGCTCACTCCAGCAGAGCAGCGGCGCCGGCGCGCAACGGAGGCAGGCTGAGCACCGTCGAGCCTATCGTCATCCTCGGCGCCGGCGGCTTCATTGGCCGCGCGCTGAGCGCACGTCTCGCCGCGCATAACGTTCTGGCGCGTGCCGTGACGCGCGAGAATACCGGCACCCTGAACGCCAAGACCGATTGGCCGGCGCTGCTCGAGGGAGCGCAGATCGTCATCCATCTCGCGACCGGCGCTTCGCCGCGCCTCGAGCGCGCACGTTTCGGCGACGAGATCGCGACGGCGGAAGCGCTCGGACGCGCCGCTCAGCGCTGCGGCATCGCCCGGCTCATCCTGATGAGCTCGATCCGCGCTATGGGCGAGAATAGCGGTGCAGAGCCGTTTCGCGCCGATCGGACGCCCTTGCCCAGCGACGAATACGGCCGGGCCAAGCTCGCCATCGAAGCGGCGCTCGCCGGCGCGCCGGGTCTCGCGATCCTGCGACCGCCCCTCGTCTACGGTCCGCGCGTCCGCGACAGTTTCAAGACCCTGATGACCGCCGTGGCTCACGGCGTACCGCTACCTGTTGCGAGCATTCGCAACCGGCGGGCTTTTATCTTCTTCGAGAATCTGCTCGACGTGATCGAGATATTCCTCGCCGCAGAGGCGCCCGCCGGCAACTATCTGCTCCGCGATGACGAAGAAGTGTCGACGCCGGAGCTGGTGCGGCGGATCGCGCGCCATCTCGGTCGCACGCCGCGCATTTTCCCGTTCCCGTCCGGCCTCTTGCGCCACGCGCTGGAAGCGGCCGGGCGCGGTTACATGGCGCGAGGGCTGATTGGTTCGCTGTCGATCGACGACGGTGCGACCCGCGCGCGCCTCAACTGGCGGCCGCGGGTCACCCTCGATGAGGGCCTCGCTACGACGTGCCGCGCGTTTCGCGACGGCGCGTCATGAGCGGCGAGAAGCGTAAGCTTATCTTCCTCGTCACCGAGGATTGGTATTTCTGGTCGCATCGCTTGCCGATGGCGCGTGCCGCCCAGCAAGCGGGCTTCGATGTCGCGGTTGCGACACGCGTCGTTGCACATCGCGCACGCATCGAGGCCGCCGGCTGTCGCGTGATACCGCTGCGCTGGCGACGCGAGGAGATCGGACCTTCGTCGAGCCTCGCCGCGATTGCGGAAATCTATCGTCTCTATCGCCGCGAGCGACCCTTCGTGGTGCACCACATCGCGCATAAAGCCGCAATCCTCGGGGGGATCGCCGCACTTTTGGCGCGCGTGCCGCGGGTCGTCAGCTTCATCGCCGGCGTCGGCTATATGGGCACGAGCCGCAGCCGGCACGCGCGGCTCGTCGGCGCGGCGACGCGGCTGCTTTCGCCGGTCTTGCTGCTGCGCCGCAATTGCCGCGTCATTGTGCAGAACGACGAGGACCGCGCCGTGATCGAAGCGCTGCGACCGGCAGCGGCCGACCGCATCACGGTGATCCGCGGCTCGGGCGTCGATCTCGATCATTTCAAGCCGCTGCCCGAGCCGCCATCGCCGCCCATAACCGCCGCCTATGTCGGCCGCATGATCGCGATCAAAGGCGTCGCCACGCTGGTCGAGGCGCAGCGCTTGCTGCGCGCCCAGGGCGTCGAAATGCAACTCCAGCTCGTCGGCACACCCGATCCCGCCAATCCCAGCTCTTTCGATGAGGCGACGCTGCGCGCCTGGAGCCAGCGGCCGGGAATCGTGTGGTGCGGGCATCGCGACGATGTGCGCGAGACCTGGGCGACGGCGCATATCGCGGCGCTCGCTTCGGAAGGCGGCGAAGGTGTGCCCAAGACGCTGCTCGAAGCGGCGGCGGTGGGCCGCGCCATTGTCGCAACGGATGTCCCGGGCAATCGCGATGTCGCGCGCCACGGCATCAACGCGATCCTGGTCCCGCCGGGTGACGCGGCGGCCCTCGCAACAGCGTTGAAGAGTCTCGCAAGCGATCCGGCACGACGACGCGCGTATGCGGCGGCCGGCCGGTCATTGGTCGCGGAGGGATTTTCGGGAGAAGCGGTGACCGCGGCGACGCTCGCGCTCTATCGCGCCCTTAGCGCAGCGGTTTAAAAGCCGCTAGACGGTCTAGGCCGCCTTGGCGTGATCGGACACTGTGGCCTCGAGGATCTTCTTGAGCAATTCCAGCAATGCTTCGAGCTGCTCATAGGCGAGACGCCGACCCGGCGCGCCTTTTGTCCAGATATCCCAGCAATTGATCGCGTGATCGATCTTGCTGAGCGAATCGCCAAGCTGCCAATAAATCGCCTTGGCGCCGCGCAGGAAGTTGATGAAGCCGCCGGGATTGGCACTGGCGACGAACTCTTCGTAGAGCTTGTCGTACTGCTTCAGCGTGTTGTCGGCGTGGACCCAATGGCCGCGCAGCCGCTCGATCGTGGCGCGGCGGATCGGGTCCAACACCTGGAGCACGTCGCGCGGCACCAGATTTTTCGGCATCGCGTCTTCCTTGAGCCATTGCGCCAAGGCCTCGCGTTTCTTGCGACCCTGGTGATATTGGAATGAATAGAAATTGATGCCCTTCCACGCGCCGAAGATCGCGAGCGCTTCATCCTTGGGGAAACGAAACGCCAGAACCAGCGGCTCCAGAGCGGCGAGATCCTTTGCTTCCCACATCGCGTCGATGAGCTGCGTCACTTTGTTGGCCGGTGGTTTCTGGCCGCCATAGGCGGCGCGGACCAGCGGCTCCATCTTATTGCGGATGAACTCCTGAATGGCCGTGCGCTCTTCCGGCGAAACCTCGAAATAAGCCTCGTTCGCGGCGATCCCTTGGAGCTCGAGCGCGTCGCGCATCAAGAAGCCGTCGAGCGAGGGCAGCTCATCGAGGATGCGGAAGATCCGCATATCGTGGTCGAGCGCCGCCGAGCTTGCCTCCGTGCGCTCGACCCCGAATTGCTCGTGAAAGACCTGCAGCAAATTGGGGCTGTGGAAGAAGATGGAGCGGCCGCCTTCGTAGATTTCGTCTTGGTTGTAAGGCACGTAGAGCTTGCTGCCGATCGCGACGCCTTTAGGATGACGCGGATCGTCGTAGCGCATCGCCTCTTTCACCAGTACCAGATGGTGCATGGCCGGCGTCTTAAAGAGATAGGGGTTCTGCTCGCCCTCGCGGCGCTCGAGCTTGCGGGCAACGTCGTTGCAATTGAAGACGCGGGACGACCCCGCGTTCAGCATCGGCTTGAGGTAACGGCTCGCGGACAAAGTTCGCTCTCCAAAACCGGCACGGGGAATGCTCAAAACCGCGACTTCGCCTATTTACAGCGAATTGGTTTTCCGGCTGTTAATGCGTTGTGCAGGGGACTCTGAATTGCTAGGAAAACGTGTATCGTCCCTAGCCGCTGCGGCGGTTTGTGGCTTGCTGCGCTGCAGCGCGGCCCGTAACGTGCCGCGCGGGATTGAGGAAGGTTAATGAAGGTTACCCATCGCGCCTTTGCCACTTTCTCCCATGACGTCGTCATGGCGGCGCTGTCCTTCCTGCTCTCTTTCTACCTGCGCGTCGGCGGCGAGATTTCTCACTACTCGCCTTGGTTGCTCGCGACCTACGACCTTGCTTTCGCCGCGACCGCGGCCGTGATCTTCCTCTGGTCGGGACTTTACCGCGGCATTTGGCGTTATGCCTCGCTCCCCGATCTGCTGGCGCTGTTGCGCGCGGTGACGCTGATCATCCTGATTTACTTCCCGGTGATGTTCGTCTTGACGCGCTTGCAGGACATGCCGCGCTCGCTCGTCGGCATCAACTGGCTGCTGCTGACGGCGCTCCTGGGCGCTCCGCGCTTCGCCTATCGCGTGTTGAAAGATCGCGGCCTCGACCATGTCTTCGAGACGGCAAGCTACGCGCCGGTGCCGATCCTTCTGATCGGCGCGCGCGAAGGCGCCGACCTCTTCATCCGCGCGATCGGTCGCGATCCGCGTCGCCCCTACCGCGTGGTTGGAATCCTAGCGGACGGCACCTCGCGCGTCGGCCGCGATATCGGCGGCGTGGGGGTGCTCGGAACTTTTGACGAAATTGCCGACGTCGTCGCCGCCCTGACGAAAGCCGACAACCGGCCGCAACGGCTGATCGTCTGCCAGGAACTCGATCGGGTAGAGGCGCGGCGGCTCTTCGATTTCTCGGCGGAGGCGGGCATTCCCCTGGCGCGCGTGCCGCGTCTCACCGATTTCCGCGATACGCGCGGCGACGATCTGCAGCGCATCGAGCCCGTAGCGATCGAGGATCTGCTCGGCCGGCCGCAAACCGTGCTCGATCACGACAGCATGCGCGCGCTGATCGCCGGCCGACGCGTGCTGGTCACGGGGGCCGGGGGCACAATCGGCGGCGAGCTCTCGCGCCAGATCGCCTCCTACGGCCCAGCGCGGTTGGCCTTGCTCGATAACGGCGAATACGCGCTCTATTCGATCGATCAGGAGATCCGGGAGCGCTTCCCCGCCCTCCCGCGCCAAGCGATCATTGCCGACATACGCGAGCGGCGGCGCGTCGACGATGTGATGGCTGTCGAGCGGCCGGAGCTCGTCTTCCATGCCGCCGCGCTGAAGCACGTGCCGATGGTCGAGGCCAATGCGCGCGAAGGCCTCGTCACCAATGTCATCGGCACGCGCCATGTCGCCGAAGCCTGTCGCGCGCATGGCGTCGACGCGATGGTGATGATCTCGACCGACAAAGCGGTCAATCCGGTTAATGTGATGGGCGCGAGCAAGCGGCTCGCCGAAAGCATCTGCCAGGCGCTCGACATCGTCGAGGCGCGCCGCGATCACGGCACGCGCTACGTTACGGTGCGCTTCGGCAACGTGCTCGGCTCAACCGGCTCGGTCGTGCCGCTATTCCAGCGCCAGCTCGCGGCGGGCGGACCGCTGACGGTGACGCATCCCGAGATCCAGCGCTTCTTCATGACAGTGCGCGAAGCGGTCGAGCTGGTCCTGCAAGCCTCTGCCCTCGCCGGTGGCGGCGAGAGCGCGGCGCGCGGCAAGATCTTCGTGCTCGATATGGGCGAGCCGGTGAAGATCGTCGACCTCGCCCATCAGATGATTCGTCTCGCCGGCAAGCGGCTGGGCACCGACATCAAGATCGATTTCGTTGGTCTGCGCCCGGGCGAGAAGCTCTCCGAAGAGCTGTTCTACGCCAACGAGACGCTGCTGCCGACGAAGGTGTCGGGCATTCGCCTCGCCGCGCCGCGCACGAGCGACTACGCCATGCTGGCGCGTGCGCTCGACGAGCTCGCGGAGCAATTGCGCGAGGGCCGCGAAGATCGCGCGATCGGGCTGCTTGGCGCGCTGGTGCCGGAATTCGAGCCCGCGAACCAGGCATCCGAACTCGGTACCGAGGAGCGCGCCCAGGCGCGCGAACCGTAATCGCGGTGTGGCGGCTGTAGCGATCATGCCGCAACGCCGTGCCCTCATTGTCGGCGGATCGATCGGCGGTCTCTTCGCCGCGCAGTTCCTGCGCCAGGCCGGTTGGGATGTCGCGGTTTTCGAGCGCAGTGCGGGCGATCTCGCCGATCGCGGGGCCGGGCTCAATACCTCGGCCGAATTGTTCGAGGCGCTTACCCGCGCTGGCGCCACGGTCAGTCCCGGGCTCGCTTTTCACGTGCGCCGCTCGGCTTGGCTGAAACAGGACGGCACGATCGGCCTCGAGATACCGCGCGGCTGGCATGGCAGTACCTGGGGCACGATCTATCGCCCGTTGCGC
>DATNGE010000278.1:0-5036 GCA_035606035.1 Allostellaceae bacterium
GACAGCGCCGGCGGTTTCCGCGTGCAATTCGGCGCCTTTTCGCAGGAGGAGAATGCACGCCGCCTGCAAGCGGCGATCGCGGCGACCGGGCTCAAAGTCGAGGTCAGTCACGATCAGGGCGCCAGCGGCCATCCGCTCTTCTTCGTCCGCTCGCCGGCCTATACCGATCGCGCCTCCGCCCTGAGCGCAGCGCAGGGCGCGCAAATTCGCGCCCAGCATCTCACGAACGCGATCCCGATCCAGTACACGATCATCGCCGATCACCCGGCGCCCGCGCTGCACGCGCAGCGCTGACCCGCGCTTCACTCTGTCGGCGCGGCCTTCAACACTTTCGCGCGGTCGGTCGCGCCCGCCATCAGGAACGGCAGATCGTTGCCGCCCAAGATCATGCGCATGCCCATCGCGATATATTTGCGCAAGAGATCGTCGACATAGCAGCCGCCCATGCCGGGCCATTTGCCGTGCTTGCGGCAGGCGGCGATGACCTTCTCGTAGGCCGCGACAATCTTGTCGTGCGCAAATTGCCCGGGAATGCCCAGCTCCATCGCGAGATCGTTGGTGCCGATGAGCAGCACATCGATGCCCGGCACGGCGGCGATCTTCTCGGCATTCTCGACCGCCTTGGGCGTCTCGATCATCACCGTCGTGAGGAGCTCGGCATTGACGATACGTGACGTCTCGCCGACGCCAAGGCCGCGATAGCCGAATTGCGGCAGCGCGCCCATCACCGAGCGATGACCTTGCGGCGGATATTTCACATGCGCGACGAGCTCGGCCGCTTCTTCCGCCGTGTCGACATGCGGCATGACGATGCCCCAGCCGCCGCCATCCAAGGCGCGCGTCGCCATGTCGAGCTGGCCGTTGGGCACGCGCACGATCGGCGCGATGCCGGCATCAAGCGCCGCCACAGATATTTGCGCGCAGGTATCGAGCGTCATCGAGCCATGCTCGAGATCGATGAAGAGCCAGTCCCAGCCGCAGCTTTTCATAATCCGCCCGATCTCGGCGCTGCGCGCCAAGCGCAAGCCGCAGCCGATCGAGACCTCGCCGCGCTCCAACGCCGCCCGCGCCGGGTTCGTCACGTCGGCCATTCCGCTCCTCCCTACCGCCGCACCAGCCTAGCCGACCAACGGGTTTACAACAGTCACGTTCGGAAAGCGGCTGAAATCGCGGTCGGCAGACCAGAGTTCCCGGACACCGTGCTGTGAGCACAGCGCGGCGATCCGCGCATCGTGGACTTGCGGGCCAACGATGCGGCCCGCGCCGAGCAGCCCACGCAGCATTGACCAATGCATTTCCGATTCCGCGAGTAACGCGAGGCTGGGTGATTCGAGCCACGCATCCACTTGCTCGAGTGCCCGAGCTAGCGGTGTCGGCGGCCCGTAGACGCGCGGATGCGTGACGATGGCGAGAAACTCATGCAGGCACGGCCACGGAATCCCCCAGAGCGCCGCAGCTTCGGCGAGTTCCGCGACGCGCCGCGAGGCGCGTTCGTAAAACGGCGAATCCTCGCGATGCGCATAGACGAGGATGTTCGTATCTACCGCGATCAACCGCCGCGCCCTTCATAGATGAGCTCGCGGAGCTTTTCCCAAGAAGCATCCCGTTGGTCCGCCTGAAGGCCGTTCCCCTTGAAACTCGCCCGCCGCAACTTGAATGGTGCACCGGAGGCCTTGGTCTCGGACACGACCCGATGAAGGCCGCGCTCGACCAGGGTTCGCAATGTCACCCCCTCGCGAGCCGCCACCTTGCGGGCTTCCCGTAACAATGGGTCGGAAATCTCGATCGTGGTTTTCATGGGATGGCTATATGGGTTAATTAATATGGGTTCCCATATTGCCCTAAGGAGGTCCTTGAAAGCAAATGGCGATTGCAGCGCTCTCGGTGCGGTTGAAAGCGGCGTCCCTGCCCGCTAGGAATCGCCAATAGGGAGAGCGAAGCCGCCGCGCGGAGTTCCGGACACGGAAATCGCTGCGGCCTCCCGTCATTAAGGAGCAGGAATCCCATGAAATTCGTGACCTTCGATGCCAATGGCCAGGAGCGTTTGGGCGTGGTCGACGCCAAGCGCGGCATCCTCGATCTGCAAAAAGCGAGCAGCGCGTTGCCGGGCACGATGATCGCCTTCATCGAGGCGGGCCAGAAGGCGCTCGATGAAGCGAAGAAGGTCGTGTCAGCGGCTGCCGACAAGCCGGGCTGGCTGCCGCTCCAAGGCACGAAGCTCTACGCGCCGATCCCGCATCCGCGGAAGAACATCTTCTGCATCGGCCGCAATTACAAAGCGCATATCGAGGAAGGCGCGCGCGCCCGCAACATCCCGGTGAAGTTCCCGCCGGTGCCGGAAATCTTCTCCAAGCCCTTCACCACCATCGTCGGCCCCGAGGCCAATGTGAAGCGCCACGCGAAGAACACGACGCAGCTCGATTACGAGGTTGAGCTCGCTATCGTCATCGGCAAGGTCGCGACCGATATCTCGCAGGCACAGGCGCTCGATCACATCTTCGGCTACACGGTCTTCAACGATGTCACCGCGCGCGACAAGCAGGCGGCGCATGGCCAGTGGTTCAAAGGCAAGAGCTTCGACACTTTCGGCCCGATGGGCCCTTGCATCGTGACCAAGGACGAGTTCGGCGATCCTTCCGGCCATCGCATCACGCTGCGGGTCAATGGCGAGACGCGGCAGGATTCGAACACCTCGGACCTGCTCTTCAACGTGCCGGCGATCGTCGAGAGCGTCTGCGCCAGCCTGACCCTCCATCCCGGCGACGTCATCGCGACGGGCACGCCCTCGGGCGTCGCGCTCGGCATGACGCCGCAAAAATTCCTCAACACCGGCGATGTGATGGAAGCCGAGGTCGAGGGCATCGGCGTGCTGCGCAACAAGGTCGTCGAGTAGACGAAGCAGCGGCGAGGCCGATGCGCCCACCATGAGTGACCCGGCGCCGGAAGCCGGCCAGGGCGACAGCGAAAGCCACAGTACGAAACCGGCCCGGGTCTTCACCGGGCCGGTGCGTCTCTATCTGCTTGCGCGCTTTTGCGGCTCGGCGGCGTTCCAGATCCAGGGCGTCGCCGTCGGCTGGTACATCTATCAGCTCACCAACTCGCCGCTGCAACTGGGCTTCGTCGGCCTCGCCATGTTCCTGCCGACGGTGAGCCTCGCGCTCTTCGCCGGCCACGCGATCGACCGCTTCGAGCGCCGCCGCGTCTTGCTCTGCGCCTGGACAGTGCAAGCGGCCGCGGCGGCGGCGATCGGGCTGCTCGCGCTCTTTGATGTCGGCACCGTCTTCTGGGTGTACGCGCTCATCGCCTGTATCGGCGCCGGGCGTTCCTTCGAGCAGCCGGCGCAAGCCGCCTTGCTGCCGAGCCTCGTGCCGGTCGCGCTCTTCGCGCGCGTCACGCCGGCGGGCTCGCTGGTCAATCAGTTCGCGGTGATCTTGGGGCCGGCGCTCGGCGGCCTCCTCTTCATCTTCGGCGCGCCGGTCGCGTTCTTCGGCGCGGTGACGGTGCTCGCCGTCGCGCTCACCGCCGTGCTTCTCTTACCGCGCAATCCGCCGCGCTCGGCGCAGCCGCTGTCGTGGGACAGCTTCCTCTCCGGCATCCATTTCATCCGCCGCGCCGAGGCGGTGCGCGGCGCCATCACGCTCGACATGTTCGGCGTGTTCTTCGGCGGCGCGACGGCGCTCTTGCCGATCTTCGCGCGCGACATTCTGATGATCGGCCCGGTCGGGCTCGGCCTGTTGCGCTCGACGCCGGCGCTCGGCGCGCTCGTGACCGGCCTCTACCTCGCGCGTCACCCGCTCGAGCACCATGTCGGCCACAAGATGTTCATCGCGGTCACGGTGTTCGGCGCGGCGACCATGCTGTTCGGTCTTTCGCAGTGGATCTGGCTCACGGTCGTCGCGCTGATCGCGATCGGTGCCGCCGATGTCGTCAGCGTCGTTGTGCGCTCGACCCTGGTGCAGACCGCGACGCCCGACGACATTCGCGGCCGCGTCAGCGCCGTCAATTCGCTTTTCGTCGGCACCTCGAACCAGCTCGGCGAATTCGAATCCGGCGTCACCGCCGACTGGTTCGGCGCGGTCGGCTCGGTCGTGATCGGCGGCGCCGCGACTTTGGTCGTCGTCGCCGTCGGCATGCGATGGTTCCCGGCGCTCCGGCGCATGGACCGCTTCATCATGGCGAGCGACAAGCCAGAGCGTTCCGCCTAAGCTGCGCGAGGGAGGGTATGCAATGACCGATGCGCCGCAAGCAGCGCCGGACCATACCGCCGAGCGCGTCGCGCTTTGGCGCGCGATCCATGCCGAAAGCGATCCGCCGCCGCATGTTCTCGAGGATATGATCGGGCTGCAGCTTGCGGCGCCGGACGAAAATTGGCGGCAGCGTCCCGATATGAATCCCGAAGCAACGAAGCGTTTCCGCGCCTCCATCCTGGCGCGCGCCCGCTTCATCGAATACCTCGTTGCCGAGCTGGCGCGCCGCGGCGTCGACCAATATGTCATCCTCGGGGCGGGGCTTGATACTTTCGCGCAGCGCCGGCCGGAGATCGCCGCGCTTTTGCACATTTTCGAGATCGATCAGCCGCGCATGACGGAATGGAAGCGGCAGCGCCTCATCGCGACCGGTTACGGCATCCCCGATCGGCTGCATCTCGTTCCGGTTGATTTCGAAGCCGGCGAGTCCTGGCTCGAGAAGCTGTCGGCGAGCGGCTTCGATCGCGCGAAACCGGCGATCGTCGCCTCGACCGGCGTCTCGATGTATCTGACGCGCGAAGCGAACGCCGCGACCCTGCGGCAGATCGCGTCCCTCGCGCCCGGCTCGACCTTGGCGATGAGCTTCATGTGCCCGATGGAATTGGCCGATCCCGAGGATCGCCCGGCGCGCGGCTGGGCCGAGGCCGGCGCCCGCGCCGCCGGTACGCCGTTCATCACTTTCTTCAGCCCGGAAGAGATCGTCGCTTTCGCCCGCCAATGCGGTTTCAAAGACGCGCAGCATGTCTCGGCGGCGATGCTCAACGAGCGCTATTTCGCCGGCCGCAGCGA
>DATNGE010000279.1:0-23592 GCA_035606035.1 Allostellaceae bacterium
CCGCTGATGGCTGCCTATGTCAACGAATTCGCCAAGGCGACGAATCGCGGGCGCTTCTCGGTCTCGATCCAGGTCCTGTTCTCGATCGCGCTGTTCTTTGTCGCGCTGACCGGCGTATGGGTCGTGCCCCACCTTGGCTGGCAATGGCTCTTCGTAATCGGCGCCGTACCTGCGTTCCTTGCCCTGCCGCTGCGCCTCATCCTCCCTGAATCGCCACGCTGGCTCGCAAGCCAAGGGCGTTTTGCGGAAGCCGACGCCGCGCTCGGGCGCATCGAGGCGATCGCGGCGCGCGAGGGCAAGACGTCCCAGCCGCTGCCTGCAAGCCTGCCCCCGGTTGCCGAAGTGCGGCCGCGCATCGCCGATCTGTTCAAGGGCATTTATCGGCGGCGCACGATCACCGTGTGGTTCATGTGGATCGGCGCCTATTTCGTGTCTTACGCCCTCAACGCCTGGGCGCCCTCACTCTATCGCACGGTCTATCACCTTCCGGTCGAGACTGCGCTGCAATACGGGCTCTTCACTAGCGCGATCGGGCTCTGCGCTTCGGGACTCACCATCTGGCTGATCGAGGCCTGGGGCCGCAAGCCGATGCTGATCATGAGCTTCAGCGGCTGCTGCGTGTTCATGCTATCCTTCGCGTTTCTGCCGCAGTTGAGCGCTATCGGGACGTTGCTCGTCACAACTAGCGGCTTCTTCTTCCTCGGCTTCGCGCTCTTGAGCCTCGCGACCTACACCGCCGAGATCTATCCGACGCATCTGCGCGCCTTGGGCGGCGGCGTCGCGAGCGCGTGGCAGCGCGGCGCGTCGATGGTCGGCACGTACTTGGTCGGCTTTATCCTGCCCAATTGGGGAATCAACGCCGTCTTCGTCGTGTTCGGGCTCTTCGCGTTGATGGGTGCGGTCGTGACGATCTTCTTCGCGATCGAGACACGGCGGCAGGTGCTGGAGCAGCTCTCCCCCGCCTAGCTCAAGACGACCTTCGTCTAGGAGCGGAAGAGCAAATTGTGGATGGCGGTGGTTTTATCCATCGGCAGTTCGTGGCCGGGTACCCAACCAGCGCGCAACTCAGCGATCAGGATCAGGAGCCCGGCCACGACGACGAGGATCACCGAAACCGCGGCGGTGAAGGACATCCAGAGCTCCCAGCGGACGGGACGCCGTTCGCCCACCGGGATGACGATATTCCCCAGATCAAGCTCGGCTAGAACGCGCTCTGAGAGATTGAGGCCCGCCATCGGGCACCCCCCGTCTCTTTTGATTCGATTGTAAAGAGAACCCTAGGCGCAAATTACGGTTGCGCGATGGCGTTTCGGGGAAAACCGGATGGCAGTTCGCGCGACCAGCCGGCTAGACGCGACCCGCGCCCAGCATCAACGATGAACGCCGCGCGGCGACGCTCAAGGCCGACAAGGCTTCGTCTCTGACGTTGCGGCTTACTCGGCTGCCGCCGCGCGCTGCAGCGGCACGAAGTGATTGCCTTTGGAGATCGGGCCGATGGCGTCAGCGATGCGGCTGAAGCTGTCGCCGCCATCCTCGCTCATATAGACCGCGCCGTCGGTATCGCCGAGGAAAAGGCTATAGCCGCCCGGCCATGCGGCGATGCTCATCGCCTCGATGTTGCAAGGCGCGCTTGCCGGAATGCCGCGCGTCAGGTGCTCCCAATGCTTTCCATCGTCACGGCTGCGCAGCACGGCCGTGCCGGCGTCACGCGATTGACGCCACAGCCCGGGATGCCCCGCTGCGCCCGACATGAAGAGTGTCTTCTCGTCGGGCGAGAGTCCGATGTGGTCGGGATAAGCCAGACGGAAGCTCTCATCCGTCATGCGCGCCCAATGCACGCCGGCATCCTCGCTGCGATAAGAGCCGCAGCCGGTGGTCATGAACATCCGCTCCGGACGCGACGGCACGAGCACAATGTTATGCAGGTCCTTGAAGGCGCGGTCGTCGGGTCGAGAATAGTCGGCAAGCTCACGCCAGCTCTGGCCGGCATCGCGCGTCTCCAGCATCGCGCCTTGCTCGATCGCGGCGAAGATATGCTGCGGATCACGCGGATCGAAAGCGAGCATCTTCGTATGCGCGATATGCGGCGGCGCGGGGAAGGTCCAATCCTTGTTCTTCTGCTCGCTGATCGCCGGGCGCTCGGTCCAACTCTTGCCGAGATCGGTGCTGCGGAAGAGAGATGCGGGCTCGGTTCCGGCATAGACGACGAGCGCGCCGTTCTCGACGACGGCGGCGAGTGTGTAGATGTCCTTGATGCGCAGACCCTCGTGACGCGGCTGCCAGCTATGGCCGTCGGCGCTCCAGAAGATGCCGTCGCCATGCGTGCCGGCAAGGACGCCTTTCCGGCCGCCCGGCAGCATCGTCATCGTGCTGATGTGATGCTGTTCCAGCGCGGTTGCGGCGAGCTGCCATGGCGCGCCGCGTTTTTCGCGCTCGAGGATTTTGACGCCGGTCGCGGTGGCGACAATGAGCTTGGTGGGCGGCGCGCCGCCGTCAAAGCGGCTCTGACCATTCGGCGAGAGAACGGCTTCCATGGCAAACCTCCTCCGGGTTTACCGGCTATTCTACGCCCACGCCGGGCTTGGCCCCAAGCCCCTTGGGGTACCCCTAACTGGTGATCGCCCAGGCGCGCTGCACCGCGGGACGCGCCGTGACAGCATCGTACCAACGGCGCAGATTGGGGAAGGCATCGATCCCCATGCCTTCCTTGGCGTGGAGACGCGTATCGGGATAGCAGGAGATGTCGGCGATCGAATAAGCGTCGCCGGCGAGATACGCGTTGCTCGCGAGATGCTGGTCCAAGATGCCGAACATGTCGCGCATCAGCTCAGTGAAATGCTTTTTCGCCTGGGGCACGTCCTCGGGCGAGCGATGCATGAAGAAGCCGTATTGCTGCGCGATCGGCGTAAAGGTCGCGGAGCCGTAGAAGAACCACTGGTCGACCTTAGCGCGCGCCGCCGGCGCAGACGGATAAAGTGCGCCGCCCGCCTTCTCGCCCAGATATTTGAGCAACGCGCCGGATTCGCAGAGCGTGACGCGTGTGCCGCCCGGCCCGTCATCATCGACCAGCGCCGGGATTTTGTGACCAGGGCTGATCTTCAGGTATTCGGGCGAGAATTGTTCGCGTTTTGTGAGATTGACCGGCACCTTCTTGTGCGGCAAACCGCTCTCTTCGGCACCGATCAGCGCCTTGCGGCCGTTATCGGTGAGCCAGTAATAAATCTCGATCATCCGTGCCCTCCCCTTATCGCCGTTACGCGGCTTGGCGTATTGAGGCAGAAATTTCCGCGAATGACAAATCGCGTTGTAGCGCGCCGCCGGAGGACTATGTGTGCCGAGAACCACTTTGCGGTAAACGCACTTCGCTATGAGTGATGCGCCGGAGATCGCCTGTGCTCTCGATCGCCCCTTCCCGCGATAGAGCCATGAGACGATGGGCTAGGAAGAAATCATCGACGTCGATGATGCCCTGATCCCATTTCTCCATCATTGCACGGCCGACAATCCGTGCCGCCTTGAGAAAACGTGTCTGCACTTCTTTCAGCAGGCGTTCGTCAAAATGAGTGAGCGGCGCGGAGACCAATTGCAAATCCGGCGTCACAACCCGCAACGGCGAATTTTCGTCGCGTAGCTTCGCCCATAACGCGCGATGCGCGGCACGCGCTTCGCTTGAAACCGGTGCTGTAAGCGAAAACAGATTGCCATCGAGGAACTGATAAGCTTCGATGAGACCGGTGCAGATCGCGCGTCGCGATCCTCTTATCTCTCCTCCTGCGTCGCGCACCGGTACGCTTGCTTCCGTGAGATCAACGAAGTCGCAGGGGCGATCACCCATTCGCCAAAGATATTCGAGAGCGCCGGCGTAATCGCGGGTGACGCGGCGTGAAAACCACACCACGTGGCGCTTACGGTCCGACAGCACTTCGGCCCAAAATGCCTCAACATGCGGCACGATCTCGCGCCATTCGGGCGCACCCAATTGGTGCGCCATCCATTGGGCGCGCGCGCCGGATCGGATGGCGCAATCGGGCCCAAGCCCAAATCGTCAGGACATGCGAGGACGCGATCGTCGCGGCCCAATTGACGTAAGGCGTCGCGCAACTCGATATCCGCGGCTTCGCCGAAGACGATATGAGTCCTGTCGGCCATATCGTGATATGAGAACAAAAAAAGAACGAACGTCATTAGCGAAAAGCAAAAGGCCGCCTGAAGGCGGCCTTTCCTGAATGGCACACACGACAAGCCTATTCGACGTATTCCGGCTCTTTCGGTGCGTCGGGCTCGTCCGGCGTCGCGGGACGCGGCGGGCTCGCCGCTGCCTCCTCGAAGGTGAAGGTGAGCTTGTCGGTCTCCTTGTCGACCGAGACCTTCACCACGCCACCCTTGGTAAGCTTTCCGAAGAGCAGCTCTTCCGCGAGCGGCTTCTTCACATTCTCTTGGATCACGCGGCCGAGCGGGCGCGCGCCGAAAAGCTTGTCGTAGCCCTTCTTCGCCAGCCAATCATGCGCCGCCCCATCGAGCACGATCTGCACATTGCGGTCGGCCAGCTGTTCCTCGAGCTGAAGGATGAATTTGTCGACGACGCGGCCAATCGTCTGCGGCGAGAGCGGCGAGAACGAGATGACCGCATCAAGCCGGTTGCGGAACTCCGGCGTGAACATGCGATTGATCGCCTCTTGATCGTCGCCGACGCGCACTTCGGACCCAAAGCCGATCGCCGGCTTCGCCAGATCGGAAGCGCCGGCATTCGTCGTCATGATGAGGATCACGTTGCGGAAATCGACCGTCTTGCCGTTGTGGTCGGTCAGCTTACCGTAGTCCATCACCTGCAACAGGATGTTGAAGAGATCGGGATGCGCCTTCTCGATTTCATCGAGCAACAGCACCTGATGCGGATGCTGGTCGATCGCATCGGTGAGCAAGCCGCCCTGATCGAACCCGACATAGCCCGGCGGCGCGCCGATAAGGCGCGACACGGTATGGCGCTCCATGTATTCCGACATATCGAAGCGCGTGAGCTCGACCCCGAGGGTACGCGCGAGCTGACGCGCGACCTCGGTCTTGCCGACGCCGGTCGGGCCGGAGAAGAGATAGGAGCCGATCGGCTTTTCCTGCTCGCGCAAGCCGGCGCGGGCGAGCTTGATCGCCGCGACCAGCGCCTCGATCGCCGGATCCTGGCCGAAGACCATGGTCTTGAGGTCGCGATCGAGGTTCTTGAGCACCTCTTTGTCGTCGCGCGACACGCTTTTCGGCGGAATGCGCGCGATCGTCGCGACCACCGCCTCGACTTCTTTCGCGGTGATGGTCTTGCGGCGCTTGTTTTCGGGCAGCAGCATCTGCGCAGCGCCGACCTCATCGATCACATCGATTGCCTTATCCGGCAGCTTGCGATCGCCGATATAGCGCGCTGACAGCTCCACCGCGGTACGGATCGCCTCCGCGGTGTAGCGCACCTTGTGGTGCCGCTCGTAATACGGTTTCAGCCCGCGGAGGATCTTCACCGAATCCTCCACCGACGGCTCGTTGACGTCGATCTTCTGGAAGCGGCGGACCAGCGCGCGGTCCTTCTCGAAGTAGTTGCGGTATTCCTTATAGGTCGTCGAGCCGATGCAGCGGATGTTGCCGCCGGCGAGCGCCGGCTTGAGGAGGTTCGACGCGTCCATCGCGCCGCCCGACGTGGCGCCGGCGCCGATCACCGTATGGATCTCGTCGATGAACAGCACCGACCCTTGCGTCGCTTCGAGCTCGGCGAGCACGGCTTTAAGCCGCTCTTCGAAATCGCCGCGATAGCGCGTGCCAGCGAGCAGCGCGCCCATATCGAGCGCGTAGATCGTCGCGTTCTGCAGCACCTCGGGCACTTCGCGCTGCACGATGCGGCGCGCGAGGCCTTCGGCGATCGCTGTCTTGCCGACGCCCGGATCGCCGACATAGAGCGGGTTGTTCTTCTGGCGGCGGCAGAGAATCTGGATGGTGCGGTCGACCTCGTGCTCGCGACCGATCAGCGGGTCGATCTTGCCGTTGCGCGCCTTCTTGTTGAGATTGACGCAATAGGCATCGAGCGCGTCATGGCCGCGTTTCGCCTTACCGCCCTCGTTGCTGCGCTCTTCTTCCTCGGCGCCCTGCACGCGCCGCGTCTCGGAGCGGCCCGGCGCCTTGGCAATGCCGTGCGAGATGTAATTCACCGCATCGAAGCGCGTCATCTCCTGGTCTTGCAGGAAATAGACCGCGTTCGATTCACGCTCCGCGAACATCGCGACCAGGACATTGGCGCCGGTCACTTCCTCGCGGCCCGAAGATTGGACATGGATCGCGGCGCGTTGCAGCACGCGCTGGAAGGAGGCGGTCGGCTTCGCATCCTCGACATGGTTCGAGACCAGATTGCCGAGCTCGTTGTCGACATAATGGGTCACGTCGCGGCGGAGCTTCTCGAGATCTACCGAGCAAGCGCGCAGGACGGCAATCGCGTCCTGGTCCTCGATCAGCGCCAGCAACAGATGCTCGAGCGTCGCGTACTCGTGCCGACGCTCATTGGCGTAGGCGAGAGCGCGATGCAGGGTCTTTTCGAGATTACGCGACAACATTGATGTCGTATTCCTGTTGCTGTGGCTGAGAGGCTCGACTTCTCCAGATGATCGCTCGCTCCAACCCTTTCTAATCCTTCTCCAAGGTGCATTGTAGCGGATGTTGGTGCTGGCGGGCGAAATCCATCACCTGCGTCACTTTGGTCTCCGCTACCTCATAAGTATAGACGCCGCAGACGCCGACGCCGCGACGATGGACGTGCAGCATGATGCGAGTCGCTTCCTCGCGGTTCTTGTTGAAGAAACGCTCGAGAATGTGCACGACGAATTCCATCGGCGTGTAGTCGTCGTTCAGCATCAAAACTTTGTACATCGAGGGCTTCTTCGTCTTGGCCTTCGGCTTGACGATGACGCCCGTGTTGGGACCTTCGGTCCCGTTTCTCTTCTCGATGTCGCTCATGCCGAACCGGTCGGTCGAACATCCCTGCTGTGGATAAAAACGCAAACCGACACGCCATGATATGGTCTCTTTCGGCGAAGGGCAAAGCGCTTTCTCAGTCACACTTGAACGATAAAAAAACCCGGCTCTTCGCCGGGTTTTTGCTCACGGCAAAAACGCCGGCGTCGCGCCGCTTCAGATTTTCGCGCGCGCGCCCCAAGCGCCCACGCTCGCGCCGAAGAGCGAGCACCCGAGCTCCGAGAGCTTCGTGCTGCGCGCGACAAAGTCCTCGAAGCTGCGCTTGGCGAAATCGGTGTGCAAGCGGACGACGTCCTCGAAAGTGCGCGCGTCGATCAGGCCGCGCGCGGTTCCGCCTGCGGCCACGAACGCGCTGCGGGCGTATTGCGCCACTTCCTCGCCGATCGCTTCGAGCCCGGCGCTCAGCGCCGCGTTGGAATCAACCGCCGCCGCGATGGTGTCGCGGCCGAAGGCGAGGAAATCGGCATAGCGCGACGCCGGCGGCAGTGCCGCCTTCGCCCGCGTATCAGACACAACCTTGGCCATTGGCCGGTTCCGTACGTAGTTGGATGCAACGCAATGTAGGTACAACTTTGCTAAAATCTAGCTTACGCCCGGTTTTGTGCGGCGCAATAACCATGCCGATCGACTGCGTATGAATCGTTCGCACTAGGACGGCTTAAGATAAGAAAATTTCGCGACGCGAGTCGCAGTATTTCTTTACGTTACATCAATGATTTATTAACCTATGTTCGCTTGATTCATATCTTTGGTGGCGCAATCGGGGAGTTTGATGGTGAAAACGGGGTTCGTGCGCTCTGGTTTTGCGACGTTGAGCGCGGTCTTGGCAGTTTTCGTGGCGGCGGCCGCCTTCTCGGCCAGCGCCCTGGCAGCAAAATACTCGTCAATCGTGATCGATGCCCAGAGCGGGCAGGTGGTAAGCGAATACGACGCCGACTCGCCGAATTACCCGGCTTCCCTCACCAAGATGATGACGCTCTACCTCACCTTCGAGGCGCTAGAGCATCACAATCTCAGCCTCGACACCGTCCTCCCGGTCTCCCCCCATGCCGCCGGCCAAGAGCCGACCAAGCTCAACCTCGTCGCCGGGCAGTTGATCGCCGTCCATGATCTCATCCTCGGCCTCGTCACCCAATCGGCGAACGACGCGGCGGTGGTGCTGGCCGAAGGCCTTGGCGGCACCGAAGCCGCCTTCGCTGAGCGCATGACCCGCACCGCACGCTCCCTCGGCATGGACAACACGACCTTCTACAACGCCTCCGGCCTGCCGAACCCCTTCCAGAAGACGACGGCCCGCGATCTCTCCAAGCTCGCCCGCCATCTCTACCTCGATTATCCGCGCGAATACGCTTATTTCGGCACCGAAGCCTTCACCTATCACGGCATCACTTACGGCAATCACAACCACCTGATGAGCGCCTTTGCCGGGATGGACGGGATCAAGACCGGCTTCATCCACGCATCGGGCTTCAATCTCGCCGCCTCCGCCGTGCGTAACAATCGCCGTCTGATCGGCGTGGTGATGGGCGGTGTCTCGGCCCATGCCCGCGATATGAAGATGGCCGCGCTGCTCAATGCCGGGTTCGACGGCCAGCCCTCGCCCGACTTCATGATCGCATCCAACGAGGCGAAGAAGGCACCGCAGAGCCACGTGACGTTGCATATGATCGCGCATCGCGCAGTCGGCGGCCTCGCGAAACTCTCACCGATCAGCAAGGCCGAAGCCGCGACCTCATCGCGTGCCGGCGCCCATTGGGCGATCCAGGTCGGCGCTTTCCGCGCCCGCGCGATGGCCGCCCGCGCCGCCAACACCGCCCGCGCCCAGGTCCCTGCGGCACGCAGCAAGCCAGTCGTCGTGGTCATGACCCGCTCGCATCACGGCGCGGTCTACAGCGCGCGCATCGTCGATCTCAGCGCCAACGAAGCGCATGCGGCTTGCGATACGCTGCACCATCAGCATCGCGACTGCACGGTGCTGAACCCGTCGATGCAAGTCGCCGGTCAGAAAGCCGGTGGTGCGACGCCGCTGTCGCGCAGCTGATCGGCCAGCAGCTTCTTCAGGGTTTCGAGTCCGGCCGCGTCGCGCGCTTCGGCGCGTGCGACGAGCACGTCCTGCGTGTTCGAGGCGCGTAACAGCCACCAGCCTTCCTGCGTCTTCACCCGCACGCCGTCGATCGCCGACACCGCCGCGCCCGTCTTCTCGAGCCGCGCACGCACTTCCTCGACCACCTTGAACTTGCGGTCGTCGGCGCAGGGGAACCGCAACTCCGGCGTGTTGACGACGCTCGGCAGACTATCGCGGAAGGCGGCGAGGCTCTCCTTCCCGCGCGCCAGGATACCGAGGATGCGCACGGCGGCGTAAAGCGCGTCGTCATAACCGTAATAGCGGTCGGCAAAGAAGATATGCCCGCTCATCTCGCCGGCGAGGGGCGCGCCGGTCTCCGCCATCTTCGATTTGATCAACGAATGCCCGGTGCGCCACATCAGCGGTGTGCCGCCGATGCGCTCGACCTCGTCGAACAGCACCTGGCTCGCTTTCACATCGGCGATGATCGTGGCCTTGGGCTTTGTACGCACGATGTCGCGCGCCATCAGCACCATGAACTGGTCGCCCCAGAGGATGCGCCCCTTGCCGTCGACCAGGCCGATGCGGTCGCCATCGCCGTCGAAGGCGATGCCGAGATCGCAGCCCTGCTTCGTCACGGCTTCCTGGAGCTGGATGAGGTTCTTCACCTCGGTCGGATCGGGGTGATGCGCTGGGAAGCGGCCGTCGATCTGCTCGTTGAGGAGGAGATGCTTGCCTGGGAGCTTGGCGACCAGCTTTTGCAGCGCTTCGCCGGTCGCGCCATTGCCGGCATCCCAGGCGACATGCAGGTCGCGCGTGCCATCGTAATCCTTGACCAGCCGCGCCACGTAGTCGTCGAGCACGTATTGCTCACGCACATTGCCGCTGCCGCGCGGAAACTGGCCGTCGGCGGCGATCTTGCCGAGGCGCAGGATGTCGCCGCCGAAGAACGGCTTTTTGCCGAGCATCACCTTGAAGCCGTTATGGGTCGGCGGATTGTGCGAGCCGGTAACCATGATCCCGCCGTCGACGCCCAGCGTATTGACGGCGAAATAGAGCATCGGCGTCGGGCCAAGGCCGATCCGGACCACGTCGATGCCGGATTCGCGCAAGCCCTCGACCAGCGCTTTCTCCAGCGCCGGCGAGGAGAGGCGGCCATCGCGGCCGACAGCGACGGATTTGCCGCCCGCATCTTTCAGCACAGCGGCGAAGCTGCGGCCGATCGCATGCGCATCGGCCTCATGCAGCGTCTCGCCGACAACGCCGCGAATATCGTATTCGCGCAGAATTGTCGGGTCGAAGCGATGTCCGACGGTCGTGTCAGCCATGGTCACCTAGCGGCTAGCGGTAGCGGGAAAGGATGCGCTGGATCGGCTCGCGCACATCGGGGCGCGCTAGCGCGAAAGCGAGATTGGCCTCGAAGAAGCCGATCTTATCACCGCAATCGAAGCGCTTGCCCTCGAAACGCAGGCCGAAGAAAGGGCGCTTGGCGGCGATCAGCCGCGCGAGACCGTCGGTCAACTGAATTTCGCCGCCGGCGCCGCGGCCGATCTGTGCGAGATGATCGAAAACTTCGGGCTCGAGCACGTAGCGGCCGATGATCGTCAAGGTAGAGGGCGCATCCTTGGGCTGCGGTTTCTCGACCACCCCTTTGACTTTCACCAGCTTGCCATCGTCGCGCTCAACGTCGAGCACGCCGTAGCGGTTGGTGTGCTCGCGCGGCACTTCCTCGATGGCGACAATATTCGCGGGCTGGGCGTCGAAGACTTCGATCATCTGTTTGAGGCAGCCCTTCTGCGCCAGGACGAGATCATCCGGCAGCAGCACGGCGAAGGGTTCATCGCCGACGAGCTGGCGGGCGCAGAGCACCGCATGGCCAAGGCCGAGCGGCGTCTGCTGGCGCGTATAAGCGACTTGGCCGGGCGCCGGCTGCCAGGCGGCCAGCCCTTTGAGCTCGACCTCCTTGTTGCGCTGCTTCAGCGTGTCCTCGAGCTCATAGGCGCGGTCGAAATGATCCTCGAGCGCCGCCTTGCCGCGGCCGGTGACGAAGATGAATTCCTCGATTCCGGCGTCGCGCGCCTCTTCCACGGCGTATTGGATCAGCGGCCGGTCGACGACCGTCAGCATCTCCTTGGCCATCGCCTTGGTCGCCGGCAAGAACCGAGTACCGAGGCCGGCGACGGGAAAGACGGCTTTGCGTACGCGCGAGGTCATTTTTTTGAAGCTCTCAAGGTTCAGACACCCGACAACGCGGCATAAAGGCGGGTTGTTCCCGGTTTCTATAGCCTAAGCGCTAAGCTTCTCATAACAAAGGGTTTACCGCCTATTCGTTGAGCAGAAATTCCTTCGCCCGGTTAATTTGCGCGGCAAGAAAGGTCGAGCCGCCATGGTCGGGGTGAAGCTTCATCATCAGGCGGCGATGGGCGTCCTTGATCTGCTCGTCATTCGCCCCAGGCTCAAGGTCGAGGATGGCATAGGCCTGCTCCCGAGTCATGACGTCGCCCGGGGCGCCGTTCCCGGCGCCGGAGCCGCTTCCGCCCGAGGCCGCGTGACGCCAATCCGGCCGCAGCCGATCGAGATAGGTCTCGAGCAGCCGCGCGCCGGATTCGTCCTCGGCGACACATTGCCGCCAGAGCGCGATCAATTCGGCCTGATCGAGATCCTCGATCCGGCGGCCGGCATAAGGGCCGCGCCGCACCTGGCCGCTCATCGCGCCAGTGTCGTGATCGAGCCTCATGCGGAGCAATTCGGTTTCGACCTCGGAGGTCTTGCCCTCGGCAGTCGATGCGCCGGCGTGATAACGGCGCCACAATTTGCGGCCACGCAGCACCAAAGGTGCGAGGCCGCCAGCCACCGCGACCGCCGGGCCGAGGCGATCGCTGGCGATCAAGCCGATCAGCACCGCGCCGGCACCGGCCACGCCGAGACCGGCCGCAAACCATCCAATGACCCGGCCGAGCTTCGCCGCATCGGTATTGACCACCAGCTTCGCGGCCAGCAGCAGGCAACCGAGCAGCGCTATGCCAAGGATGAGATAAGGCATCGCGGCTACGATCCCGCACCCAATTGCCGCGCCACGAGCAGCGCGGCGCCGCCTGCCGACTTGCTGTAATTCGCCAGGGCGCGATGCCCGCCGGCGGCATAGGCCGCGACCGCTCCCAACAGCGCGCGCAGCTCGCCCGCGCTGTTGGCATCGAAGCGGCAATAGGCGCCATGCGAGAGCCGCGCGATTTCCTTGAAGGCGCGCTCCGCGGCTGCGTCGTGACCTTCGTGGAAGACGAAAGCCGGCACGCCCAGCAAGCCGAGTTGCCCCGCCAAGCCGCAAAGCTCATCGAGCTTTTCTTCCATCGCATCGCCGACGAAGACCAGCGCGCCGATCTTCTGCGCTTCGGCCGCCTTCAGCGCGTGGCGCAACACACGCGCGATCTGGGTTTCGCCGCCCATGCAGAAAACCGCGCGCATCGCGTGATGGAGCGAGGGCGCGCTCGAGAGCCATTTGCTCGCCTTGCATTCGTTAAAGCCGCGATAGAAGAGGAGCTGCACGTCGAGACCACCCAGCGCCGCGGTCGCCTCGAACATCTCGCCCTGGATCTTGCAGGCGTGATCCCAGCTCGGCTCACGGCTTGCGGTCGCGTCCATCGCGAAAATCAGCTTGCCGCGCCCGCTCGCTGGCCGCGCCGCCGGCATGGCCGCGACTTTGCGCAGGAACGCGTCCACCTCGGGATTCTTGGCCGAGGCCGGAAGCTGCGACTTGTCGTCTTTAGCGGGCCCTTTGTCCGACATGGCGCTTACCATTTCTTCGCGCGCGTTTCCGATTATTGACCCGCAACGATAGGGGCGCAATGGCCGCACCGTGATGGCGCGACTGAGGCGCGGCGCGCGATCAGCTGCGGGAAAACACGATTCGGGGATTAGGCGGCGGCCTGGCCGCGGCGGTAAAACTCAATGATGAACCGCACCGGGCCGCAAGCCTCGACCTCATGCTTGATCGTCGGCTCGATGACCGCGGGTATGGTCTTCGGCGTGAGGAGAAATTCCATGGGCGGGCGGCGCGCATCCTTGATGCGGTAGCCAAGACTGCCCTCGAGCACGCGGATCACGCCCCAGACGCCTTCCTTCGTCCGATGCTCGCTCAGCAAGCCGGCAGGGATCGTCGTCTCGGTGAAGATCGGCGTGCGGCGGTAAAGCACCGCGCCATCGGGCAGTCGCGCGAGCGCCATCGCTCTCAACTCGCGGAGGCGGCGGCGCCCGGCAGCGGCGGCGTCAGCACGGCGATGCCGCGCTGCAGGGCGCGCGCGATCATCTCCGCGCGCATGACGAACATCTCGGCTGCGGGCGGCGGGCAGAGCTTCTCGACGGTCTGGCGGAAGAGATGCAGCCAGCGCGCGAAATGCGTCGGGCGGATGCCGCCGACGGCAACGTGTTTTGCCATCGGATTGCCCTCGAAGCGGCCGGTCATCAACAGCACCGACGACCAGAAATCGCACATCTTCGCAAGATGCGGGTCCCAGTTCTCGCCGATCACACGCTTGAAGATCGGACCGAGCGCCGGGTCGGTGCGGATCGTCGCGTAGAAAGCATGCACGACGTCGTGGATCATTTCCTCGGTGACGCCGACCCGCAGGCCGGGCGGAATGATACGAGGCGTGACGGCGATATTCTCGGCGCCCATGTCTTACCCGCAACGAATCTAAAGATGAATATAATATATATCTTTAAATCGGCGCGACGATCGCGGCCGCATGCGACCAAGCGACACAGGGTTCAGGCCGGAAGCGCGGTCCCGAGATCGAGCAGCCGCGACAGCGATCTTCGCGGCTTCACCAGATCATCGAGTGTGTAGCGATCGAGCACGGCGAGGAACGCCGCCGTCGCCTCGCCCAACGCGCGCCGCAGCACGCAGGCGCCTTCGATCGGACAATAATCCCTTTGCTGCATGCAGCCGACCACGCCGAGCTCTTCCTCGAGGTCGCGCACGACCGCACCGACCCTGATCTGGCTTGGCTTTTTTGCGAGGCGGAACCCGCCTTTCTTGCCGCGCACCGTCGCGAGATAACCCGCGCGGCCGAGAGCGTTGACGACTTTCATCAGATGCGCCCGCGAAATATCGAAGTGCTCGGCGATCTCTGCGATGGTCGAGAGCGCTTCGCCCTTGAGGGCGGCGAACATCAACACGCGGAGCGAATAGTCGGTGTGGAGCGTCAAGCGCATGGCAAGCTCGGCCTGATCAATACATATATTGAAAATGTATGTTTCGGGACCGCTCAGCGCAACCGCGCCGTACGGCTAAGCTTCCTCGTCGTCTTTCAGCGACATCAGGCTGGCGTTGCCGCCCGCGGCCGTCGTGTCGATGGTCAACGTGCGCTCGATCGCGAAACGATGGAGATAATGCGGTCCGCCGATCTTCGGCCCGGTGCCCGAGAGCCGCTCGCCGCCGAAAGGCTGCACCCCGACGACCGCGCCGATCATATTGCGATTGACGTAGCAATTGCCGACCGGCAGGCGCGCATGGATCGCGCGCACCGTCTCATCGATGCGGCTATGGATGCCGAGCGTCAGGCCGAAACCGGTCGCGATTACTTGATCGAGGACCCGGTCGAGATGGCCCCCTTGCCAACGGATGACATGGAGGATCGGCCCGAACACCTCGCCGGTCAGACGATCGAGCCGGTCGAGCTCGATCAGCCGCGGCGCGAAGAAGGTGCCGTGCTCGCTGCCCGCCGGCAGGCTGAGCGTGTGGAGGATTTTCGCCTCGCGCTGCATGCGCTCGACATGTGCTTCGAGCGCGGCGCGCGCCGGCTCATCGATCAGTGGCCCGATATCGGTGCTGAGGAGCATGGGATCGCCGATGGTGAGCATATCCATCGCGCCGCTGAGCATTGCGATAACGCGCTCGGCGATGTCCTCCTGGACGAAGAGCACACGCGCCGAGGAGCAGCGCTGCCCCGCGCTGTCGAAAGCCGAGGTAAGCGCGTCGGCAACGAGCTGCTCGGGCAGCGCACTTGAGTCGGCGATGAGCGCATTTTGGCCACCGGTCTCGGCGATAAAGGGCACAATCGGCCCCGGACGTTGCGCTAGGGATTGATTGATGAGGCGTGCCGTATCTGTCGAGCCGGTGAAAGCAACGCCGGCAATGCGTGGATCGGCGACGAGCTTCGCGCCCACGGTGCCTTCGCCCGGCAGCAGCTGAACCACGTCGCCGGGAAAGCCTGCCTCGTGCAGCAGCCGGATCGCCGCAGCGGCGACAAGCGGCGTCTGCTCGGCGGGCTTGGCGATCACCGCATTGCCGGCGGCGAGCGCGCCGGCGACCTGCCCGAGAAAGATCGCGAGCGGAAAATTCCACGGCGAGATGCAGGCGAAGACGCCGCGGCCATGCAGCTCGAGCAGATTGCGCTCGCCGGTCGGGCCGGCGAGCTCGGCCGGCGCCGCGAATTCGGCGCGCAGCCGCGCCGCATCGTAGCGGCAGTGATCGATTGCCTCGCGCACTTCGGAGACCGCATCGGGAATGATGCGTCCGCCCTCGCGCACGATGAGGGCGATGAAATCGGCCATGCGCTCTTGCAGCAAATCCCCGGCCCGATCCAAGAGCCGCGCGCGCTCCTCGGCCGGCGTGTCGTCCCAGCCGGGCGCGGCCTTTGCGGCGACGGCGAGCGCGCGCTCGATCTGCTCCGCGCTCGCTTCGCCGACGCTGCCGACGATGACGCGGCTGTCCGCGGGCGACGTGACCGGGCGCATGGCGCCCGCCTCTTCGGCGCCATCGATGATCGGCAGGGCCAGCGCCGGCTTCGCCGATGCGGTCGCGAGCGCGTTCGCCAGCGCGACAAGATGCGGCGGATCGCTGAGATCGATGCCGCGCGAGTTGCGCCGGTCGGGATAGAGATCGCGCGGCAGCTTGATACGCGGATGCGGCTTCGAGTGCAGCGCCTGCAACCGTGTCACCGGATCGGCAATCAGCGCCTCGACCGGCGCGCGCTCGTCGACCAGGCGATTGACGAAGGAAGTATTGGCGCCGTTTTCGAGGAGCCGACGCACGAGATAGGCGAGCAAATCCTCATGCCCGCCGACCGGCGCGTAGACGCGGCACGGGAACTGCGCCGGACCGAGGCCGACGATCTGGTCGTAGAGCGCCTCGCCCATGCCGTGGAGGCGCTGGAATTCGAAATCGCGCTCCGTCCCGGCGAGGTCGAGCACCGCAGCGACCGTATGCGCATTATGCGTCGCGAATTGCGGAAAGAACGCATCGCGTGCCGCCCAGATGCGCTGAGCGCAAGCGAGATAGGACACATCGGTCGCGAGCTTGCGCGTATAGACCGGGAATTCGTCGAGGCCGCGCTCCTGCGTGCGCTTGATCTCGCTGTCCCAATAGGCGCCTTTGACGAGCCGCAGCATCAGGCGCCGGTGGTGGCGGCGCGCGAGCGCGGCGAGCCAGTCGATCAGTGGCAGGGCGCGTTTCTGATAGGCCTGCAGCGCGAGGCCGAGCCCGTTCCAGCCGGTGAGCTCCGGCGCCGCCGCGAGGCCTTCGATCAGATCGAGCGAGAGATCGAGACGATCGGCCTCTTCGGCATCGATGGTGAAGCCGATACCAGCGCGCTTTGCTTGTTCGGCAAGGCCGAGAAGGATCGGCGGCAGCTCGCGCAACACGCGGTCACGCTGCGCTTCCTCGTAGCGCGGATGGAGCGCCGAGAGCTTCACCGAGATGCCGGGCGCGCGATGGAGATCGCGGCCGTTGACGCGCCCGCCGATGGCATCAATCGCCGCGCGATAGCGCTCGGCATAGCGGGCGGCGTCCTCGGCGGTGCGCGCCGCCTCGCCGAGCATGTCGAAAGAATAGCGATAGCCGCGGGCTTCCTCGGGCGCGGCGCGCTCGAGCGCCTCCTCGATGGTGCGGCCCATGACGAATTGATGGCCGAGGATGCGCATTGCCGCGATCACCGCCTGGCGCAGCACCGGCTCGCCGGTGCGCGCGACGAGGCGGCGCAAGACGGCGCCAAGCTCTTGCTCCGCCGGATCGTCGTGCAGCAAGCGGCCCGTCAGCATCAGCGCCCAGGTCGAAGCGTTGACGAAAAGCGAGGAGGAATGGCCGAGATGGCGCGCCCAATCGGCCTCGGCGAGCTTATCGCGAATGAGGCGATCGACGGTCTCGGCATCGGGGATGCGCAAGAGCGCCTCGGCGAGGCACATCAGCGCGATGCCTTCGCGGCTCGACAGCGCGAATTCGTTGAGAAAAGCGTCGATGCCGCCTTTGCCGCGGCGCTGGCGCCGCGCTTCGAGCACGAGGCGGCGCGCGGTTGCGGCAATCCGCGCCGTCGTCGCCTCATCATGCGCGGCAGCGGCGAGAATGCGCGCGACCGCGACGCTCTCGGTGATGCGATCGTTCTCGCGCACCCTCTGGCGCAGCGCGTCGGGCACCGGCGGCGGCGCGGCATAGACCCAGGCCATGGCAGGAGATTAAAGCGGTTTCGCGCGCGCTGCCATTTCGGCGCGCTCTTTTCGCTTAGCCGAAGAAGCCGTGCAGGAACCAGCGCGGCGCGCTGTCGGGGCGATAAAGCCCGGCGCGATAGAGCCAGAAGCGCTGCCCCTCCTCATCCTCGACGCGATAATAGTCGCGCGATTCCGGCGCGGATGCGCCGGAGCCTATCGGCGAATCCCGGCGCCACCATTCGGGGGCGATGCGCTCCGGCCCGTCGGCATGACGAACGCGATGCGCGCGCTGGCGCCAGCGGAAAAGCAGCGGCGGATCGTCGGGGATTGGCGCCGTCGCCTCGATCGGCTCGGGCCAGGGCAAGAGCCGGACCGGACGGAGCTGGAGCGCGTTCCAGCGCGTCGGCGTTTGCGGCTCGGCGAGCGGCGCCACGAAGCGCACCGCGCGCTCCGGGATATGGCTTTCGCGCAGCACCGGCCGGGCTAGCGCGCGCATGCCGAGACGGTTGGCAAGACGGTCGACCAAAGCGGCGAGATCGGCGCTGTCGTTGCGCGCCGTCTCGCCATCGAGACCGAGCTGCGCCGCCGCAAGTTTTTCGACGCTCTCGGCCGTCAGCACCAGATCCTCGATGCCGAGGCCGGGATCGATCTGCTCGATCTTCTCCTCGAACAAACGCCAGAGATGGCGCGTGTCGCGCGACGGGAAGGCCGTCCCGATCGCAATGCGCTCGATGCGGCCATCGATGCGATAGGCCGCGAGGCTGAGACGGCGCGCGCCGAGCCCCTCCTCGCCGAGGCGCCGCGTCAGATGCTGCAGCAATTCGCGCAGCGCTGTGGCGATCGCTTCCGCCGTCAAAATCGGCTCGGGGCAAGAGCGGCGCGACCAGAGCAGCGGCTTGGGCGGAAGCGGCGAGAGCGGCTCGGCGGCGCGGCCGAGCGCCTGATCGAGCCGCAACGCCACACCATCGCCGCAACGCGCGGCGAGCGCGGCGCGCGGCAGCGGGTAAAGCTCGCCGATGCGGGCGAGGCCGAGCCGCTCCAACAGCGCGACGAGCTCGGGCTCGAGCCGCAGGGCTGCGACCGGCAGATCCGACAGCGCTGGCCACAGTTCGCCGCGCGGTACGGTGGCTGCCACGCCACTCCCGAAACGAGAGAGCGCCCAGGCGGCACCGAGCGTATCGGCGATGGCGGCGCGCGCCTCGATGCCTTGCCGCGCCAGCCGCGCGCGGACCTGGCGCGCCAGCCCGGCCTCATCGCCGAAGAGATGCGCGCAGCCGGTGATGTCGAGCAAAATGCCATCGGCACCGCAGGACGTAACCGAGGGGCTGAAGCGGTCGCACCAAGCCGCGAGCTTCGCCAGCGCCGCGGCATCGGCGATGAAATCGGCTTCCTCGACGAGCAGCGCCGGATCGAGCGCGCGCGCATCGGCGAGGCCCATGCCCGGCACGATGCCTTCTATGGCCGCAGTGGCGTTCACCGCGGTGACGACGCGCCGGCCGCTCACCGTTGTCGCAAGGACGAAGGGCCTATCCGGCCGCGCTGATCTGCCGAAGCGCCGGTCGATCGGCCAACGCGGCAGAAACAGCGACAATACCCGTCGCATCACACGCCTCCACATCCCACGCCGCCTGCGTGCCGCCGCGACAGCGCAGCAATTCCACCCGCCAGCGCGGCCGGCCGATGCCGGGCTCCCTCGCGACCGGCACGCTCGGCAAAGCAGCGACGCGCCAGCGCGTCACCGCCGCCGAAGCCGCAGCGCTGCCGGCGCTTCGATGCAGAACGAAACCGGTGACGCCGGCGCTTTCCGCCGCAAGCTGCAGCCGCCGGCTGGCCGCCGTCGACAGCGCTTCGATCTCCCCGACCACGGCCGCCAGCGCGCGGCTGCGCAGCCCCTCTTCCATCGCCCAGAGGATGTCGCGCTCATGGGAGGCGCGCAGCAGCACTAGCCGCCGAGGCTCGAGCCCGATCAGCGCCAGCCCGGGGGCATGGAGATCGGCACGCCGCAGGCACCAGAGCACCGGGCGCGCCGGTGCCAGCCGCGCCAGGATGCCGGCGAGGAACGTCTCAGCAGCGCCGCCTTCTTCGGCCGGGCCGGCATTCTCAATCTCATGCAAACCGGCCAAAGGCAGGCCCTGCCAGGGCAAAGCCGCATCAATTGCCGGTGCCCCGAAAGGCAGCACCGCAGCGGCTTGCCCGAAGCCTTCCGCCTCGGCAAGGTAGCGGCGCAAATCGGCCAGCCGCTCCTGGCGGGCGGTATCCGCAGCCTCTCCCATGTTCTTTATTTGTTCCATTACCCGGCAAGAGTCAAGCCTGCCGCGTGGACAGCCGTTGCCCTGCCTCGGCTTTGCCTTTAGACACGAGACAAGCCGCTTTTGCTTGCCATGAAGGACGTGGATTGAACTTCATCGAACACGTCCATCAATTCGTCACCGATTACGGCTACATCGCCGTCTTCCTCGGCATTTTCTTTGAAGATTTCGGCCTCCCGACACCCGGCGAGACGATGCTCATCGCCGGCGCGGTCCTCGCCTCGCATGGCTCGCTCAACATCTACTGGCTGCTGCCCATCGCCTGGATCGGCGCCGTCGCGGGCGACAGCATCGGCTTCCTCATCGGCGCCAAAGGCGGCAACAAGCTGCTGACGCGTTACGGCAACAGGATCGGCATCACTGAAGAACGCTTGCAGCGGGTCGAGACGTTCTTCGAGCATTACGGCGACATCGTCGTCGTCTTCGCACGGTTTTTCATCATCCTGCGCCAATTCAACGGCATCGTCGCCGGCACGCTGGGCATGCCGTGGCCGCGCTTCTTCCTCTACAACGCGATCGGCGCCGCGCTCTGGGTCGGCTTCTGGGGCGGCGCGACCTTTTGGGTTGGCCGGCGCTTCTTCGAGTACCTGCGCTCCTTCGGCTGGAGCGGACGCTTGGTGCTCGCGCTCATCGCGGTGGGCGTCGTCGCGCTTGTCGCCCACCTCTGGTGGCATTGGCGCTCGCAGCGCCGCGCCAGGGCGCCTGCCGCGCCCCGCGACAAAACCGCCAACGAGAAGAGATAGGCTGGCTATTCCGCCGGCGCGGCGTGGTTGCTGGCGGTGCTGGAGGCTCGGCCGAAGAGCCGCATAAGCACGCCGATCAGCACCACCGTGCCGAGATAGAACACGAGCTGAATGCCGGTCGGCCGCGCGACATAGCCGATGAGCGCATGCAGCGCCTGACCGACGATGCTCTTCTCCGAGAGAATGGCCGAGGTATCCCAGAGATTGCCGAGCGGCGGCAGCAAATCCGCTTGCAGCAGGAAGGCCGCGCCCTGCGAAGCCATGCCTGCCGCGAGCAACAGGATGAGCCAGCTCGTCACGCCGAAGAGATGACGCATCGGAATCGTGAGCAGGCCGAAATAGAGCGCGGCACCGACCGTAATGCCGCCGATCATGCCGACGACGCCGCCACTCAGCAGGCTTATCGCGCTGCCGCCTTGCGCGGCGACGATGCCGTAAACGAAGAGCACGATTTCAGAGCCCTCGCGCGCGACGGCGGCGCCGCAGACTACTGCCAGCGCATAAAGCGGCCGCGCCCCGGCGAGCACCTCATGGCCGACGCGGGTCGCTTCGACGACATGCTCCTTGGCGTGCCGGCTCATCCACACGTTGTGCCAGCCGAGCATCAGCACGGCGGTAAACAGGATGGCGGCGTTGAACAACTCTTGCCCGACGCCATCGACCGCGCCGGCGATCTCGTCGGTGAAGGCGGCGACAATGAGGGCGATCAGCGCCCCGCAGCCAATTCCGCTGGCGACCCACTTGCCACGCTTGGGCACGCCCCGGCTGGCAGCCAGCACGATGCCAACGACCAAAGCGGCTTCAAGCACTTCCCGGAAGACGATGACAGCGACGGCTAACATTGACTCGCCTTGGACCCCGCCGGAAGCTACAACCAATAAGTAATGCAATTGCGAAGCGTTCGCAAGATACCCCAACTCGACTCGGCAAGGCAAGAGCCGGGCTGTCGCAGCAGGTAAGGATCTGGACGGGTAAAATGGCAGATTCCCTGACCGATATCGACGCGGTCCTCAAAGCCAATCTCGATTTTTATCGCGCCTTCAATGCACGCAGCATCGAAGGCATGGAGGCGCTCTGGTCGAGGACCGCAACGGTGCTCTGCGTGCATCCGGGCTGGAACGCCCTCGCCGGCCGCGATCACGTGATTCAGAGCTGGCGCGCCATCCTCGCCAATCCCGACGCGCCGGGGGTGATGGTGCACGAGGACCGCGCCTTCCTCTATGGTGACCTCGCCATCGTGCAATGCGAGGAAGAGCTCGATAGCGGCCACCTCGTCGCCACCAACATGTTCGTCCGCGAGAGCGGCGCCTGGAAGATGATCCATCACCAGGCGAGCCCGCTGATTGTCCGCAGTGGCGAACCGCAGCAGCGGCGCCCCTCCCCAACCCGGCATTAGCCGCCGAGCACGCGGCGGATCGCGCGCGTCAGCGCGGCGAGCTCGTCCTCGTCGATGATGAAAGACGGCGTCAGATAGACGATGTTCCCGAACGGCCGGATCCACACGCCTTCCTCGAGGAAGCGCCGCCGCAGCGCGGCGTGATCGGCGATGCGATCGAGCTCGACGACCCCGATCGCGCCTTTGACGCGCACATCGCGCACGCCGGAGAGCTTGCGGCAAGGCGCGAGCTCGTGGTTCAGCGCCGTTTCGAGCGCCGCCGCCTGACGGAGCCGGTCCTCGAGCGCGAAGAGATCGAGCGCGGCATTCGCCGCCGCGCAAGCGAGCGCATTCGCCATGAAGGTTGGGCCATGCATCAAAGCGGCCTCGTCGTCGTCTGATAGAAACGCTTCGAAAACCGGACTGCGCGCGATGGTCGCGGCAAGCGGCAGCACGCCGCCGGTCAGCGCTTTCGACAGGGTGATGATGTCCGGCACGATGCCGGCAGCCGCGCAGGCGAAGAGCGCGCCGGTGCGGCCGAAACCAGTGAAGATCTCGTCGGCGATCAGAAGGACGCCGTGTCGGTCGGCCGCCGCGTGCACGCGGCGCAGGGTCGCCGCGTCGTGGAAGATCATGCCGCCTGCGCCTTGCACCAGCGGCTCGACGATGAGCGCGGCAATGCTCGGTGCCTCGCGCGCGAGCAGCGCATCGAGCCGCGCGGCGCTCGCCTCACTGCGCGGCAGATCGGCGATAAGCTGGTCGGGTAGAAGCCCGCGCCCGCGGCCATGCATGCCGATCGCCGGATCACTGACCGCCATCGCGGCAGCGGTGTCGCCGTGATAGCCGCCGCGGAACGCGACGAACTTGTCGCGCGGCGCGCCGCGATTGCGCCAATATTGGCGGGCGATCTTCAGCGCGATCTCGATCGCGACCGAGCCCGATTCCGAGAAGAACACGCGCTCGAGGTCGCCCGGCAGCAGCGCGGCCAAGCGCGTCGCCAAACGTGCGGCCGGCTCATGCGTGAGACCGGCGAACATGACATGCGGCATCGCCGCAAGCTGGCGGGCGATCGCGGCGGCGATATGCGGATGGTTGTAGCCATGACAAGCCGTCCACCAGGACGCGATGCCGTCGATCAGCACGCGCCCATCATCGAGGAAAATGCGGCAGCCTTCGGTGCGCGTCACCGGCAATGGCGCCGGCGCCGTCTTCATCTGCGCGTAAGGCAGCCACAGATGATCGAGCCCTTCAGACAGCCAATCGCAGATCTTTTCCCTCTCTGCCCCTCGGGACGGAGAGGGTTGGGTGAGGTGGGGGCGTTTTTCGTCGTTTCCCACCCACCTCATCCTAAATCCTTCTCCGCCCTCGAGGGCGGAGAAGGACTTGATGCGGCGAGGCCGAGCCGATCCATCAGCGCGTGGTCATGATCGCGGCCGGGATTGGGGGTCGTCAGCAGCTTCTCGCCGCAGAAGATCGAATTCGCGCCGGCGAGGAAGCAGAGCGCCTGCAGCTCGTCGCTCATCGCCTCGCGCCCGGCCGAGAGCCGCACCATGGATTGCGGCATGGTGATGCGCGCCACCGCGATCGTGCGCACAAACTCGAACGGATCCGGCGGCGCCTGCCCGGCCAGCGGTGTGCCCTGCACGCGCACCAGGTGGTTGATCGGCACCGATTCGGGGT
>DATNGE010000280.1:0-18946 GCA_035606035.1 Allostellaceae bacterium
AGATTGGGAACGTTCGGCAGCATGTTCGGATCGCGATAGAGATCGGTCTTCGAGAAGACATATTGCAGCTGCTCGGGCGGCTGTTTCGCTATCTTCGCCGCGATCTCGACGACCGCCTCGTGGTTCTTGGTATCGGTCAGCCAGCGCGTGACCCGGATCGCGTCCTCGAACAGGTCGACCAGCGCCGCGCGGTTCTTCTGGATGTAAGCCTCGTGCGCCGTCCAGATCACGAATTGCGAGGGTCCGCCGAGGGCATCGACGGCGGTGAAGAGCGGGCGCGTCAGGGCCTTGAAACTGGGCTTCAGCGTGAAGGGCTGCACCGCCGCAACGAGATCGGCTTTCTTCTCCCCAAGCAGTGATTCCATGTTGGGAAAGCCGGCTTCGATCACAGTGTAGTCGCGCGGCGTCACGAGACCGTGCTTCTTCAGCATCGCCTTGATCACGATATCGACCGCCGAGCCGGCGCCGACATCGGCGATCACCTTGCCTTTCAAATCCTCGACCTTATGGATCGGGCCGTCCTTCAGCACGTAATAAGCCCCTGAATCGTGGCCTTCGGCGCCGTCCTGCGCCTCGTCGGCGATGAATTTCAAATCGGTCATCCCGGCGTTCTCGACCGCCGTTCCGAAAGACGAGTAGGCAAGATCGGCAATGTCGAGCTCGCCCGCGGCAAGCGCCGTAATCATTGGCGGCGTGCCGCCGAAATGCGTCGGCGTGACCGTATAGGTCTTGCCGTAATGGGTCATCAGATCCTTCTTCTCATAGATGATCGATGCCCAATTGCCGACCGGCACAACCCAGGCAATGCGGATATTGAGCGGCTCTTCGGCCCGCGAGGCCGAAGCGTTCAAGCCGAACGCCGCCGCGACTGCCATGCCGATGATGGTGGCTGAAAAACGCATCCCTCTCCTCCCGTTCGCTCTCACCTGTCAGCCTTCGGCGGACAGCCTTTGGCGCAGCTTATCGCCGATGGCCGACGGCCGGAAGCTCAAAGCTTCCCATCACGGATGGGCAAGGAGATGAAACAGGCTCGACGTGTCCCAACGGCCGCCGCCCCGTTCCTGCACGCGCTCGTAGAACTGGTCGACCAGGGCCGTCACCGGCAGCGCCGATTTGTTGCGCCGCGCCTCGGCGAGGCAGATCGCGAGATCCTTGCGCATCCAATCCACCGCGAAGCCGAAATCGAATTCGTCCTCGAGAATGGTCTGGTAGCGGTTCTCGAGCTGCCAGGATTGCGCGGCGCCTTTCGAGATGACTTGCGCCGCCTTCCGCGCATCGAGCCCGGCCCGCACCGCGAAATTGAGGCCTTCGGATAAGCCCTGCACCAGCCCGGCGATCATGATCTGGTTGACCATCTTGGTGAGCTGGCCGTTGCCGGCCGGACCCATATGCGTCACCGCCTTGCCGTAATGCGCCATCACCCGCTCGGCGCGCGCGAAGCTTTGCGCATCGCCGCCGACCATCACAGTGAGCACGCCGTTCTGTGCTCCCGCCTGCCCGCCCGAGACCGGCGCGTCGAGGAAGCCGCACCCTTTCGCCTTCGCTGCTGCATCGAGCTCGCGCGCCAGCTCGGCCGAGGCCGTGGTGTGATCGACCAGCAGCGCGCCTTTGCTCATGCCGGCCAAAGCACCCTGCGCGCCGAGCACAACTTGGCGCACATCGTCGTCATTGCCGACGCAGGTAAAGACAATCTCGGCGCCGGCGGCAGCCTCCGCCGGCGTCGGGCGGGCCGTGCCCTTATGCTGCTCCGTCCAGACGCGAGCCTTCGCGGCAGTGCGATTGTAAACGGTGACCTCGTGCCCGGCCTTAGCGAGGTGCCCCGCCATCGGAAAGCCCATTACGCCGAGGCCGAGAAATGCGAGCTTCATCGCGCGTCTCCTGATTTGCTGACGCGCCTCTATCGCGAATTTCGCCACGAGGGAAGAGCGGGTTACATGTGCACCGACAGGTTCAGCCGGCTCAAGCCGCGGCTGATTTCGACCGGCACCAACGTTCCCGGCACGGTCTCCAAAATAAGATTCTGGAACTGATCTACGTCGGTAACGGCGTGGCCATTATAGCGGACAATCATGTCGCCTCTCCGGATACCAGCCGCTTCCGCCGGCGTATTGGAATCGACGCGCTGCACAACAACAGCATTCGCGAACGGCATGTTGCCGGATGTAATACCCAGCAACGGCTTGCCATCCGGCGTCCGCGCATTGGGGTTGGCGACTGGTGCTTGCGCGCGCACGGTAACCGTCGGACGGATGATTTTATCTTCCGCTTGGAGTTGCGCCGCGATCATTTGTGGCGTGATGCCCAGGATCGTGGCAGCGCCATCGTTACCGCTGAGTTTCACTTGGAATCCTGTCAGCGCACGGGTCCGGAGCATCGTCTCGTCTATTTCGATGACGACAGTGTCCGTCTGTCCGCAGTTCCGGCCGCAGGATTCCTTGAATATCTGCCGAGCGGACAGTGTCCGCGCTGTGTCGTCCGCGGCGTGATACTTCGTTACTCCGTGACCCGGAAAGAACCAGTCGACGTAAATCTGATGCTGCGCTGTGCGCGTTTGTGGATTCACGAAGCTGCGCAGCATCCAAAACGTACTGTTGTCCACGAAAGCGTTGTTTTGTGGAAGACCTTCCAGCGTAATGTCCTTGCTGAATGTGTCGCCGACCACGTTAACGGTCGCGCGCGGCGGTGGATCCGTTGCCAAGGGCCCGCATGCGGCGAGGCTGAGCAGCAATCCGGCAACGGCAACGAGCTTCCCCGATCGATCCACGGCATCCCCCTGATCACCGAAATAGCCGAAACTAAGCTATGGCCTCAGGCAGGATCAAGAACGTTTGGGGAACATTATCGTGATCACGGGCGCTAATCGCGCGCGTGAAGGGTCTGAAACCGCCCGAGGTCGGCCTGACTGAGCCGCACCGTCATATGAGCGTGGCGCTCGTCGTCATCGCGCTCGACGACCTCGCCATGGCGATACAGCCAGGCAATCGCCGCACCATCGCTCAAAGGGACATCGAGCTGCGCGGTCTGGCGGCCGACATCGAGCCGGTTGTCTATCAGCGCCAGCAGCTCGTTGCAGCCCTCGCCCGTCGTCGCCGAGATCGGCACCGCGGCGACGTTCCGCCGTGCCTGATTGCGCAGCACGACCTTCCGCTCCTCGGGCAGCAGATCAATCTTATTGAGCGCCTCGAGGAGGCCGTTCTCGACCATCTCGCCGAGGCCGAGTTCGCCGAGCACCGCATGCACGTCCTCGCGCTGCGCTTCGCTCTCGGGATGATGCATGTCGCGGACATGAACGACGAGATCGGCGGAGGTCACCTCTTCGAGTGTTGCGCGGAAAGCGGCGACAAGCGGCGTTGGCAACTCGGAGACGAAGCCGACCGTGTCGGAAAGGATCGCGCTGCGACCCGACGGCAACGGCAGGCGCCGCATGGTCGGGTCGAGCGTCGCGAAAAGCTGATCGGCGGCGACGACTTCGGCGCGAGTCAAGCGATTGAACAGCGTCGATTTGCCAGCATTGGTGTAGCCGACGAGCGCGACGACCGGATAGGGCACGCGCTTTCGCGCGTTGCGATGGAGCGCTCGGGTGCGCTTCACCGTGTCGAGCTCGCGCTTCAGATGGGCGATGCGATCCGTGATGAGGCGGCGATCGATCTCGAGCTGGCTTTCGCCCGGCCCGCCGAGAAAGCCGAAGCCGCCGCGCTGGCGCTCGAGATGGGTCCAGGAGCGCACCAGCCGCGAGCGCTGATAGGTGAGTGCCGCGAGCTCGACTTGCAGCGCGCCTTCATGCGTGCGGGCGCGCGCGCCGAAAATCTCGAGGATGAGGCCGGTGCGGTCGATGACCTTGCATTTCAACTCGCGCTCGAGGTTGCGCTGTTGCACCGGGGTGACCGTCGCGTCGATCACCGTGACGGCAATCTCCAGCTCCTGCACCAGCTCGGCCAGACGCTTCACCGTGCCGGTACCGAGCAAGGTGCCAGGTCGCCACGCGCTCATGCGCACGACTTCGGATGCGACGACCTCGAGCGCGATGGCACGCCCGAGACCGACCGCCTCCTCGAGACGCATTTCGGGTGTGCGTGCGCCATCGCCGCGCGCCGCCGCGGATCTCAGACAGGGATGAACGACCAGGCAGCGCCCGACACTCGCGGCGCGCTCGCCGGCAACTTCCACCATCCGCTCAGGCTTCTTCGGCGGATTGCCCCGGCTCGAACAGCTGGATCGGTCCCGCCGGCATCACCGTCGAGATCGCGTGCTTGTAGACGAGCTGCGAATGCGCGTCGCGACGCAGCAATACGCAGAAATTATCGAACCAGGTGATGATTCCCTGTAGCTTGACGCCATTGACCAGAAAGACCGTGACGGGTGTCTTGTTCTTGCGGACGTTGTTCAGGAAAACGTCCTGCACATTCTGAGTCTTTTCCGAAGACATGGGGATTCCCCTTCTTGAATTATTGCGGCTGACCGGACCCATATCCGTGCCCGCCGAAGCGCCTCTTGCCGCCCAATGGATACCAAAATTGGGTGTTAAAGGGAAATCACAAGGCTCTGAGTCGGGAATTTGTGGGCCCGTTTTGTTACATCGGAATCGTCCATCATGGGCTTGATTTTAATCAAATTTCGATGGTTTTCGGCGACCGCCGGCGTGCTCTTCGCACTCGCCGCCTGCAGCCGCATGAGCGAAATCGGTTTCGATTCCAAGATGGCGCTCGGCAGCGTCAGCACCGTCGATCGTTGCACCGATTTTATGCGCCGCGCCTTTCCCAATGGCGATATCGACGTCGCCGGCAGCCAGGTCGATACGAGCATGGCGAGCGGATTGGTGACCGTACAAGGCGTGCGCAAGAGTGTGCCCGAGAACTCACCCTATGCGCGAACAGTTGAGGTCGAATGCCATTTCGAAGGCGGGGTTCTCACCGGCTTTCGCTGGATAGCAGGGCCTATTCGCGCCGCAACGACCGGCCAAGCGCCGTGAAATCGGTAAAGTGGAGCTGCGGCGGGAATTGCGCGAAGCCTTGATCTTCGGAATCGATTTCGCCGAGCAGCACCGCGGTGCAGCCGGCCCGCGTGGCGCATTCCATATCGAGGGCAGTATCGCCGACATACCAGACATCGGGGCCGGCGAAACCGGAGCCTTCGAGCGCGAATTGCATCGCGAGGGGATCGGGCTTGTCGGCTTTAGCATCGCCCGCACCGACGACGCGTTTGAAATGCGGTGTCCAGCCGAGATGATCGGCTTCGAGCCGCAGGATGTGCCCGGTTTTGTTGCTCAGCACGGCGAGATGCAAGCCGGACCGCTGGGCCTCGCTGAGCAGTTCCGCCGCGCCGAGGATGGGCGTCAGCCGCTCGATATGCATGGCGGTGAAATGATCGAGGTAGAGCTTGCGCGCCTCCTCCCAGCGCTCGCCGAAAAGCGCCGGAAAAGCATCGCGCAACGAACGGCGGACGCGGAGCTTGGTTTCGGGCAGCGTCCAGGGCGCGTGGCCCATCGCCGTAAAAGTGAGGACGAGCGCCTCGTGGATCGTCGCCCAGCTGTCGACGAGCGTGTTGTCCCAGTCAAAGACGACAGCGCGCGGCACGCTCATGTCTTGTCCGAGCCGCCGGCCGCGGCGTATTCCGCATAGGATGCGGCCAACTTCTTCGCGATGGAACCGGGCTTGCCGTCGCCGATTAGCGTGTCATCGATCCGCACGACCGGCACGACGAAATTCGTGCTGCTGGTGAGCAGCGCTTCGGCCGCGGCTTTGGCTTCATCGACGCTGAATGGTCGCTCGCTGAGCCGCAGCGCCGATGCCGCGAGGACGCGCAGCAGGCCCAACCGCGTCACCCCGTTCAAAATGCCTTGGTCGGCTTGGCGCGTCACCACCTCGCCCGTCGTCGTGATGATCCAGGCATTCGACGAGGTGCCTTCGGTGACATTGCCCTCGCGATCGACTTGCCAAGCCTCATAGGCGCCGGCCTGCTTCGCTGCTTCCTTGCCGAGCGCGTTGGGCAGCAACGATACTGATTTGATATCGGGCCGCGCCCAGCGCTGATCCGGGATGGTGATAACCTTGATCCCGCTCGCCATCAGCTTCGGATCGACCAGCCGCTTCGAGCGCGCGGTCATCACGAGGCTCGGCTGCGTCTTGCCCGGGAAAGCGAACTCGCGAGTCGCGACGCCCCGTGTGATCTGGAGATAGACGAAGCCCTCACGCACCCGATTGCGGCGCGCGACCTCGCCCATCACCACTGTCAGCGCGGCGTCCTTCATTGGAAAGGCAATGCTCAGCGCCGCGAGCGAGCGTCGCAGCCGCTGCAAATGAAGCCCGGCATCGATAAAGACCCCGTTCCGCATCGCGACGACCTCGTAGCAGCCATCGGCGAATTGATAACCGCGATCTTCAATATGCACGCGCGCGTCGCGATGCGCGATAAAGCGACCATTCACGTAAGCGATGCGGGACATGGTGCCCTATTGCGGCTCAATTCGCCTCCGACAAGTCGGCCTTGGCGGCGGGCTCATCGGGTGCGCGCTCGCCATTGCGCTCGCCGGTCAGCACGCCGAGCGATTTGAGCTTGCGGTGCAGGGCCGAGCGCTCCATGCCAACGAAAGCGGCGGTGCGTGAGATATTGCCGCCGAAGCGCGCGATCTGGGCGAAGAGATATTCGCGCTCGAACATCTCGCGTGCGTCGCGCAGAGGCAAGGTCATCAGCTCGCCGCCGCGATCCCAGCGCACCACCGCGGGCGCGATCGAGCCAATCTCCGCGGGCAGCATCTCGGCACGGATCGAATCGCTACCGGCCGGCGCCATGATCAAGGTCCAATCGACCGCGTTCTTGAGCTGGCGCACGTTGCCCGGCCATTCGTAAGCTTGCAGCGCGGCGATCGCGTCGTCGCCGAACTCGCGCGGCGGCAGGCGTGCGTTCTCGGCCGCCCGCGACATGAAGTGCCGGGCGAGCGCCGGTATGTCCTCGATGCGCTGGCGCAGCGGCGGCACATGCAGCGGCACGACGGCGAGACGGTAATAGAGATCTTCGCGGAAACGCCCCGCAGCGATCTCGACCGTCAGATCGCGATTGGTCGCAGCGATGACGCGCACGTCGACCTTCACACGCGTGCCGCCGACCCGCTCGAAAGTCTGGTCCTGTAGCGCGCGCACGATCTTGCCCTGAGTCTCCAAGGGCATGTCGGCGACCTCGTCGAGGAACAGCGTGCCGCCATGAGCCTGCTCGAAGGTGCCGACCTTCCGCGGCGAATCTGGTCCCTCGGCGCCGGCATCGGTGCCGAAGAGCTCGATCTCGAAGCGCTCCGGCCGCATCGTCGCGCAGCTCAGCACGACGAATGGCCCCTTGCCGCGGCGCGAGCCCGCGTGAACCAGCCGTGCCACCACTTCCTTCCCGGCGCCCGGCGCGCCGGTGATCAGCACGCGGCTGTTGGTGGGGCCGACACGATCGAGCTGTTGGCGAAGCTGGGAGATCGCATGGGACTCGCCGATGAGCTCGTCATCGCCGCCGGTGCGCTGGCGCAGCTCCTCGTTCTCGCGCTTCAATCGGGCGGCCTCGATCGCCCGCTCCACGATGATCAGGAGCCGGTCCGATTTGAAGGGTTTCTCGATGAAGTCGTAAGCCCCGAGCTTGATTGCCGCGACGGCGGTCTCGATATTGCCGTGCCCGCTGATCATGACGACCGGTATGTGCGGCAACTCGCGCTTGATGATCTTCAGGATCTCGAGCCCATCGAGTTCGCTGCCTTGCAGCCAAATATCGAGCACGACAAGCGAGGGCTGGCGCGAGCGAATCGCGGCGAGCGCCTCGGTGCTGTTGCCAGCCTGCCGGGTGTCATAGCCTTCATCGCCAAGAATGCCGCACATCAATGCGCGGATATCGGCTTCGTCGTCGACGACCAGAATCTCGTTCGCCATCGATTTTAGGCTTCCACCTTCGCTACCGGGTTTGGCGCAATGTTCTTCGTCTCTTGGGGATGGAACAAGAGGCTTATGCGCGCACCGCCGCCTTCCCGATCGTCGAGCACGAGTTCGCCGTGATGATCTTCCATGATTTTCTTCACGATAGCGAGACCCAGACCGGTACCTTTTGCGTGCGTCGTCACATAGGGCTCGATAAGCCGCTCTCGGCCCTCGCGTGGCAAACCGCGCCCGTTATCCTCGACCGCCAGGACGACATCCTCGCCGTCGCGCCCGAGACGCACCGTGATCTGGCCAGGCGGCACATCGCCTTCGCGCGACAAGATCGATTCGGCGGCGTTCTTCATGAGATTGACGAGCGCCTGCGCCAGCTGGCGCGAATCACAGGAGAGGCGCAGCGGCGCGCCCGGCAGCTCGGTCTCGACGCGTATCTCCGGCGTTGCCGCCCGTTGCAGGAACGCGGCCTGGCGCACAATCTCGTTCAAATCCTCGTCGCGCAGAACCGGCGCTGGCATGCGCGCGAAAGAAGAGAATTCGTCGACCATGCGGCCGATGTCGCCGACGTGACGGATGATCGTGTCGGTGCACGCTGTAAAAGTCTCGCGATCGTTTGCGATGTCCTTGAGGTATTTTCGTTTGAGGCGTTCGGCCGAGAGCTGAATCGGTGTCAGTGGGTTCTTGATCTCATGCGCGATGCGGCGCGCGACATCGGCCCAGGCCGCCTTGCGCTGCGCTGCCTGCAGCTCGGTGATGTCGTCAAAGGTAACGACATAACCCTTGGCCTCACCTTCGAGCCGCTCGGCGGCGACACGGACGAGCAGCATATGCGCACGGCCGGCGCGCACGATCTGCACCTGCGCCTGCGCGAGCCGATCGGGGCGGCGTTCGGCCTCGTCGTAGAGCGCGGCCATTTCCGGCACGACGTCGGCGAGTTCTTTGCCGATATGTTGGTCAAGATCGGTGCCAAGCAGCAGCGAGGCCGAGCGGTTCGGCAAGTTGATGCGACCCTGCTGGTCGAGCCCGATCACACCGGCGGAGACGCCCGACAGCACGGTCTCGGTGAAGCGCCGGCGTTGATCAAGCTGCCGGTTGGCTTCGATGAGCTCGCTCTGCTGACTTTGCAATTGATGCGTCATGCGGTTGAAGGCGCGCGATAGCGAGGAAAATTCCTCATCGCTCTCGCCTGCGGGCACGCGCGCCGCGAGATCGCCGCCGCGCACTCGCTCCGCCGCGGCGACAAGGGAAGCAATCGGCCTCGCCATGCTCGTCGCGAAAGTCAGCCCGACCCAGACTGCGCCGGTAAGCAGCAGCAGGCCGACCGCGAAGAAGACGAGCGAGAATGCGACCTGGTAATCCGAGCGTTGACCTTCGAGCTGCTCGTATTGTGCGACCGCGCTCTGCGTCTGCTTCATATGGTTGATGACATTCGGGTCGATGAAACGGCCGGCATAGAGATAGACGTCGCCGTACCGCTCGAGCCGCACCAGAGCGCGCACCCGGTCATCATTGTCGTTGGTCATCACGGCAACATCGCCGCCGCGCGCCGAAGCAAGCGCCCAATCGGGCACCGGCTGCAATTCGAGCGCGAAGCTGAAGCCGGTACGGGCGAGAAGATGGCCTTGGCCGTCGAAGACGATCGCCTCGGTGAGAGAACGCAGTGCTGCTTGTGCCCGCACGACCTCGTTAAAGCGCTGGGGATTGAGACTCAAGAGATTGGCGTCGCGGTTGAGATCGTTCGCCATGCCGACGACATCGGCGCGGATCGTCTGTTGATGTTCATGCAGATAAGCTTCCGCAACGGCGAGCGAGCCCGTAACGGCATCGTGCACGGGTTCGCCAAACCAGGCCTGCACGCCGAAGTTAAACAGAAAATAGGAGAAGAACGCGACGAAGATCGTCGGGACCACCGCGATCAAGCTGAACAGCACGACAAGGCGTGTATGCAGACGCGAGCCGGCAAGCCCGCGGCGCCGCTCGGTCCAAAGCTGCACCAATCGCCACGCCAGGATGGCGATGAGCGGCAGCAGCAAAATGAAATTGAGCAGGAGCGAAAGCTCATCGAGATGCGGCGCACCAGCGCCGGGCCATAGGCCGCGCAACTCGGCAAGGGTTGCGAATCCCGACAGCAGCGCGAAGAGACCAAGCGTGAGCGCAACCTTACGCCCGAGACCGATCCGCCCGGCCCACGACACGAACCCCCGCCCTTCGCTCATGGGTTTATTTTAAGCCGCGGGCGACATCGATGTCGAGTTCGCGCACCTTTTTGCGCAGCGTATTGCGATTGAGGCCGAGAAGTTGCGCGGCTTTGAGTTGATTGCCGCGCGTCGCACTGAGGCTCAACTGAATGAGCGGGCGCTCGATCTCGCGCAAGACTCGGTCGTAAAGACCGGCTGGCGGCAACCCACCCTTATGCGCGGCAAAGTAATCGCGCAGATGGCGCTCCGCCGCCGAGCCAAGATTGTCGTCGCCATTGGCCGCCACCGCTGCCGAAACGGCGGGCGCATCGGCCAGTTCCGCCTCGATCGCGTCGACGCCGATCACCTCTTGCGAATAGAGCGCGGACAAACGCCGCACCAGATTCTCGAGCTCGCGCACATTGCCCGGCCAGCGATAGGCTTTGAGCCGCTCCATTGCCGCCTGGTCGACCGTCTTTACCGGCAGACCTTCGCTGCCTACCTGAGCAAAGAAATGCCGCATCAGCGCTGGAATGTCCTCGGCACGCTCGCGCAGCGGCGGCAAGCGGATCGGCACGACATTGAGGCGATAGAAAAGATCCTCGCGGAAGAGGCCTTGCCGGATGAGCTGGCGCAAATCGCGATGCGTGGCTGCGATGATGCGAACATCCGTGCGGATCGGGGCGCGACCGCCGACCGTCGTGTATTCGCCCTGCTGCAACACGCGCAGGAGACGCGTCTGCGCCTCGATCGGCATATCGCCGATCTCATCGAGGAAAAGCGTGCCGCCTTGCGCTTGTTCGAACCGTCCGATGCCGCGCGCCATCGCGCCGGTGAACGAGCCCTTCTCATGGCCAAAGAGTTCGCTCTCGATCAGTTCGCGGGGGATCGCCGCCATGTTGATAGCGACAAACGGCCCGGCGCGGCGCTTGCCGTATTCGTGCAAAGCCCGCGCGACCAACTCCTTGCCGGTGCCGCTCTCGCCGGTAATCATCACGGTGAGATCGGTGCCCATGAGCCGCGCCAGGATGCGGTAGATTTCCTGCATCGCGGGCGAGCGGCCGATGAGCGGCAACTGCTCTTCCGCCTCTTCCGGTGCCGCGGCCGCCGTGGCGGCGGAAGTATGCGGCACTGTCAACGCGCGTTCGACCACGTTCACGAGTTCGCGCAGATCAAAAGGCTTCGGCAGGTATTCGAAGGCGCCGCGCTCCGTCGCTTTCACCGCGGTCAGCAACGTGTTTTGGGCGCTCATGACGATGATGCGCAACTCAGGCCGCAGCTTCTTGATGCGGGGTACGAGATCGAGCCCGTTCTCGTCCGGCATCACCACATCGGTGATGATGAGATCGCCCTCGCCGTCCGAGACCCAGCGCCACAAGGTCGCGGCGTTGCTGGTGGTGCGCACGTCGTGACCGAGCCGGCCGAGCGCCTGCGCCAGGACGGTGCGGATGGCGCGATCGTCGTCGGCGACAAGGATGGTGGCGCCGCTCATGACGGGGTCTCGCTCGGCACCGCGACAGCCAGTGCGACGGGCAGATAGACACGGAACACCGTGCGACGCGGCTGGGAATCAAATTCGATGACGCCACCGTGATCACCGATCACCTTCGCGACGAGTGCGAGGCCGAGGCCGGTGCCATTGTGCTTGGTCGAGACGAAGGGATCGAAAAGATGCCTTTGGATATCCTCGGGAATACCATCACCATTGTCGGTGACGGTCACCACCAGCGGCAGATGTACGCGGCTGTCGCTGCCGGCAACCATCATGCGCACGCCGTGCTGGTAGGAGGTCGCGAGCTGAATCTCGCCGCCTTGCGCCGGCGTCGCTTCGGCGGCGTTCTTCACGAGGTTGAGGAACGTTTGGATCAGCAGATCGCGATTACCGTGCACCGGCGGCAATGAGGGATCGTATTCCTCGATGAAGCGGACATGGCGCGCGAAGCCCGATTGCGCGGCGCGGCGCACGCGCTCCAGTACCTCGTGGATGTTGACCGGCGATTTCTCGAGCGGGCGGCGGTCGGAGAACACATCCATGCGATCGACCAGCGCGCAGATGCGATCGGTCTCGTCGCAGATGAGACGCGTCAGCTCGCGATCAGCCTGGCTCGCATTCTCTTCGAGGAGCTGTGCCGCGCCCCGGATGCCGGAGAGCGGGTTCTTCACCTCATGGGCCAACATCGAAGCCATTGCCGTCACCGAACGCGCGGCGTTGCGATGCGTGAGCTGGCGGTCGATCTTGTCGAAGATCGAGCGGCCTTGCAGCGACACGACGACGAGATCCGAGCCGTCGCCCATGGGCGCCGCTTGGACTGTCAGCGTCCGCGGACCGATCCGCGGCATGTCGATGCCGACGCCATATTCCGAAACGCTTGCGCCGCTCCGGCGCACGCTCTCGATCAGCGCGAACACCGGGCTGTCGATGGGCAATAAGCTCGCCAACGGCAGCCCGAGCAGCATCGTCTTGCCGGCGTCGAAGAATTCCTCAGCCGCGTGGTTGGCGTAGCGCAGAATGCCCTCCCCATCGACAACGAGCACGGGATCGGGGAGTGCCGCGAGTACAGCATGCGCTTCGAGCGCAATCTCGGACGGGAAGCGCCGGATGACGCTGCCGCGCGCTGCCATTGCTCAGGCCGCCTCGGCCAAGAGGGGCCTATAAAACTCGCTGACCATCGCTTTGACCTGCTTCGGATCATCGCAGCGATTGACCGTTGCGCGGAATTCCGACGAGCCGTAAAGCCCTTTGGAATACCAGCCAAGATGCTTGCGAGCGATTCGGATCCCAACATTGATGCCGTAATGCGATAGCATCTCGTCATAGTGACCGAGCAAGATGTCGCGTTGCTCGGCGAGCGGCGGATCGGGTCGGCGCGCGCCGGTTTTGAAGAAATGCATCAGCTGGCGCAGGAACCAGGGCTTACCGTAGGCACCGCGCCCGACCATCACGCCGTCCGCGCCGGAGAGCGCGAGCGCTTCCTGCGCCTTTTCGAATGTCGTGATATCGCCGTTGACGATGACCGGCAACGACACGGCCTCTTTCACGCGGCGCACGAAAGACCAATCGGCATGGCCCTCGTAAAACTGGCAGCGGGTGCGACCATGCACGGTGATCATCTTGATGCCGGCATCTTCGGCGATCTTCGCCAATTTCGGCGCGTTGCGGCTGTTGTCGTCCCAACCAGTGCGCATCTTCAAGGTCACGGGCAGATTGACCGCTTTCACCGTTGCCTCAAGGATGCGCGCCGCCAAGCCTTCTTCGCGCATCAGCGCCGATCCGGCTTGACCGTTCACCACCTTCTTCACGGGGCAGCCGAAATTGATGTCGATCAGGGCCGCGCCGCGATCGGCATTGAGCTTCGCCGCCTCAGCCATGACCTTTGGCTCGCAGCCGGCGAGCTGCACGGCCATCGGCTGCTCTTCCGGGCAGTTTTTCGCCATGGTCATCGACTGGCGCGTCTCGCGAATCATCGCTTCGCTGGCAATCATCTCGGAAACGACGAGGCCAGCACCATGCGACTTGACCAGTCGCCGAAACGGCAGATCGGTGACACCCGACATCGGTGCCAGGATCACCGGGGCTTCCAACTCTAACTGGCCGATTCGAATGCTCATTTTCTATGCAAAATCTGCTTTGCTCATAGTTTGAGCACATAATATCGCGGCGCACAATGATTACAATGGGCTTTTGGTGCCCAATCGGACGGCTACGGCTATGGACCCTGCCGCCCAGAGCCAGCCTGCGCTAGCTTGGCACCATGTCGGCATGCATCGCCCTAATCGTGGCAGCCGGTCGCGGCACTCGCCTCGGAGGCGAACGACCCAAGCAATATAGGAGCCTCCGCGGGCGCACGCTGCTCCGGCATTCGGTCGAGCGGCTGGTCGGCCATCCGCGGATCGATTGCGTGCGCGTGGTCTATAACCCGGTGGATCAGGAGCTCTACGAGGCGGCGGTGGCTGGCCTCGATCTGCTGCCTCCCGTCTCCGGCGGCGTTGCGCGGCAAGATTCGGCACGGCTGGGACTGGAAAGCCTCGAAACCCTTGCGCCGACACGTGTGCTTATTCACGACGCCGCGCGGCCCTTTATCGATAACCTCGTGATCGATCGCGTACTCGACGCACTCGCTTATGCACCGGGCGCCATTCCAGCATTGCCGGTCGCCGATACCGTGAAGCGCGGCGCGAACGGCTTCGTCACGGGCACGCTCGATCGCACCGGCCTCTGGCGCGTGCAGACGCCACAAGGCTTCGACTATCGCGCAATCCTTGCGGCGCATCGCGCCGTCGCAGGAATGGAGCTAACCGATGATGCCGCCGTCGCTGAGCGCGCCGGCCTTACCGTGCGCCTGGTCGAAGGCGCGGAAAGCAATTTCAAAGTGACGACGACAGAGGATTTCGCGCGAGCCGAGCAACTGACGAGCGGCGGCGGCGCTGATTACCGTAGCGGCCAGGGCTTCGACGTGCATGCTTTTGGGCCCGGCGATCATATCTGGCTCTGCGGTCTCAAAATTCCGTATAAGCACGGTCTCGTCGGCCATTCCGATGCTGATGTCGGGCTGCATGCCCTGACTGATGCGATCCTCGGTGCACTCGGCGCGGGAGATATCGGCATGCATTTTCCGCCGAGCGATCCGAAATGGCGCGGGGCGCCGTCGCATCTTTTCCTGCGCCACGCCGCCGATCTCGTCGCGCAGGCCAAGGGCCGCATCGTCCATGTCGACGTCACGCTAATCTGCGAGGCGCCACGCATCGGTCCGCATCGGGCGGCGATGGTGGCGAAAATCGCCGAGATCCTCGGCCTTGCCGCCAATCGCGTCAGCGTCAAAGCGACGACGACCGAGAAGCTCGGCTTCCTTGGCCGCAGCGAAGGCATGGCGGCGCAGGCCATCGCGACTTTGCAATTGCCGTAAGCATGGCGCGGCTGATCGCCAGCTGGTTCGGCAGCGGCTTCCTGCCCGGCGCGCCAGGCACCTGGGGCTCGCTCGCCGCGCTTCCGTTGGCTTGGGTGATCGTCATCTATGCCGGCGATTGGGCGCTGCTCGTGGCGGCAAACTTGCTCTTTTACCTCGGGTGGATCGCCGCCCATCTCGCCATTCGCGACCAAAGCGACCAGGATCCTGGCTGGATTGTCATCGATGAAGTCGCCGGCCAATGGCTCACTCTATTCGCGCTGCCACTCGATATTTTCGCGTATGCGATCGGCTTCGCGCTGTTTCGCCTCTTCGATATCTGGAAGCCCTGGCCGATCCGCGCGGTCGAGCGGCGTTGCGGCGGCGGTTTCGGTATCATGATCGACGATGTGCTCGCGGCAATCTATGCCTTGGTCGTGATTGTTATCGGGAGATGGTTGCTTGAGCGATGATCGCATCCGCGCGCTCGCCGAAGCCGTGCTGGCGCGCTGCCGCGAAAAGAAGCTGATGGTCGCGACCGCGGAATCTTGCACCGGCGGGCTCATCGCTGGCGCGCTCACCGATATTGCAGGCTCGTCCGATGTCGTTGAGCGCGGCTTCGTCACCTATTCCAACCGCGCGAAGACCGAGATGCTCGGCGTCCCGACGGCACTCATCGCCCGGCACGGCGCCGTCAGCGCCGAGGTCGCGCGCGCCATGGCGACGGGCGCCCTCGCCAATGCTCCGGTCGAGTTCGCAGTCGCGGTCACTGGCATCGCCGGACCGGGCGGCGGCTCGGCCGATAAGCCGGTCGGCCTGGTGCATTTCGGTCTCGCGCGCAAAGGCAAACCGGTGCAAGACGAGCATCACGTATTTCCGGGCGATCGCGAGAGCATCCGTCGCGTGACAGTCGAGCGGGCGCTAGAGCTGCTCCTTACGGCGGCGGAACAGTAGTCGTCCCCCGCCATTCCTTATGGTAGGGTCGCCCCGGCGACGAGGGAGAAGGAAAGCCTTATGCGATTCGGTCTATTCGGCGGTGCGCGCTCGCGCAGCGGCACTCCGGTCGGCGAACATCAGGGCGGCGATAGCCAGGGCTATCGCGACTACATCAACTATGTACGCGAGGCCGAGGATCTTGGCTTCGAGAGCGTTTTCGTCGTCGAGCATCATTTCACCGGCGTCGGCCAGGTCTCGGCTTCGCTCGGACTCTTGAGCTATCTCGCCGGCTGCACGACGCGCATCCGCCTCGGCACGGCAGTGGTCGTGTTGCCGTGGCACAATCCGGTGCTTGTCGCCGAGGCCGCCGCGACTGTCGATCTGCTCTCGAATGGCAGGCTCGATTTCGGCGTCGGCAAAGGCTATCGCGACGTGGAGTTCAGCGGCTTCTGCGTGCCGATGGACGAAGCGACCGAGCGCTTCGACGAGGCGATGGACGTCATCCGCAAGGCATGGAACAGCACGGGCCGTTTCTCGCATCACGGCAAGCGCTGGCATTACGAGAATATCGTCGTCGAGCCCGCGCCGGTGCAGCGCCCGCACCCGCCCTTCTGGCTCGGCGCCGGCAGCGAGGAATCGATCCGCCGCGCTGCGCTCGAAGGCTACAATCTGCTGCTCGATCAGATCGCGCCCTGCGATCTCACCATCGAGCGCGTCTCGATGTTCAAAGATGAATGCCTCAAAGCCGGCCGCGCCTACGATCCGGCGATGGTCGGCACGACCCGCGGCCTGCAGCTGGTGCGCAATGCCGCCGACCGGGAGAAAGCGCTGGCGATGCGCATCAACATGCTGAAGAACATCGGCACGCTCGCTCGCGGCCGCGGCGCCGAGCGCTATGCGCAGCTCAAGGATTACAATGGTCCGCCGATCGAATTCGACGACGCGCCGCTGCTCGGCACGCCCGACGAGATCATCGCCCGGCTGAAGAAGCTCGAAGCCGGCGGCGTCGAGCATGTGCTGCTAGTCGATCCGACCGGCTCGATCGCGACGTTGCAGGTCTTCGCCAAAGAGGTGATGCCGGCTTTCGCGAAGAAGAAAGCCGCGCCAGCCAAGGCCTTTTGATCGGCGAAACCAAGCCCGTGCGCCGGATCATCGTTCTTCTTTGCGCCCTGGGTTTAGCGGCATGCGATACGCTTGCGCCGAAACAAGCCGCCGCGCCGACCTGTCCCCTGCCGGGCCAGGACCGCTACGCTATCGTGCAGCTTTTCTTCGGCCGCACTATTTCAGGCCGTGGGCCGATAACCGATGCGGAATGGAATGATTTCGTCGCACGCGCGATCACGCCGCAGTTTCCGGACGGGTTCACCGTGACGGACGGCGCCGGACAATGGTATGACCAAGCGAGCGGCAAGCTCATCCAGGAGCCGAGCAAGATCCTGCTCGTCGCCGCCGATCCCGAGTCCGACCTTAAGACGCGCATCGGCAGCGTCATCGGCGCCTACCGTGCGCAATTCCAGCAGCGTACAGTTGGCGTGATCACGAGCGAGGCCTGTGCGGCGTTTTGATCCTTGCGCGAGAAGGCGGCCGCCATGAGTCGGAATGAGCGCCGGCTTGCCAAGAAGATGGGCGGCGGCGGGCAAGATGATTTCAACGAAGCACTGCGCTTGCATCAAGCCGGGCAATCGGCGGAGGCCGAACGGCTCTATCGCCAGATCCTGGCACGCGATCCGCGCCATGCCGACAGCCTTCACCTCCTCGGCGTGCTCGCCTATCAGCGCGGCCAGCATCGAGACGCCATCGACCTGATCGGCCAAGCAATTGCGATTAACGGCGCGGTGCCGTTCTTCCACAATAACCGCGGCCTCGCTCACGTCGCGCTTGGCCGAATCGAGGAAGCAGCAGTGCATTACGAGCGCGCGCTCGCACTCAAAGCCGATTATGTCGAGGCGCTGAGCAATCTCGGCAATCTGCGCTTGATGCAAGGTCGCCGCGATGAGGCGATCGGCCTGCATAAACGCGCTCTCGCGCACAATCCTGATTATGCCGAGGGCCAGATGAACCTCGGCAATGCGCTGCGCGAGCAAGGCAAGCCGGGCGAGGCTGTGTCACGCTACGAGCGCGCCATCGCGCTGCGCCCTGACTATCCGGAAGCACTGAGCAATTTGGGCAACGCGCTGCACGATCTCGGCAAGTTCAGCGAGGCGCGCGCCTCCTATGAGCGCGCTCTTGCCCTGCGGCCCGACTTCGCCGAAGCCTCCGGCAATCTCGGCAATGTGCTGCATGAGATCGGCGATCTCGATGCCGCAGTGACCCAATTCGAGCGTGCGCTGGCGCTGCGACCGGATCATGCCGAAGCAGAGAACGGTCTCGGCTCAGTGCTCGACAAAAAGGGCGAATACGACAAGGCGATCGCGTGTTTTAAGCGCGCCCTCGCATTGCAGCCCGATGACGTCGAAATCCTCAACAATTTGGGTGCCGCGCTGCAGAACAGCGGCCGCTTCGATGACGCGATCGCGCGGTACGAGCAAGCGCTCACGCTTCGTCCGGATTATACCGAAGCCCGGAAGAATCTCGGCGGTGCGCTCCATGCTCGGGCCGGCGAACGCAGTGGCGCGCTGCTGCGCGAGCGCCTGAAGCAGGCGGCACATCGCGGTGTGCGGGGGCAATATGAGAGCCTGCCCTTCCCCGCGCGCGACCCCGAGGGAGAGCGCTATGTTCGCTATGTCACGCCGCCCGACATTCTCGCCAAGGTCAATCAATATTGCTTCGGCGGTACGCGCGATTTCCAGCGGGGCCTGCACGTGCTCGTTGCTGGATGCGGCACGGGTGATAGCGTCATCTGGCTCGGCGAGCAGCTCCGCGACACGCCCTCGGAGATCGTCGCGCTCGATCTCTCTTCGGCCAGTATTGAAATCGCCGCCGCGCGCGCAGCGATGCGCACCCTTACAAATATTCGTTTCGTCAACGCGTCACTGCTCGAGGCGCCGCAGCTCGGTCTCGGCAGCTTCGATTACATCTCCTGTCTCGGGGTGCTGCATCATCTGCCCGATCC
>DATNGE010000281.1:0-20697 GCA_035606035.1 Allostellaceae bacterium
TGCTTGTCCTCACGACAATGCCCGCGCTGGCGCAAGCCACAGCCGTGCCGCCCGGCGCCATCGTGGCGGCGCCGGATGGCGGGCTCTTCATCTCGCCGGCGATCTGCAAGGCCCTCGCCGCGGCGCCGGCCGATGTCGTGCCGGGCGTCGATGTACATGGGCGCCCGGTGGCGCCGGCAGACTTGCCCGACGCCGGAGGCGCGCAAGGCGATATCGCCATCGCGATCGCTCCCGACCTCCGGCAGCGCTACGCGGTGACGCCGCAGTCGCGCCTGGCACGCGGCCGCGGCATCATTGGGTATGTCACGATCGGGAGCGGCCGGCCCATGCTCAACGGCACGCCGCTCGCTGGCGATGAGCGCGCCCTGCTGACGGCGGCGTGCCAGCAGGCGAAGCACTAGCCCGCCGCATGGACAGGGCCGCGCTCCTTCCCTAGAGTCCGCGCGCCCCGAAACGCGAGGTCGCATGCGTCTTTCCGCTTATTTCCTGCCGCTCCTCCGGGAGAATCCGAGCGAGGCGCAGATCGTCTCGCATCGCCTGATGCTGCGCGCCGGCATGATCCGGCAATCGGCTGCCGGCATCTATTCCTGGCTGCCGCTCGGCTTCCGCGTGCTCAAGAAGGTCGAGCAGATCGTGCGCGAGGAGCAGGACGCGGCCGGGGCGCAGGAATTACTGATGCCGACCTTGCAGCCGGCGGAACTTTGGCGCGAGAGCGGACGTTACGAGGATTACGGCAAAGAGATGCTGCGCATTCGCGATCGTCACGAGCGCGATATGCTCTACGGTCCCACCAACGAAGAGCTCATCACCGACATCGTTCGCAACTCGATCAAGAGCTATCGCGACTTGCCGAAAAACCTCTATCACATCCAGTGGAAATTCCGCGACGAGACGCGGCCGCGCTTCGGCGTGATGCGCGGGCGCGAATTCCTGATGAAGGACGCCTATTCCTTCGATCTCGATAAAGCGGGGGCGGTTGCATCCTATTTCCGCATGTTCGCGGCCTATTTGAAGACTTTCAAGCGTATGGGACTGACGCCGATTCCGGTGCGCGCCGATACCGGGCCGATCGGCGGCGATCTCAGCCATGAATTCCATGTCGAGGCCGATACCGGCGAGAGCGGGCTCTATTACGACAGCGATATCGTCAATCTCGACGAGAAGAGCATCGATCCGACCTCGCCCGACGTCGAGAAATATATCGCCAATTGGTATGCGGCGACCGACGAGAAGCACGATAAGGCCGAATTCGAGGCGCGCGTGCCCGAGGCACGGCGCTGCGAGAAGCGCGGCATCGAGGTCGGGCAAGTGTTCTATTTCGGCACGAAATATTCGCAGCCGATGAACGCCGTCGTCGCTGGTGCCGACGGCGCGCCGGTCGCGCTGGAGATGGGCTCGTACGGCATCGGCGTCTCGCGTCTCGTCGGCGCGCTGATCGAGGCGAGCCATGACGATGCCGGCATCATCTGGCCGGAAAGCGTCGCGCCCTTCCGGGTCGGCGTGGTCAATCTGCGCGCCGCCGATGCGAAATGCCGCGCCGCGTGCGATGATCTCTACGGCAAGCTGCAGAATGCCGGCGTCGATGTGCTTTATGACGATCGCGACGAATCCGCGGGCGCGAAATTCGCGGCGATGGATTTGATCGGCTTGCCTTGGCAATTTGTCATCGGGCCGCGCGGCCTCGCCAACAACGTCGTCGAAGTGAAGAACCGCAAGACCGGCGAGCGCAAGGAATTGGCGCCCGACGCGGCGCTCAATCTGCTCGCGGCGCGCTGACCCATGTTCGGCACGCTCGAGCGCATGATCGCCTTCCGTTATCTGCGCGCGCGGCGCCAGGAAGGCTTCATTTCCGTTATCGCCATCTTCTCGCTGACGGGCATTGCGCTCGGCGTCGCGACTCTCATCGTCACGATGGCGGTGATGAACGGCTTCCGCGCCGAGCTCTTGGGCCGCATTCTCGGTTTCAACGGCCATATCAACGTCTATGCGGCGCAAGGCTCACTGACCGATTACGAGAATCTCGCTGCACAGATCAAAAAGCTGCAAGGCATCGTCTCCGCGGTGCCGACGATCCAGGGCCAGGTGATGGCCACCGCCGGCTCGCAATCGAGCGGCGCGCTGGTGCGCGGCCTCAGTACCGATGACCTGAAGAGCCAGTCGCTTATCGCGAACAATCTATCGCCCGGCGCGCTCGACAATTTCACGGACAACAACGTCATCATCGGCTATCGCCTGGCGCAGACGCTCGGCATCAAGCCCGGCGGCTCGATCACGCTGATCTCGCCGCAAGGCTCGGCGACGGTTTTCGGCACGGTGCCGCGCATCAAGACCTACAACGTCGCGGGTACCTTCAATGTCAGCATGTTCGAATTCGACAATTCCTTCATTTTCATGCCGATGGAAACGGCGCAGACCTATTTCAACCTCGACAAAAGCGTGAGCAGCATCGAGGTGAAAGTCGCCGATCCCGATAAGGTCAGAACCACTTACGACCGCGAGATCTTCGGCGCGCTGGGGGGCAAGGTGAAGATCTTCGACTGGCAGCAGAGCAATCTCAGCTTCTTCAATGCCGTCGAGGTTGAGCGCAACGTCATGTTCCTGATCCTGACGCTGATCATCCTCGTCGCCGCCTTCAACATCATTTCGAGCATGATCATGATGGTGAAGGACAAGGGGCGCGACATTGCGATCCTCCGTACCATGGGCGCGTCGCGCGGCTCGATCCTCCGCGTCTTCATCCTCGCCGGCGCCAGCGTCGGGTTTGTCGGCACCTTCTTCGGCTTCGTCATCGGCGTCGAATTCGCCACCCATATCGAAGCGATCCGGCGTTTCATCCAATCGATCATCGGTACCGATCTCTTCGCTGCCAAGATTTACTTCCTGACGCAGATTCCGGCGCGCGTCGATCCATACGAGGTCGGAGCGGTGGTCGCGATGGCCTTCGGCCTGTCTTTCCTCGCGACAATCTATCCCGCCTGGCGCGCGGCGAATCTCGATCCGGTGGAAGCGTTGCGATATGAGTGAGGCCGTCACCCTCCCGCCTTCGGCCTGTCCCTCCCTCTCCCGCAAGGGGGAGAGGGGCCGATCGCAAAGCCCCTCGCCCGCGCTGGCGGGAGAGGGAGGGTGAGGGCGTGACCGCGACGCTCGAGCTGCGTCAGGTGACACGCAGCTACCAGCAAGCCGGGCGCGGCCTGCCGGTGCTGCGCGGCATCTCCCTGGCGATCCAGCCGGGCGAGATTGTCGCGCTGGTCGGACCGTCGGGCGCGGGCAAGTCGACCTTGCTCCATGTCGCCGGGCTGCTCGATCGCCCGGATGGCGGTGCGGTTATCTTCGAGGGCCAGGATTGCAGCCGCATGAGCGATAGCGAGCGCACAACGGCGCGGCGCGGCTCCATCGGCTTCGTCTATCAGTTTCATCATCTCCTGCCGGAATTCTCGGCGCTCGAGAACATTGTGCTGCCGCAGATGATCGCGGGCGTGTCGCGGCGCGACGCGCGCGAGCGCGGAATGGAGCTACTGAGTCTTGTCGGCCTGCAGCCGCGCGCCGATCATCGGCCGGCGCGGCTCTCGGGCGGCGAGCAGCAGCGCGTCGCCATCCTGCGGGCGCTCGCCAACCGGCCGAAGCTGCTCTTGGGCGACGAGCCGACCGGCAATCTCGATCACAGCACGGCCGGGGAAGTGACCGCCGTGCTCCTCGATCTCGTGCGCCGCACCCGTCTCGCCGCGCTGATCGCGACGCATAATCTCGAACTCGCGCAGCGCATGGACCGCGTGCTGACCTTGCAGGACGGAACGGTGGCCGAGCGCCGCTGACATCTCGACAAGAAGATCCGAGGCCACTTACATCGACGGGGTTGTTTGGCTACCGAATAGGAAAAAACGATCGAAGGGGGAGGTGCATCATGTCCGTTGCTGCCGATGCCGCGCGTCTGACCGCAACGCTCGAGAAATTGCCGTTCTCGCCGTGGCATCGCCGGCTTCTTCTCCTCGCCTTCTTCGGCACGCTGTTCGACGCGGCCGATTTCGCGATGTTCGGTGCGGCGCTGCCGCCGATCGCGCGCGAATTCGGCCTGGGGCCCGCGCAAGCCGGCTTGCTGGCAACGACCGGCCTCTTCGGCGCGTTTCTCGGCGCTCTATTCTGGGGGACGATCTCCGACTACATCGGCCGGCGCACCGCCTTCAAAGTGACGATCGGCATTTTTGCCGTCTTCACCGGCCTCGCCGCCGGCGCGTGGAATATGGCGTCGCTGATCGCGGCGCGCTTTCTCGCGAATTTCGGCCTGGGCGGCGAAGTGCCGGTGGCGTGCACGCTGATCAGCGAATTCATGCCCGGCCGCATCCGCGGCGCCGCCGCCGGCAACATGCTGACCGCCTTTCCGGTCGGGCTCGTCGTCGCGGCGGGGCTCAGCCTCGCGGTCATTCCGACCTTGGGCTGGCGCTGGCTGTTCGTCATCGGCGTGTTGCCGGCATTGCTGCTGTTTTTCGTGCGGCGCAACGTGCCGGAATCGGTGCGGTACCTCTTGAGCAAAGGCCGCACGGCCGAGGCGGAAGCCACGGTCGCCTATATCGAGAAAGCGGCGACGGGGGCGCAGCCCGCGCCCGTTGCCGCCGCGCCAAGCGGCCGAAGCAAGGCAACCGCGCCGACCGGTGTGACCGTCCTGCAATTGCTCGCGCCCGGGCGGCGGCGGCGCACCATCCTGCTCTGGACCGTGTCCTTCTGTTTTCTCTGGTCCTCGAACGGCATTCTCTTCATGCTGCCGACGATCCTCACGCAACGCGGGCTGCCTCTCAGCGACGCGATTCTTCTGCAGCTCGTCCAGGCGGGCGCTGCAATCTTCGGTTATTCGGCTTGCTCGTTTCTGATCGATCGCTACGGCCGCCGACCGGTCCTTTTCCTTTATTACTTCATCGGCGCCGGTTTCCATCTCTGGTTCGCGATGGCGAGCGGGCAATGGATGTTTGTCGCGATTGCTTGCGTCGGTTGGGTCAATCCGGGCGTCTATGGTCCGACGACCATCTATGCCGGCGAGCTTTACCCGACGGAGATGCGTGCGACAGCCGTCGGCTGGGTGTTCGGGATCGGCCGCATCGGCTCGTTCCTCGCGCCGACCATCGTCGGCTTCATGCTCGCTTACGGGCTCGGCGCGTATGTGCTGCACACTTTCGCGCTGACCTTTCTCATCGCCGCGCTCGCGCTGATCGCCATCGGCATCGAGACCAAGGGCCGGACGCTCGAGGAAATCACGGCAACGGAGGACCGCGCAGCGCTCCGCGCCGCCTCCTGATCAGGAGACGGCGCAAGACACCGCCAAGGCATCGACGAGGAAGAGCGACGATCGTTACTTGTGATTGCGCGGATCGTCGGCGGCGTTCACGTAGGTGATCGCGAACGGCCCTTGCCCGTGCACTTGCACCACCGTGTCGCTCGTCACCCACGCGTAATGGTTCATCTTCGCGGGCGCCTCGCCGAAGCCGCCGGAGGTCAGCACGATGCTTTTCTTTTTGTCGAGCTTGTCGCCCATGCCGATATGGAAATTGCCCGAGAGGACCGTGACGAACTCAGATGTCGGATGGTTGTGAGCGGCGATCGCATAGCCTTTCGGCATTTTCAGGCGGACGACATAAAGCCCGTCCTTGAACGGATCGCCGGAAATCACGGCCAATTGCGCTCCTTTGGGGAACGCATTGGGCGCCGGAATCCATTTTAGATCCTTGTTGTTCACGGGCATTGACGGTTCGGCGGCGAGCGCCGCGGTTCCGCTCAACAACAAGGCAGCGATGATCGTGCGTGCAAGCATGGGTATACCCCCTCACAGAAGTGTCACTCCACTCTAAGCCGCAGCCGAAGCCGCCGAAATAGCAGCGACGTGCCGCCGAACACCGCCCCGTTGTATCTGGTTAGGCGTTGAGTTTTTGGAACTCCGGCGGTGGCGTGATGTCGAAGCCATTGGCGCTGCAGCACACCATCGAGAACTGTCCGGTGGCGGCGATGAGACCCACGAGATCGTCAGTGCCAAAGAGCTTCTCGGCTTCTTTGTAAGTCGCCTCGCTGAGGCCCTTATTGGTCAGCAGTTCTTTTGGCAGCTTGTGCGCCATGGCCTCGCGCGGATTGGTGAGATCGGGTGTCTTGCCGGCATTGATCGTGTCGATCGTGGCCTGATCGAGACCCTGGCTCAGCGCATTGCGCGCCTGCGCGCCCCACGGATATTTCGCGCCCCAGAAGCGGCACACGGTTAGCACGGCGATTAACCGCTCGCGCGGCGAGAGCTTGAACGAACCCATCGCCTTGCCCATGTTCTGCGACGCGGTGAAGAGGGTGGGATTGCGGATATAGGCGTAGTAGGGGCCGCCGACCGGCTGGTTCGCCGCCTTGGCCTCGTCATAGACGCGGCCTTGCTCCGCGTTCATCTCTTCGCGCTTCAGAATCGTGATGCGGGTCATCCTGCCCTCCCTTTGATGGCGTCGTTGCGCCGCAGTGTAGCGGATCGCCGCGGCTCTGTAGAATCGGTGGCGCGCCAGTTTCACTTTGCAAGGCTGGCGCGCTCTGCCAAGCTTGATCGCCGATGCCGCACGCCGATTTCATTCATCTCCGCACCCATTCCGCCTATTCGCTCTCAGCCGGCGCCATCAAGGTCAAAGCGCTGGTCGAATTGGCGAAGAAAAACGCCATGCCGGCGGTGGCGATCACCGATAGCGGCAATCTCTTCGGCGCGCTCGAATTCGCCATCGCGGCGGCCGAATCGGGCGTGCAGCCGATCGTCGGCTGCGAGCTCGGGTTGCGCCGCATGGATGGGGATAATCTCCGACTCGCCGCGCGGATCGGCCCGGCGCTGCCGCCCGATCCCATCGTCGTGCTGGTCCAAAGCGAGGTTGGCTATCGCAATCTCCTCGAATTGGTCAGCAAGGCCTTCCTCGAGACGACCGGCGGCGAGCCGCCGCAGATCGACATCGCCGCGCTCGAAGGCCACAGCGATGGGCTGCTGGCGCTGACCGGCGGGCCGAGCGGCCCGGTCGGCCGCTTGCTGGTCGACGGGCAGAAACCGGCGGCCGAAGCGATGCTCCAAAAACTCGCGGCGCTTTTCCCCGGCCGGCTCTATGTCGAGCTCATGCGCCACGGCATGCCGAACGAAGAACGCATTGAAGGCGACCTCGTCGATCTTGCCTATGCGCATGATCTGCCGCTGGTCGCGACCAACGACGCTTTTTTTCCCGATCCGAGCTACGAGCAAGCGCATGACGTGCTGCTCTGCATCGAGCAGGGCGTCACCCTCGCCGAGCCCAATCGCCGCCGCCTCACGGGGCAGCATTATTTCAAATCGCCCGGCGAGATGCGGTTGCTCTTCGCCGATCTGCCGGAGGCTTGCGACAACACGCTGGTGATCGCGCGGCGCTGCGCCTTCATGCCGGAGCCGCGCAAGCCCATCCTGCCGCCTTTCCCAACCGCGAGCGGCCGCAAGGAAGAAGAAGAAGTGCGCATCGTCGCGCTTGCCGGCCTCGAGGCGCGGCTCAAAGCGCATGTCTGGCGCGAGGGCATGAGCGAGGCTGAGCGCGAAGCCGCGGCGAAGCCTTATCGCGAGCGTTTCGAATTCGAGCTCGGCGTCATCATCAAGATGGGCTTCGCCGGCTATTTCCTTATCGTCTCGGAATTCATCCAATGGGCGAAGGCGCAGGGCATTCCGGTGGGACCGGGCCGCGGCTCGGGCGCCGGCTCGGTCGTCGCCTGGGCGCTCACCATCACCGACATCGATCCTTTGCGCTTTGGCCTCATCTTCGAGCGGTTCCTCAATCCCGAACGCGTATCGATGCCCGATTTCGACGTCGATTTTTGCCAGGAGCGGCGCGACGAGGTGATCCGGCACGTACAGCAGAAATACGGGGATGATCGCGTTGCGCAGATCATCACCTTCGGCAAGCTGCAGGCGCGCGCGGTATTGCGCGATGTCGGCCGCGTGCTCGGCATGCCGTACGGCCAAGTCGACAAGATCTGCAAGCTGGTGCCGAACAATCCCGCCAGTCCCGTTACGCTGAAAGAAGCGATCGATGGCGAGCCGGCGCTGCAGCAGATGCGCGACGAGGACGACTCCGTCGCGCGCCTCATCGCCATTGCGCTGAAGCTCGAAGGCCTTTATCGCCACGCGTCGACGCATGCCGCGGGCGTCGTGATCGGCGACCGGCGTCTCGATGCGCTGATCCCGCTCTATCGCGATCCGCGCTCCGACATGCCGGTGACGCAGTTCAGCATGAAATATGTCGAGCTCGCCGGACTGGTGAAGTTCGACTTCCTCGGCCTCAAGACACTCGACGTGCTGGCGAAGGCGGTCGACCTGATCGCGGCGCGCGGCACGTCCCTCGATCTCACCCGGATACCGCTGGACGACAGCAAGACCTACGAGCTCATCGCCCGCGGCGACACCCACGGCATCTTCCAACTGGAAAGTTCGGGCATGCGCGATAGCTTGCGCAAGCTTAAGCCCAACCGGTTCGAGGACATCATCGCGATGAACGCGCTCTATCGGCCGGGACCGATGGACAGCATTCCAAGCTACATCAAGCGCAAGAACGGCGAAGAGCCGGTGGCCTACCCGCACCCGATGCTGGAGCCGATTTTGAAGCCGACCTACGGCGTCTTCACCTATCAGGAGCAGGTGATGCAGGCGGCGCAGCTCATGGCCGATTACAGCCTCGGCGGCGCCGATCTGCTGCGCCGCGCCATGGGCAAAAAGATCAAGTCCGAGATGGTGGCGCAGCGCGCGAATTTCGTCGGCGGTGCCGTCAAGAAGGGCATCGACGAGGGGCAGGCGAATTTCGTGTTCGACCTGATGGAGAAATTCTCCGGCTACGGGTTCAACAAGTCGCACTCGGCGCCTTATGCGCTGATCGCCTATCAGACCGCCTATCTCAAGGCGAACTATGCGGTCGAATTTCTTGCCGCGTCGATGACGCTCGATCTCGGCAATACCGACAAGCTCAACGAGTTCCGCCAGGAATGCGCGCGGCTCGCCATCAAGCTGCTGCCGCCCGACATCAACCGCTCCGAGGTCGAGTTCTCGGTCGAGCAGATCAAGAATGGCTCGCAAGCGAAGGACGGCGCGGCGATCCGCTACGCGCTGGCGGCCGTGAAGGGCGTCGGCGCCGCCGCGATGCGCGAGATCGTCGCCGAGCGCAACGCCAACGGCCCATTCAAGGATCTTTTCGATTTCGCGCGCCGCCTCGATGTGAAGAGCTTCAATCGGCGCCAGTTCGAGAGCCTTATCCGCGCCGGCGCCTTCGATTGTCTCAATGCCAACCGCGCGCAGAGCTTTGCCGCGATCGATCTCCTGCTCCGCCATGCCAGCGTCGCCGCCGAGGAGCGGGCAAGCCAGCAGGTCAGCCTCTTCGGCGAGGCCGGCGCGGCGGCAGGGCAGCGCATGGCGCTGCCGCAGGCGCAGGATTGGTCGGCGCTCGACCGGCTGCAGCAGGAATTCGCCGCGCTCGGCTTCTATCTTTCGAGCCATCCGCTCGACGCTTATGGCAAGAGCCTCGCGCGGGTCGGCGTCGTGCGCTTTGGCGAGTTGGGCGACCGGCTCGCGGCCGGCGGCGCGACGCGCTTCAAGCTCGCCGGCATCGTCATCAGCAAAAGAGAACGCGCGACCGCCGACGGCCGGCGCTTTGCCTTCGTCCAGATGTCGGATGCGACCGGCACGTTCGAGGTCACGGTCTTCTCCGAGGTGCTGGCGCAAGCGCGCGAGCTGCTCGACAGCGGCAAGCCGCTGCTGGTGACGGTCGACATGCGCGTCGATGACGAGCGCCTTACCGCGCAGCGCATCGAGCCGCTCGATAAGATCGTCGCGCAGGCGGCGGCCGGGCTCAAAGTCGTGCTCGGCGAGGCCGCGGCGCTCACGGCCTTCAAGAGCCTGCTTCAAGGCGAGACCGGCGGCCGAGGACAGGTCAACGTCGTCGTGCCGCTGCCGACGCGCGAGGTCGAGATCGCGCTGCCAGGCGGCTTCCGCATCGGTCCGCAGGTGCTCTCGGCGGTGCAGCGCCTGCCGGGCGTGCTCTCGGTCCAGGAGATTTAGCCTCGCCGCGTGTCGGGCCGCTTTACACTGCCTCGGGTTTTAAGAAGTAAAAGTTTCCAGCACTCTTCTTGCGGTCTGTAATATTTATTAACAAAATCGCTCAAATTATTGGATTCCATAAGCTTAGATTAGCGGTTAACGATAGATTACTATTGCTTCACCAGAAACCCGCTTCTATAGTCATTCTTAATCCGCGCTAACTTTAAACATAGAGAGCGGGAGAAGAGGGCGCGGCGTTTTGCGTCCCGTTTTGCCAGGGGGCAGAGAAGCAATGGTTGGACGCAGCAGTGGGGTTCAGAGCCGTCCCGGATGGACGCTGGAACCGGATCTCGATCCGATCGACGATCAGCTTCGCCGCCGCCGCTGGCGCATCCTGCGCGTCGCGCTGCCTTACGGCCACGGGCTGGATCCTCTCCCGGCGTGGGTGAAGACGCCGGAGCAATTCATCGGCTGGCTGATCGGCCGCCTGACGCCGCAAGCGCTCAAGAATTATTTCGAGGATCTCGAGGAGATCGCGAAGCAGACTTGCGATCTCGAATTGCTGCGACTCGCGCGCAAATACCTTACGCCGCGCTGACGCGTCAGGCGCCCTGTCCGTAGATTTTCCACAGGCCGTCGGGCAGCAAAGCTAAGTGTTTGATTCGGCAAAGCTGGCCCGTTCCTTGCTGTTATGCGGTCCAAGGGGACGCGCAGCGCATTGCGCGATCTGGCCCAAAGTTCGGGGAAGATTATCGAAGTGACGATCGGCCTTGGACGATCCGGCACAGTGCCGGATTGCGCCAAGGCCGATCCGATTCTCCTGCCTCTGATAATCGCGTCATTGTGAAGCAAATTCGTGCGCCTCTTGTGGCACGCGCGGATTTTTTTAGAATGTCCAGCGTTGTCCGGTGCAAGCGCGCGCCGGTAGAGGAGGTTGGCTCTCGTGACGCCGCAGGTCTATCGCATCGGCAAGTTCGCGGTTGGACAGATCGTCCGGCATCGCCTCTATGCGTTCCGCGGCGTGATCTTCGACGTCGATCCGGTCTTCAACAATACCGAGGAATGGTACAACTCGATCCCCGCCGAGCGGCGGCCGTCGAAGGATCAGCCCTTCTATCATCTGCTCGCGCAGAACGCGCAGGGCGGGCCTTACGAAGCCTATGTCTCGGAGCAGAATCTCGTGCCCGATTCCGAGAACGGACCGATCACCCATCCGACGATCGATACGATCTTCGAGCGCTTCGCCGGGGATCGTTACGTGCTGCGCGCCAGCCGCCGCCAGTAAGCCGCGCTCATAGTTCCGCCGATCACCGGTTCTGCCAGGTGAAGATCGAGGAGACGGCGTAGTTCCAGACCGAGCCGACGACGATGCCGGCGATGCCGGCGACCCACCACACCTGCTGCTGCGCGAAGAGATAGGACGCGACGCCAATATTTGCCGCGGTACCGAAGCCGCAGATCACATAGAACGAGACGAGCCCGCGCAGCACGTGCCAGCCTTTGAGCCGGCGATCGGCATAGGTGAAAAGATTGTTGAGGAAGAAATTCGCCGTCATCGCGGTGATGGCGGCGACTGTCTGTGCGGTGACGAAGGGGAAGGCGAAAAGCTTCAGCCCTGCGGCGAGCATGCCCATATGGACGAAGACGCCGAGCCCGCCGATCACGGCGAAAAGCAGAAAGCGCACCGGCACGACATGGCCCACGAGCTTGTCGGCGAGCAGCATCGCGAATTCCCACGCGACCAGCGTGTCGAGCTTGCTCTCGCCGGCGACGCGCGGGCGGAACTGATAGGGTATTTCCTTGATGCGCAGCGGCGCATCGGCCGTGGCGAGGATATCGAGCAGGATCTTGAAGCCCTGGGTCGAGAGGCCGCGCATCACGCGCTCGAAGACGCTTCGCCGCAGCATGAAGAAGCCGCTCATCGGATCGGCGATGTCGGCCTTGGTGACGAGCCGCGCGAGACGCGTTCCGAGCGAGCTCGCACGCTGGCGCTGCGCCGACCAATCGCCAACGCCGCCGCCTTCGACATAGCGGCTGCCGACGACCATGTCGCAACCCGCACCGCGCAGCGCCTCGAGCATCTGCGGCAGGATCGCCTCGTCATGCTGCAGATCGGCGTCCATTACCGCGACAAAAGGCGCGGAAGAGGCGAGGATGCCTTCGATGCAAGCGCCAGCGAGCCCGCGCCGGCCGATGCGCTGGATGCAGCGCACCCGCGTGTCCCGCCGCGCCGCCGCGCGCACGGCATCGGCCGTGCCGTCGCCCGAGTCATCGTCGACGAAGATCGCTTCCCAGGCGATACCGGCAAGCACGGCATTGAGGCGTTCGAGCAGCGGGACGATGTTATCGTGCTCGTTGAAGGTCGGCACGACAATCGTCAGTTCAGGCGCATCCACTCGAACCTCTTGCGCAACGCGAGCATCGCGGATCGTGCCTGCTGCCCGTGTGATTGTCTACCCGGGAATTGCGGGCGAAGATTGACAAGCTCCGGCGCTTGGCAATCATGCCGACAAGAAACAGGGAGGAGTAGCAAGCATGCGGCGCATGTTTTTGGGCGCGACGATCGCGGCAACCCTCGCGGCGGCGCTCGCGCCATCGGTTGTCCGAGCCGAGCCCGTCACCATCAAAGCCGCCTGGGCGGCAGTACCTGGCCAGATGTTCCCGATCCTCATGCAGATGAAGGATGTACTGGTCCATTACGGCAAGTCCTACACGGTCGAGGCGATTCGTGCGCCGGGTAGCGGGCCGCAAACGACGGCGCTCGCGACCGGCGATATCTCGCTCGCCTATTTCTCCCCGGCGGCGTTCGCGCTCGCCATCCAGAACGCGCATATGAACGATTTGCGGCTGATCGGGGTCGCGACGCGCGACGGCTATCAGGATTACTTCACGCGGCCCTTCGCGGTCCTTGCCGACAGCCCGATTAAAAAAGTGGAGGAGCTCAAAGGCAAGGTCATCGGCGACAACAGCATCGGCGGCGCGATGGATATCGGCATGCGCGCGATGCTGAAGCGGCATGGCCTCGAGGATAAGCGCGATTACACAGTCGTCGAGATAGAATTTCCCAACATGATGTCGGCGCTGACCGCCAAGCGTGTCGATATGGGTTTCCTGACGACACCGTTCTCGGTTGAGCCGATGAAGACCGGGCAAGTGCGCGCGCTGTTCACCGAAAAAGATGCGATGGAAGGGCCGTCCGAACTCACCATCATCGCCGGCCGCGTGCCCTATATCAAAGCGAACCGCGCTGCCCTTGTCGATTATTTCGAGGACACCAATCGCGCGATGCGCTGGATTCTCGATCCCAAGAACCGCGACGCCGCATTGAAGCTGGTTTCCGATTTCACCAAGCAGCCGGCATCCGCTTATTCGGGCTGGATCTTCACCAAGGGCGACGACTATCACGCGCCGGATTCGCGGCCGGATATCGGGGCCATGCAAAAGAATCTCGACATCGCGAAGCAACTCGGGGTGCTGAAAAAAGCCATCGACGTGAAGGCCTATGCCGATTTGTCGCTGGTCGACGAGGCGGCCGCCCGAGTGCATTGACGACGGGTTTCGCCGGATAGGCGATCCGGTTGACAAGGGCGCGTTCCATGCCTTTGATGCGGCAACAGAATCGGCAAGAATCAGCTTAACAAGAAATTTAGCGTGGGGAGGCTTTGCATGGGCTTATGGCGCGGCGTCGCGTCAGCACTGGTCGTTTTGGGCATGTTGGCGGCGTTCGCCTTGCCGAGCCGCGCCGATGAGCCTTTGAAGCTGCGCGTCGGTTGGGCGGTCGTGCCGGCACAGCTGACGTCAGTGCTCTGGGCCAAGCCCGAGCTCCTGAAGCATTACGGCAAATCCTATACCGTCGAGGCAATTCATTTCCGCGGCAGCACGCCGCAAATCACCAGCCTTGCCGCGGGAGAGCTCGATCTCGCCGCGCTCGCCTATTCTTCCTTCGCGCTGGCGATCCAGAACGCGCATATGCAGGATATCCGCGCGGTTTCGGACCTCTATCAGGATGGCATTCCCGGCTATTACTCGAATCAGATGATGGTCCGCCCCGACGGCGAGATCAAAAAAGTCGAGGATCTGAAGGGGAAGATCGTCGCCACCAACGCCATCGGTGGCGCGCTCGACATCGCGGCGCAGGTCTATATGAGCAAGCACGGCCTCCTGCCGAAACGCGATTATCAAATCATCGAGATCGAATTCCCCAACATGGTCGCGGCGCTGCAGCAGAAGAAAATCGACATGATCCAAATCGGCACGCCCTTCTCGGTGGTAGCGCAGAAGGACGGCATCGCCACGCGTCTGTTCGATGTCGCCGAGGCGATGGGCCCGACCGAGCTGACCTTGTGGGCGGGCCGCGCCTCGTTCATCGCCGAACATCGCGCAGCGCTGGTCGATTTCTTCGAGGACGTGCAGACCATGCTGCATTGGTATCTCGACCCCGCCCACCGGCAGGAGGGGATCAAGATCGTCGCCCAATTCACGAAGCAGCCGGAATCCGATTTTAGCGATTGGCTGTTCACGAAAAACGACTACTATCGGGACCCCGATGCGCGGCCGAACCTGACCGCGCTCCAGAACAACATCAAAACCCAAAAGGAAGTGGGGCTGCTCAATATCGATATCGACGTCGCCAAATATGCGGATCTGTCCCTGGTCGACGAGGCCGCGAAACGGCGCCATCCATGAGAGACGGGCAGGAAATTTCGAGGCAAGCGGGAATGGCAGGGAGCGGCATCGTCTTCGGCGCAGTCAGCCACACCTATCGCCCGATGCGCGGGCGGCCGGTGCTCGCCCTCGAAGGCGTGTCCCTGGAAGTGAAAGAGCGCGAATTCGTGGCCCTGCTCGGGCCCTCGGGCTGCGGCAAGAGCACGCTGCTTTATCTCCTCGGCGGATTCCTTCCGATCGAGAGCGGCAGCATCACCGTCGGCGGCAAGCCGGTGAAGGAGCCTGGCCCCGATCGCGGCATCGTCTTCCAGAACTATTCGCTCTTTCCGTGGAAAACCGTGAAGCAGAACGTGCTCTACGGTCTCGAGAAGCAGCGCATGCCCAGGGCGGAGCGCGAGAAGCGGGCGCAGGAGCTGATCGAGCTCGTGCATTTGAAAGGCTTCGAGGATTCCTACCCCTCGCAGCTCTCGGGCGGCATGAAGCAGCGCGTCGCGATCGCGCGCACGCTCGCGATCGAGCCCGCGACCTTGCTGATGGACGAGCCCTTCGGCGCGCTCGATGCCCAGACCCGCACGCTGATGCATGAAGAATTGTTGGCGATCATGCAGCGTTCGCCCAAGACCGTCGTCTTCGTCACGCATGACGTGCGCGAGGCGGTCTATCTCGCCGACCGTGTGGCGGTGATGACGGCGCGACCGGGCCGCATCAAAGAGATCGTCGAAACCAAGCCGCCCGATGGCGCGCGTTCCGAGTTCATGCACACGCCGGAATACACGGCGAAGGTCGATTATTTGTGGAACCTGGTGCGCGACGAAGCGATCCGCGCGCAAGGAGAGGAGCACGGATGACGAGCGAGAACGTCTTCGTCCGCTATCTGCCGCTTCTCCTGCTCGCGGTGCTGTGGGAAATCGCGCCGCGCGTCCATTTCGTCGATCCGAGCGAGCTGCCGCCGCTGAGCGCCGTCGGCACCGCCTGGTGGTCGCTGCTGCTTGACGGCGATCTCTGGACCAACGGCATCTCATCCTTCTTCAATTGGTTCTTCGGCCTCGGCTCCAGCATCGTCATCGGCATTGCCCTCGGCGTAATGATGGCGTGGTCGACGACGATCGACGACATCGCGAGCCCGCTCGTCAAAGCGCTCTATCCGATGCCGAAATCGGCGCTCATCCCGGTGATGATCCTATGGCTTGGGCTCGGCGCCGGCTCGAAGATCGCTTCGATCGCGATGAGCTGCCTGCTGCCGGTGATCCTCAGCGCCTATAATGGCGCGCGCGGCGTCGACCAGACCCTGATCTGGTCCGCGCGGGCTTGCGGCGCCAGCAATCGCGAAGTGCTCTGGGAGGTGATCCTGCCCGGCGCCTTGCCGGATATCCTCGCCGGCATCCGGAACGCGGTCGCGATCTCCTTCATCGTGCTGGTCGCCTCGGAGTTGCTCGTCGGCCAGCGTGGCCTCGGCTATCTCATTTCCTTCCTCGGCGAAGGCGGCGTCTATGACGCGATGTTCGCCGTGGTGATCACGGTCTCGGCCTTGGGCTTTTTCGCCGACAGAGCCTATCTCTATTTCATGCGCAGGACGCTCGTATGGCGAGAGTAGAAGACGCCGCCAGCTTGCAAACCGTCGAAAGGAAGAGCTTCCTCAGCCCGACCTGGAAGCGGCGCCTGGTGCGCTCGTCTTCCGTGATCCTGCTCGCCGCCGCCTGGGAGTGGGGCGCGCGGATGCATTTCGTCTCCGACTTCCTCCTGCCGTCGCTCTCCTCGGTGCTGGAGCGGCTGTGGGACGATATCATATCGGGCGAGATACCGATTGCGCTCGGCCTCACCATGGCGCGCACCTTCGCGGGCTTTGCCATGGCGGCGATTGCCGGAGTCGTGATCGGCGTGACGATCGCCCGGCTGCGCGCCGTGCGCTGGTTCTTCGATCCGATCGTCTCGGTCGGCAATCCGCTGCCGAAGATCGCCTTCCTGCCGATTTTCATCCTGTGGTTCGGCGTCTTCGACTGGTCGAAGATCGCGATGGTAGCGTTCTCCTCAGTCTTCCCGGTCGTGGTCGCGACCTGGGCCGCGACCGAGAATGTCGACAAATACATCGTCTGGTCGGCGGAAAGCCTTGGCGTTGACCGCCGCGCGCTACTCTGGCAGATCATCCTGCCATCGGCGATGCCGGGCGTCTTCACCGGCCTGCAGATCGCGCTTCCGATCTCCCTCATCGTCGTCATCATCTGCGAGATGACGATGGGCGGCGAGGGGTTGGGTGGCTCGATGATGACCTCGATGCGCTTCGCCGATTCCCCCGGTGTGTTCTCGGGCATCGTCGCCATCGCGATCGTCGGCTCGGTGCTGGTCAAGCTGATGGAAATCGTCCGGCGCCGGCTGCTCGTCTGGCACGCCGAATCGGCGCATTAGGTCCCGCTCGGTAAAGGGCGGTTGCGATCACCCCAGGATCGTGCCGGCCTCGATGCCGGCCTCGTTGCCGGCGATCTTCTTGCCGTCATCGATGCGACAGCGCTGCACCTCGATCAGCCCGCCATGCGCGCAGACGGTAAAGCTGCCGCCTTCGACTTTCATCACCTGGCCCGGCTTGAAGCCCTTCACCGTGGCGAAGACGCGAACGGGAATCTTCTTTGACTCGAAGAGATAGAGCTTCTTCTCGCCCCACTTGGTCCAGGCGCCCGGCGCGGGGTTGCAGCCGCGAATGAGGTCGTAAATCTTGTCGGCGTGATTGGCCCAGTTGATCTGGGATTCGGCGGCGCGGCACCAGCCCTCATAGGTCGCGAGCGATTCATCCTGAACGACCTCGCGTGCGCGGCCCGTCACCACCGCATCGACTGCTTCGAGCAGCGCTTTGATGCCGAGGGGGAAGATGCGGTCGAAATAGACGCTGCCGAGCGTGTCGTCGGGGCCGATCTCGACCTCTTTCTGAAGGATGACCGCGCCTTCATCGAGCCCGTCGGTCGGGCGGAAAATGGTGAGGCCAGTCTTGCTGCGGCCTTGGATGATCGCCCAGTTGATCGAGGACGGCCCGCGATGCAGCGGCAACAGCGAGGGATGGAACTGGATCATGCCGTGCTTGGGGATCGTGACGAAGGATTGCGGCGCGAATTGCGTGACATAGGCCATCACGCCGAGCTCGACATTGAGTTCCTTGAGTGCGCTCAGGGCGTCGGGCGAGCCGAGGCTTTTGAGCTGGAAGCAGCGGAGGCCCTTGGCTTGCGCCGCCTCGCGCAGCGGATCGGGTCGGGCGCCCGGCGGTTCCGGTGCGGCGAAGACGCCGGCCACATCGTCGCCGCGATCGAGAAACGCTTCGAGCGCCGCTTTGCCGAAAGCTTGCTGACCAACGATGGCGAGACGCATGGACAATCCTTTCGAAAAGAGCGCGAACGAGCGATCAATCCTAGAACCGATCGAGCCGTTCCGTCAGCCGTCCGATCGCGGCATGCGGCTGGTGCGCTCCGCCAAGGCGCGGCAGCGTGATCACCGGCGTGCCATCCGCAAAGCACGCGATCGTCGCCGCCGTCTCGTCGAGCGCAACGCCGCTATGCGGCGTCTCATTCACGACGATCGCGGCGACGGCGAGGCTTCGGCTGTGCAGCGCGTCGAGCGCGGTCAGCGCATGGCTGATCGCGCCGAGATAGCTGCCGGTAACGACGATCGCCGGGATTCGCAGCGCGGCGATCCAATCGAGCACGGTGTGGCGCTCATCGAGCGGCACCATGACCCCGCCGACGCCTTCGATCAGCAGCGTGCCGGGGCTTGCTGTGATCGCCGCGCGCGAATGCTCGACGAGCGCGGCGAAATCGATCACGCGTTTCTCGCGCGCCGCAGCCATATCGGGGGAGAGCGGAGCCCGGAATCGCCACGGCGCGATACGCTCGAGCGCCTGCGCTGACGACGGCTCGCCGAGGGCGGCGAGCAGAATGCCGGGATCACTCTCATCGGCGCGCCCCGGATCGAAACCGCTCGCGACCGGCTTCAACGCAGCGACCGCACGGCCGCGGCGGCGCAGCTCATGGATCAGCGCCGCGGTGACGAAGGTTTTGCCGATCTCGGTGCCGCTGCCGGTAACGAAGAAAGCGCTCATCGCAAGATGCGGTCGCGGATCAGAGCCGCGAGGCGCTCGACCGCTTCGTCCGGATGCTGCGCGCAGAAAGAGAGGCGCAGCCGCGCCGTGCCCTCAGGCACGGTCGGCGGTCGGATCGCGATGGCGAGGAAGCCTTCGCTTTCGAGCAAGCGCGATGCGGCGAGCGCCGCGCTCTCTTCGCCGATGATCACCGGCACGATCGCGCTTTGCGCTTCGGGCAGGCCGGCAAGCGCGGTGAAACGCCGCGCCTTCGCGAGCGGTTTCTCGGTCAGGCCGGGTTCGCGCGCGATCACGTCGAGCGCGGCGATCGCGGCGGCGACGCTCGCCGGCGGCAACCCCGTCGAATATACGAGCGGCCGCGCGCGGCTCTTCATCAGCTCGATCACTGACGCGGGCGCACACAGATAGCCGCCATAGGAGCCGAGCGCCTTGCTCAGCGTGCCCATCTGCAAGGGCACCGCGACCGGCGCGCCATCGGCAAAGCTCGAACCGCGGCCCTGGCCGAGGATCCCGAACCCATGCGCGTCATCGATCATGAGCCACGCATCATGCGCTTCGGCGATTTGCGCGAGCCGCCGCAAAGGTGCGCGGTCGCCATCCATCGAGAACACGCCTTCGGTCGCGATCAGGGCGTGGCGATGCCGACGCCGTGCGCCTTCGAGGAGATCGGCGAGCTGTGCCGCATCGTTGTGTCGAAAGCTCACCAACTTCGCGCCGCTCATCCGCGCGCCCGCCCAGATACAGGCATGCGCCAGCGCATCGACGAGCACCAAATCTTCGCGCCCGATCAGCGCCGGGATGATGCCGATATTGGCGAGATAGCCGGAGCCGAAAACGCAGGCCGCTTCGCTGCCTTTGATCTGCGCCAGCCGGTCTTCGAGAGTGCGGTAGAGCGGGTGATTGCCGGTGACGAGCCGCGAGGCGCCCGCGCCGGCGCCGTAATCGCGGATCGCGGCGATCGCCGCTTCGCGCACCGCCGGGTGCTGGCTGAGATTGAGATAGTCATTGCATGAAAAAGAGAGCAGGCGCTTGCCGCCGCGCGCGATCCACATCCCGTCCTCGCGCGCGCTGTCGCTCAAGGACCGGCGGCGGTTCCGGGCGTCGAGGTCGCGGAGCTTGGCCGCGGCGAATTCGTCGAGCGAGGGCATGCTTGACCCAGGCCGGGTATAGCGGTACGCGACAGGCTGCTCAACGGATGGGGCGGTTGATGCCGGATTCCCTCGGCGACGAAGCGGTGCGGCATGATTGGACGCGCGATGAGATCGCGACGCTCTTCGATCTGCCCTTGCCGGAGCTGATCTTCCGGGCGCAACTCGCGCATCGCCGCCATTTCGACGCGCACGAGATCCAGCTCTCGACCTTGCTGTCGATCAAGACCGGCGGCTGTCCCGAGGACTGCGCCTATTGCCCGCAAAGCGCGCATTACGAGGCCGGCGTCAAAGCCGAGAAGTTGATGCGCCGCGAAGATGTCCGCGCTGCGGCGCAGGCCGCGCAGGCGAGCGGCGCGTCGCGCTTCTGCATGGGCGCCGCCTGGCGCGAGCCCAAAGATCACGACCTCGAGCAGGTTTGCGCGATGGTCGCCGATGTCAAAGCTCTCGGCCTCGAGACCTGCGCGACGCTCGGCATGCTGACCGAGGCGCAAGCCGCGCGTCTCGGCGCCGCCGGCCTCGATTATTACAACCACAATCTTGATACCTCGCCCGAATATTACGGCGCGATCATCACCACCCGCGATTATCAGGAGCGGCTCGATACGCTGGCGCGGGTGCGCGCTGCCGGCATGAAAGTCTGCTGTGGCGGCATCGTCGGCATGGGCGAGAGCCGCGCCGACCGCGTCGGCATGATCGCGGCGCTCGCAACCTTGCCGGCGCATCCGGAAAGCGTGCCTATCAATCTTTTGGTGCGCGTCGCCGGCACGCCG
>DATNGE010000282.1:0-9200 GCA_035606035.1 Allostellaceae bacterium
GCGTTGAAATACCAGGCGCAGACCGAGATGGCATAGCCGTAGGCCGCGCAATAGGCGAAACGGCGCGTCCAGATGTAGAGATAGACGCGCGTTTCTTCGCCCAGCGGGTAGAGCAACTGCGCGCGCGGCGACAGCAGCAGGCAACGCGCGATCGCAAGCGAACCCAGCGCCCAGACGGTCGTGGCGATCAAGACGTTCGCGACACCGTGGGTGCGGATCGCGGGCTCGGTCAACGGCGTCACGAATATCGCGACCGCGGCGAAGGCCAGCACCGGCAAAAGCTCGAGAATGATGGCGAGCGCCAGCAGCAAAAGCTGGACCGGGAGGCTTTCGCCATCTCGCGCATGCAGAAAGCGCGCCGGCCGGCGCAGGAGAAAGCGCGTGACCATATTGGCGGCCAGGCCGGCAGCCAGGATCACGAATAGCTTGCTGGTGATATCGATCCAGCGCCGCCGCAGCGTCGGATCTTCGATCTGTTGCTCCGCCCAGGCTCCGATCGAGGGCGCCTCCGCCAGGATGGGCGCGGCGGCGAGGATCTCGCCGCCGATCGCATCGAGCTGCCCGGCGAGGCTGGCGAACCAGGAATTCGCTGGGGCGGCGGTTTCCGATTGCGCATTCTGCGCCGCGATCAGCGCTTGCAGCTCATCGATCAGCTGCGCGCGGGCTTTCTCGTCCTTCAAGGTCCCAACGAGCTGCTGCAGCTGCTCAACGCTCGACGGCGCGGGCGTACCGGCTTGTGGCTGGGACGCGGCGCCCTGAGCGCGTGCGCCGAGCAGCGGCACCAGGCAGAGCGCCAGGAGGGCGATCCACCGCAGTATCTGGTGTCGGATCATGATGACAAAGCTTACCCGTAGGACATCGCAAGGCCAAGAATCGGCCTCTTCAACTAACCGCCTTGAGGCCGCGGAGCGCGAGCACCAGCAAGCCGCCGCCGGAAGAAAGGAGAATCGCGCCTGAGACGCGGTTGAGCCATAGCATCACGATCTCGCCCGCCATATGCCGCACCGAAGCAATGCCGAAGCTCAAGCCCAGCCACCACAGCAGTGAACCGAGAAAGACGCCGCCGACCAGCACCGACACGTCAGCCACGCCGACGATCGCTCCGGCGCCGACCTTCGCGAAGATCACCGCAAAAGACAGGATCGTGATCGGGTTCGCAATGGTAAGCGCAAAGGTCGAGGCGAAAGTGCCGAGCAAGCGCTCCCCGCCCAAAGGTTCGGGTTCGCGTGCATGGCCGAGGAACAGCGCCTTGATGCCGAACATCAGCAGGAACACGCCGCCGGCGAGGCCGAACCAATCCTGATAGTCGAGCAGCCAATCGCGCAGATAAGTGAGGCCGAAACCGGCGATCGCACCGAAGCTCGCATCCGCGGTTGCCGCGCCGAGGCCCGAAACGAAACCGTAGCGCGCGCCCTCGAAGAGACAGCGCCGCACGCAGAGCACGCCGACCGGGCCCACGGGCAGCGCGATGACGATGCCGACGACGATGCCTTTGGCCAGGATGAGCAGGAGCATGGTGCGGCGATAGTGTCGGCGAAGCCAGCATCGGGACGCAATGGAATTCCCTGATCGCGCGCGGCAGGCTAGTCTCGCGGCATGAGCGATGATCGGGAGGACGACAAGCTCGCCGAGTCGCGGCCAAAGCTGGTCGCGGCGAAAGAGCGTTGGGCGCGCGAAGGGCGGCTGCTGACCGGCGGCCGCGGCGCGCGCGGCGAGCGCCTTCCGCCGGGTCAGCACCTCGTGCGCGACTGGCCAGTGCTCGATCTCGGCATCTTGCCCGAGGTGGCGGCCATGGACTGGCGGCTGCGAGTCGACGGGGTGGTCGAGAACGCGATCGATTGGACCTGGGACGAATTCCTGGCGCAGCCGAGCTTCAGCGACGTCTCCGATATTCATTGCGTCACCGCCTGGTCGCGCTTCGACAATCACTGGGATGGCGTCAGCGCCCGGCACGTCCTCGGCCTCGTCAAGCCGAAAGCCGAGGCGCGTTTCGTCGTCTTTCATTCCTACGACGATTACACGACGAATTTGCCGCTCGCCGATTTCGACGATGACGATGTGCTGATTGCGCATTCCTGGCAAGGCAAGCCGCTGCCGCGCGAGCATGGCGGGCCGGCGCGGGCGGTCGTGCCCAAGCTCTATTTCTGGAAGAGCGCGAAATGGCTGAAGCGCATTGAATTCATCGCACGCGACCGGCCGGGCTTCTGGGAAGAGCACGGCTACCATGATCGCGGCGATCCGTGGACCGAAGAGCGCTACGGCTGAGGAGGGACGATGACCAAGGAAGCTGCCGCGGCGCTCGATCGCGAGTTGCGGGAACTGCTCGGATTGTCGGTCGCGCCGATTGCAATCGCGTTTGTCGACGCAGTGCCGGCGAATGTCGCGTGGTGGTTGGGGACGATGCCCGCGCCGACAGCCGATGGCCGCACCGGCGCGGTGCCGGCGGGCTGCGTCTTCTGGAACAAGGCGACGCAATCCGTTTTCGCCACCGTCGCCGCCGATCACGGCAATTGCAGCGTCGGCAGCTACACGCACGGGTTCAAGACACTGACCGAAGCGGCGCAAGGCGCGGATGTGCAGGCGCTGGTCGGCGCCGATTGGGTGAGCATGGAAGCGGCGGCGAAAATCCCGACCGTCGGCAAGAAGCCGGCCGCCGTGCTCTACGGCCCCCTCGCCGCCGGTGCTTTCGATCCCGATGTCGTCTTCCTGCGCCTCAGCGGCAAGCAGTTGATGCTGGTGAACGACGCGTGGCCCGAGCTGCGCTTCGAAGGCAAGCCGCAATGTCACATCATCCCGATCGCTCAAGAGTTGGGTGAGGTAGCGGTCTCGAGCGGCTGCATGCTGAGTCGCGTCCGCATCGGCATGTCGAACAACGAAGTGACATGCGCGCTGCCGGCGGCCAAACTCGGCGAGCTGCTGGCACGGCTCAAACGCGCGCAAGCAGCAGATATGAAAGTCGCCGCCTATGCAGCCGAGGATGCGAAGCGCTTTGCGCCGGTGTCGCCATGAACGCGCATGATTTTTCGTTCCGCAAGATCGATGGCGGCGAATTGCCGCTCTCGACGTGGCGCGGCAAGCCGGTTCTGGTGGTGAACACCGCCTCGGAATGCGGCTACACGCCGCAATATGCAGGACTCGAGAAACTCTGGCAGCGCTATCGGGATCAGGGCTTCGTGCTGCTCGGCGTGCCATCGAATGATTTCGGCGCGCAAGAGCCGGGCAGTGAGAGCGAGATCAAAGACTTTTGCGAGAAGAATTACGGCGTCGATTTCCCGCTCGCAGCGAAAGAGCCGGTGACCGGCAGCACGGCCCATCCCTTCTATCAGTGGGTCGCGAAGGAAGCGGGTGCGCCGCGCTGGAATTTCCATAAATATCTCATCGCACCCGACGGCACGCTTGCCGGTGCTTGGGCCGCGCGGGTCGCGCCCGAGGACAAGGCGATCACGGGCGCGATCGAAGCGGCATTGAAGCGCTGAAATTCCTCAACATTACAGCGAATTAAATGCCGCATGCGGCGCGCGGGGCTTGATTTTCCCGGCCGAAATACGCCTTATGGCCAGAGGTTTGTCCCCTGGCAGACAAAAAAGAATCGGGGAGCGAGACGCTCGCTATGGACGCAATGATTGATGTTCGCCATCTCACACGGCGCTTCGGCCCGGTGACGGCGGTGAACGACGTCTCTTTCGCGGTCGATCGCGGCGAAGTGCTCGGTTTCCTCGGGCCGAACGGCGCCGGCAAATCGACCACGATGAAGGTCATCACCGGGTTCCTCGCGCCGACCGGCGGCACGGCCGCGGTTTGCGGCGCTGACATCGTGACCAATCCGATTGAGGCCAAGCGGCATATTGGCTACCTGCCGGAGGGCGCGCCGGCCTATCCGGACATGACGCCGCTTGCGTTCTTGCGCTTTATCGCGCGCATCCGCGGGTTTAGCGGCGAGGATGCGGAGCGGCGCATCGAGCTCGCGATCAATCGCACATCGCTCGGTGGTGTGCTGGCGCAATCGATCGATACGCTCTCCAAGGGCTTCAAGCGCCGCGTCGGCCTGGCTCAAGCGCTGCTCCATGATCCCGATGTGCTAATCCTCGACGAGCCGACCGACGGGCTCGATCCCAATCAGAAGCACGAGGTGCGCACGCTCATCACCGAGCTCGCGCCGTCGAAGGCGATCATCATTTCGACTCATATCCTCGAAGAAGTCGACGCGGTGTGCACGCGCGCGATCATTGTTGCGCAAGGCCGGCTCTTGGCCGACGGCACGCCGATGCAGCTCGAAGCGCGCTCGCGCCATCACAACGCGGTGCGGCTGGCGATCTCGGGTGAGGCGCCCGATGCCGCGACGGCGCTGCTGCGCCTGCCCGGTGTCCAATCCGTCGAGCCGGTCAACGATGCCGAGGGTGCCGGGTTGATGATCTTTCCGCGCGAAGGCCACGCGATCGTTTCCGAGGTCACCGATCTCGTCCGCACCGCGGGCTGGCCGATCGCCGGAATGCGGGTCGAGCGCGGCCGGCTCGACGATGTGTTCCGCGCCATCACGGCGCCGGCAGCCTGAACGACAAGCCCCCCGAGCGATAATCAGATGCACAACACCTGGGTCATCTTCCGCCGCGAGCTCGCCAGTTATTTCGCGACGCCGCTCGCCTACGTATTCATCGTGATCTTCCTCGTGCTCGCCGGCGCGCTAACTTTCTTCCTCGGCAATTACTTCGACCGCGGGCAGGACGATCTCGTTTCCTTCTTCAGCTTCCATCCCTGGCTCTATCTCGTTTTCATTCCCGCGCTCTCGATGCGGCTTTGGGCGGAAGAGAGGAAGAGCGGCACGATCGAGTTGTTCCTTACCTTACCCGTTTCATTGAGCGCGGCGGTTCTGGGCAAATTCTTCGCCGCCTGGGCCTTTTCCGGAATTGCGCTGATCCTGACGTTCCCGTTCTGGATCACGGCAAATATTCTCGGCAGCCCCGATAACGGTGTGATTCTCGCCTCATACATCGGCAGCTTTCTGATGGCGGGCGGCTATCTCGCGATTGGCGCGGCGCTTTCGGCGCTCACAAAGAACCAAGTGATCGCTTTCGTTCTGACCGCCGCCGCGTGCTTCCTCTTCACGGTCAGCGGGTCGACCGTGGTGCTCGGCTTCCTGCAGAACTGGGCGCCCGCGGGCGTGCAGGATGCAGTCGCCTCGTTCAGCTTCTACAGCCACTTCAACGCAATCCTCCGCGGCGTGATCGATCTGCGCGACGCGGTCTTCTTCGTCTCGGTGATGGCGCTCTTCCTCTACGCCAATGCCGTCATCGTCGATCTCACCAAGGCGGATTGAGTCCGATGTCCCGTCGCAGCCTTGCCGTTATCGGCCTGGTTTCCGCCGCGATCCTCTTCGTCGCGGTTAATGTCATTTCCGGCCGGACGCTCGGCACAACGCGCGTCGATCTCACGCAAGGCAAGCTTTACACCTTGTCCGCGGGTACGCGCGCGACGTTGGCGAAGCTCGATGAGCCGATCGTGCTGCGCTTCTACTACTCGAAGAAGCTCGGCAACGAGATCCCGTCTTACGGCGTCTACGCGCAGCGCGTCCGCGAGATGCTCGAGGAATACGCAGCCGCGGCCAACGGCAAGATCCAGCTGCAGCAGCTCGATCCACTGCCTTTCTCAACCGTCGAGGATCGCGCCGTCGCTTTCGGGTTGCAGGGCGTGCCGCTCGATCAGGGCGGCGAGCAGATCTATTTCGGCCTCGCCGCGACCAACTCGACGGACGATCTCCAGACCATTCGCTTTTTCCAGCCCGAGCGCGAGCGCTTCCTCGAATACGATCTGACCAAGCTGATCCACAGCCTCGCTTTCCCGAAAAAGCCGGTAATCGGCCTCATCAGCAATCTGCCGCTCGAAGGCGACATGATGGCGGCGATGCAGGGTCAGCCAATGATCCCCTATGCCGTCATCGATCAGATCAAGCCGCTTTATGAGATCAAGGATCTCTCGACTGATCTCGATAGCATCCCTTCGGATGTCGATGTGCTGATGATCGCCCATCCGCAGCATCTCTCGGACAAGACGCTCTACGCGATCGATCAATACGTGCTTGGCGGCGGCAAGGCGCTGGTCTTCGTCGACCCAAACTCGGAGACGCAGCAGATGCATCCGAGCCAGCTCAACCCGCCCGGCATGCCGCTCGACAGCGATGTGCCGAAATTGTTGAAGGCCTGGGGTCTGTCGATGGAGCCGAAACAGGTCGCGGGCGATCGGCGGGCGGCGCGGCGCGTCAACGCCGGCACGCAGCAGCATGTCGAGGCGATGGATTACGTCGCGTGGCTGTCGCTCGATAAGGAGGACCTCAATCACGAAAGCCCGATCACGGCCGATCTGACGCACATCAACATGGCCTCGGCGGGCATCCTGCAGCCGGTCAAGGATGCGAAGACGACTTTCACGCCCCTGATCACCACCTCGATCGAGTCGATGCCGATCGACGTCCAGAAGATCAAAGGCGTCAGCGGCGTCCCCGATGTCGGCGGCTTGCTGCGCGATTTCAAGCCGAGCGGCGAAAAACTGGTGCTGGCAGCGCAAGTAACCGGCACGGCGGAGACCGCCTTCCCCGACGGGCCCCCGAAGGACGAAAAGAAAGACGCGAAGGACGACAAGAAAGACAACGCCGCGAAGCCCGCCGACGCCAAGCCCGTCGACGCCAGCGCTACCGATCCGGCGAAGCCGGCGGCGCCCGCGGGACCGCCGCAGATCAAGACGTCCGCCAAGCCGGTCGACGTGATCGTCGTGGCCGACACCGACGTGCTTGAAGATCGCTTCTGGGAACAGAGCCAGGATTTCTTCGGCCAGACTGTCGTTATTCCGGTCGCGAATAACGGCGATTTCGTTGCCAATGCGCTCGACTCGCTGGCGGGCGGCGACGATCTCATCGCGCTGCGCAGCCGGGGTACGTCGGCGCGGCCCTTTACTCTCGTTGCCGACATCCAGCGCTCCGCTGATGCGCGCTACCAGGCGACCGAGAAGGATCTCCAAACGAAGCTCAAGGACACGCAAGACAAGATCAAGCAGCTTCAGGAGCAAGGCGGTCGGCCGGGTGCCGCGATTGACAAGGAGCAAGAGCAGGCGATCGATAATTTCCGCACCGACATGCTGTCGATTCGCCAGCAGTTGCGCCAAGTCCAGCTTGCATTGCGCCAGGATATCAATCGGCTTCAGGCGGTGACCGAATTCTTCGACATCGCGCTGGTGCCGATCCTCGTCGCCATTGTCGCGATCGTCATCGGCTGGCTGCGTTTCCGTCGGCGCAAGCGCCAGGCGCGCAGCACGGCGGTCGCGTAAGGGGAATGGTATGCAGCACAAAGGGCTGATCGGTTTGGTCGGCGTGGCAGTGGTAGCTGTCGCGCTCGCCGTGGTGGTGACGCGCACGACCGGACCGCAAGCCGATCCGCTCGCGGGCAAGCCGGTGCTGCCCGAAGTCGCGTCCCGACTCGGTGATGTTGGCCGCATGGCACTCGTCCATGGCGATCAGAAGACGACGCTGGTGCGCGACGGCGAGAAATGGTCGATCGAGGAGCGCGGCAATTACGCCGCCAACGTCACCAAAGTGCGGCAATCGCTCTTGGGCCTCGCCGATCTCACCTATGTGGAGCCCAAGACGGCGAAGGCAGCCTCCTATCCCCGGCTCGAGGTCGAAGATGCCGGCGGCAAGGACTCGAAATCGACCATGGTGACGCTCGCCGACACCAAGGGCGCGCTGATGGGCGATGTTATCACCGGCAAGCATCGCGACGACCAGCTCGGCGGCGGCGAGGGCGGGGTTTATGTGAGAAAGCCGGGGACGGCGCAATCATGGCTCGCGCGCGGCAAGCTCGATCTCGCCGGCAATACGGCGGATTGGCTCGATAAGACGCTGCTCGATCTGCCGGGGGCACAGGTACAGAAGCTCGTGCTGACGCAGGCCGACGGCTCGAGCATCACGATCAGCCGCGACAAGGCGGGCGACAAGCTCGCGCTCGCCAATATGTCGAAGGACAAAAAGCTCAAATACGACAGCATCCTCGACGACGCGGCAGGCACGCTGGGCAAGCTGCAACTCGACGACGTGGCGCCGGCAAAGGATTTTGGCTTTCCGACGAGCGGCGTCAGCCATGCGCAGTTCGTCGCCTTCAATGGCGAAACGATCATGCTCGATCTGGCTGATAAGGATGGCAAGAGCTGGGCGAAGATTACAGCCGCGGGCATTGGCGATGGCGCGAAAGACGCGAGCGATCTCAACACCAAGGCCTCGCCGTGGATCTACGCGCTGCCGAGCGATAAGGCGAAGACGCTGCGCGACAAGATCGACGATCTCGTCGAGGCCCCGAAAGCATCATAAGGGCTGGCCGAAAGGCGGTGGCATCGCGGGGCCTTGACCGAATGCCTATATAAGCCCTCAAGCAATTCCTTTTGAGAGGGCTCGATCATGCTCGACCAGACCGGCGGCATCCGCCAGGTGGTGAAATTATCGCGCGGCCAGCAGACCAGTGACGGCGCCGGCGTGAAGCTCAACCGCGTCATTGGCAATCGCGGCTTGAGCGAACTCGATCCGTTCCTGCTGCTCGACGAATTCCGCTCGGAAGACGGCGCCGACTATATCGGCGGCTTTCCGGATCATCCGCATCGCGGTTTCGAGACCGTGACCTACATGCTCGCGGGCCGTATGCGCCATGGCGACAACAAAGGCCATAGCGGCTTGCTGCGTCCCGGCAGCGTGCAATGGATGACCGCCGGCCGCGGCATCGTCCATTCGGAAATGCCGGAGCAGGAAGACGGCCTGATGTGGGGCTTTCAGCTTTGGGTGAACCTGCCTGCCGCGGACAAAATGACCGCGCCGCGCTACCAGGAATTCGAGCCCGAGCAGATGCCGGTCGCGGTGTTACCGGGCGGCGTGAAGCTGCATGTCATTGCCGGCAAGGTCGGCGACGTCGTCGGGCCGGTCAACGGCATCGCCACGGCGCCAACTTATCTCGATGTCGAACTGCCCGCAGGCGCGTCGGCAAACTTCGAGCTGCCCCTTGGCCAGAGCGCGTTCGCTTATCCGTTCGAAGGCGAAGTGGCGATCGGCGAACGCTTGGTGCCGCGCGGAACGCTGGCGGTGCTCGGCGATGGGAGTCGTGTCGCGCTGACGGCGAAAGAGGCGCGGACGCGCGTGCTGCTGGTCGCCGGCCAGCCGCTCAACGAATCGG
>DATNGE010000283.1:0-3090 GCA_035606035.1 Allostellaceae bacterium
CGCGCCCGAGCTCATAGCCGCCGAGCGAGGTCATGAAGACAACGTCTTTCGGCCAAGCGAGCGGGAAGGGCGTGTCGATCACTTGCTCGGCGATGCCCCAGCGGCGACAGAACTCCATCGAGCGCGTGTTGACCTCGTTCATCTTCGGGGTCTTCACGACGCCGTCGCCTTGCTCGATGAGGAGGCAGCCGACGCCCTGCCAGCCAAGCTCTGCTGCCAAAGCGAGGCCGACCGGCCCGCCGCCGACGATCAGCACCGGCACTCTTTCTATCGCTGTGCTCATGATCGATCAGCCTACGCTCGCATGCGGGGGCGTGAAACCCTATATCGAGACTATGAGCAAGCTTGGCTATGTTGTTGCTGCGGCGCTGGCGATCGCGGCCATGGGCGTCGCGTGGCAGGCTTGGACCGCGATGGCGGACGTGCAGATCGGCGTCGCCGGCTTTCTCGCCATGATCTTCGGCGCGGTCGGTGCCCTGGCGCTGGGCGGCGTGCTGATGGCGCTGCTTTTCATCAGCAACCGGCGCGGCTTCGATGACGAGGCCGGTGGGCAAGCGAAAACCGAGCACAAAAATTACCCGGATTAGGGAATTCGAGCGGCAGCTAGGGCTTTTGGGGCTGAAGGGCCGGGATTCGATAGTAATCCCCGCGGCGTCAGGGTATAAATTCGTTACCGATTGATCGCTTGATCAATATAAACGTTTGATCCGCATAAAGAGGGGGAAAACGGGGATATGGCCGAAGTTCGTAAGGGCGATGACAACGCAGGGCGCCGCCGTCGCACGATCCGCGAGCACGGGCCCGATCCAGTCGATGTCCATGTCGGTCGCCGGTTGCGCCAGGCGCGCTTCCTGGCCGGCATGAGTCAGGAAGAACTCGGTGCCGGCATCGGCGTCTCCTTCCAAGCGGTGCAGAAATACGAGCATGGCGAGAACCGGCTGAGCGCCAGCCGTCTCTATAAAGCAGCGCGGCTTCTCGATCGTCCGGTATCGTTCTTCTTCGAGGAGCTGGGCGGCGAGAGCGCGGCCGGCTCGAGCAAGGGCTTCACCCGCGAAGAGATCGAGCTGGTGCGTCATTTCCGCCAGATCCCGAGCGAGGAAGTGCGCGAGCATCTCTTGCAGATGACGAAGCGCATTGGCGGGCTCGAAGGCGGACCCGACGCCGACAAATCGGCTTAAAGCAGCCTTTCCCAAATCTGTCGCGCCCTGCCGCGAGCGCGGCCGAACGGCTGCCCGCGCATTTTTGTTATCGCCGCCCGCCGCGGCCTTGCGCTAGAAAGTCGTGAGCTTTTGGCGACAGCGGCGAGGACATGATGGTGCGGTTCTTCTCGGCGGCGGTCGGTCTTCTCGGCGCGGCGCTCGCGCTTGGCGGCATCGCCGCACCGGCCCAGGCACAAAATAAAGGGCCGCTCGATCAGGTCACGTTCGGCACCGATTGGCAGGCCGAGGCCGAACATGGCGGCTATTACCAGGCGCTCGCCACCGGCCTCTATGAGAAATACGGGCTGAAGGTCACGCTGCGTCAGGGCGGGCCGCAAGTGAATCATACCCAGCTCCTCGCCGCCGGCCGCCTCGATTTCGACGAGGCGCCCGCGTCCTTCACGGCGCTGAATTTCGCCAAGGAGAAAATCCCGATGGTCGCGGTCGCGGCCTTCTTCCAGAAGGATCCGTCGGTGCTGGTCGCGCATCCGGGCGTCGGCAACGACAGCCTCGCGAGCTTGAAAGGCAAGCCGATCATGATCGGCGCCGATACGCGCGTCGGCTGGTGGCTCTTCCTCAAAGCGAAGTTCGGCTACAGCGACAATCAGATCCGGCCGTACAATTTCAACATGACGCCGTTCCTCGCCGACAAGAAGTCGGTGCAGCAGGGCTATCTGACGAGCGAGCCGTTTCTCATCGAGAAGCAAGGCGGCGTGAAGCCCGTCGTCTTCCTGCTCGCCGATGCGGGCTACACCAGCTACGGCTCGATCATCGAGGTCTCGCAAAAGCTGATCGACACCAAGCCCGATCTCGTGCAGCGCTTCGTCAACGCCAGCATCGAGGGCTGGTATTCGTTCCTCTACGGCGATCCGGCGCCGGCTTACGGCCTCATCAAGAAGGACAACCCCGAGCAGTCGGACGATCTCATGAAATACGCGCATGACACGATGAAGGCGCAGGGCATCGTCGACAGCGGCGATTCGAAAAAGCTCGGCATCGGCGCGATGACCGACGCGCGCTGGCAGGATTTTTATCAGGTGATGTCGGGCCAGGGGCTTTATCCCAAGGACCTCGATTGGAAGAAGGGCTACACTCTGCGCTTCGTCAATCAGCGCGTCGGGATGAGCGCTGTATCCAAATGAATATGCCGCTATGAGCGCGGCCGCGTCCGCGGCGCCGATCGTCGAGGTCGCGGATATCAGCAAGACCTTCCGCAACGGCACGGCGGCGCTCGCCGGCATCGATCTCGGCGTCGCGCCGGGCGCGTTCCTCTCGCTCTTGGGGCCATCGGGCTGCGGCAAGAGCACCTTGCTCCGCCTCATCGCCGGATTGATCCCGCCCTCGGAGGGCCGCATTGCCCTCAACGGCGTCGCGCGCGGCAAGATCGGCTTCGTCTTCCAAGAGCCGACCCTGATGCCCTGGGCGAGCGTCTGGGACAATGTCTATCTGCCGCTGCGCCTGATGGGCGTCGCGCAGCGAGAGGCGGCGCCGAAGATCGAGGCGACGCTCGCTTCGGTCGGGCTCGATGCTTTCGCCAAGACCTATCCGCGCGAGCTCTCGGGCGGCATGAAGATGCGCGTCTCGATCGCGCGCGCCCTCGTCACCGAGCCGCAGCTTCTCCTCCTCGACGAGCCCTTCGCCGCGCTCGACGAGATCACGCGCTTCAAGCTCAACGAGGAGCTGCTGGCGCTCTGGCAGTCGCATCAATGGACGGTGATCTTCGTCACGCATAGCGTTTTCGAATCGGTCTTCCTCTCGAACCGCATCGTCGTCATGACCAAGCGCCCCGGCCGCATCGCCGCCGATGTGGCGATCGATCTCGCCTATCCGCGCCAGGCCGCGCTCCGCACGCAAAGCGATTACACGGGGCTCTGCGCGAAGCTCTCGCATA
>DATNGE010000284.1:0-26731 GCA_035606035.1 Allostellaceae bacterium
ACTCCTCGGAAAACGATCCGTTGCCATGGAGCCATCTCGCGGAAGAAGCCCGCGCGATGGCCGACAATATGATCGATGCAGGAGCGCGAAAGACGCTCAACGGCATCGCCGACGCTTACGAGGCGCTCGCCAAGCGCGCGGAGGAGAAAACGCTCGTGAAGTGAGCTTCGATGAGGAGAATTCCACCGCGGGGCCATCACTCGGGGCGCTTGGCCGCTGCCTCGCCGTGACGGTCGGCAATAGGCGTCATTTCAAAAATTCATTCGTGAACAGCCCATCGTAAGAGGGCAGCGCGTCTTCAATCTTCATGAAGCCGGCTTGCTCGTTCATCAGATCGCCGTTCTTGAGCGCTTGTGTCGTGATCGCCGGCGGATCGTTCGTCATGCGCGACACCGCCTCGTAGGAGGCGCGCACCACCGCCGGGTCGGTCTTGGGAAAGCGCTTCTGCAGGATCGCGATCGAATCGTCCTTCCGCGACAAGAGGAATTTCACCGCCAGCAGCATCGAATGCGTCATCTTCTCGCAAATCGAGCGATGCTCGGTGCAGAGCTGCGGCCGAGTCAGCAGCAGCCCGGCGGCGAGCGGCATAAATTCCTTGGGCTCGTTCTTCGTGCCGTCGGCGATGATCACCGCGTCCCCGCTATGCGCAACCTCCAGCGAATACGGTACGCTGAACGACATGCCGTCGATCGCGTGGCGCTGGAACGCGGCGATCAGCTCGAAGGCGCCGATCGAGGAGAGGGTCACATCGCTCGGCGCGAGGCCGCCGATGCGCATGATCGTCTTCATAAACAGATCGGCGACCGAGCCGGGGCCGCCATCGGCAATAGTATGGCCCTTCAAGGCGCGCACCCGCGTGGCAAGCGGCGCGTTGGGATCGAAATGCGCTGCCTCGGCGAGCTCCTTGCGCAGCGAGGTGACCTGGCCGCTTTGATTGTTGATCGCGGCGAGCGCGAGCAGCTTTTGCCCCTTCGCCGCGGCGCGCGTCAGCGCATCGCTGCCCGACAAAGCGAAATCGGCGGAGCCGGCGATGACCGCGTTCACCGTCGCGACGCCCGGCAGGTTGATCACCTTCACATCGAGGCCATTGTCGCGCCAGATCGCGGCATCCTCGGCGATATAGGCCGAGAGGAAGGCCATGATCGCCGGCGTCTGCGCCATGCTGGTGTGCTCGACCTCGGCGGCGCGCGCCGGCGCCATCACGCCAAGAAGCGCCAGCGCGCCCACGGCGATGACGCTGCGGAAAGAGAATCGACCCGCGTTTTGCGATCGCGTCGTCGTCATGATGAATGCCTCCCTGATCACGGCTCTTGAACGGCCGCTCACAACCGGCAGCCTTTCTCGCCGCATTCTATCGCTCGCCGACGAAGCTGGCGAGCGAGCGCTGCGATAAAGGACGCGCCGCTTCGGCGATCAGCCGGGTTCGAGCCCCGCCGCGGCAAGCGCGGAGCGCGTGCTCGGCGCGGCGAGGAAATCGACGAGGGCGCGCGCCTGGGCGGGTTCACGCGCATTGATCGGCAGCACCGAAAGAAAGGTCAAGGTCTCTTGCACCTCGGTCGGCATCGGCCCGACGAGATCGAGGGCGGGACGCGCGAGGATCTCGCTCACGGTGCCAAATCCGATCTCCGCCTCGCCATTGGTCACGACCTCGAAGGTCACGCCGATTTCGCCGGGCCGTGGCACGCGTCCATATTTCGCTTTGGCTTTGAGCGCCTCCACGAGGCCGAGCTTCTCGGTGACGCGCGCTTGATACGCCTGAATGGGTCCCTGCACGCTGGAATAAGAGACCGAATGCGCCTCGAGCAGCGCTTGCTTCAGCGCTTCGACGGAATCGATCCGCGGTTTCGGCATGCTCTTCTTGACATAAAGGCCCCATTTTACGCTCGCAACCGCGACCCGAAGGCTGGGATCGATCCGGCCTTCTCGCGCCAGCGCCTCCCATTGCGTGGGGGTCTCTGTGGCAAGGTCGAACACTTCACCCTTGCGCAGGCGATCGGCGATGACGTTGATGAGATCGAACGACGCCTCGACCTTGGTCCCGCTGCGAGACTCGAATTCGGGGATCAACCGTTCCATCGCCCCTTTCAGCGCGCCGGCGGCGAGCAAGCGGACCTCCGCCGCAGCGGCGGGCGACAGGATCGTCGAAGCGAGCGCGATCGCCACGAGAGCGATAATCAGCGGCCGCGACCGGTACCGCGGTGGCCAGCAATCCGTTTGCGCAGCAGCGGCAAGATTTCGTCTCATCCCCGTCCCCCGGTCCCTCGAGCCCCGTCTCTTCATCTCATGATCCGCCTTGGCGCATCCAAAGCACGACCGGGCAACCGGCGAGCGCGGATGCGGCACAAAGGCCCGCCGTTTCGATATCGCCTATTCCCGATGACCCTTCCAATTTTTTGCGCGTTGCTCTTTGCCGGCGAGGCGAAGGAGCGACTCGTACTCTTCCAGCGACACCGGCTTGCGCGGCTGCTTCTGGTGACCGGCCTGGGCCAGGAATTCGAGCGCGCGCGCCGCTTCGCGGCGTTGCCTGGCATTCGATCGATCGCGCATGCCTTTGGGACTATCGCGGTTCCGGCGTTATCTAGGTTTTCTTCGCCGCATCCTATCGCCCGCCGAGGAAACTGGCGAGACGCGAGGCTCGAGCGGTCAATGGCGCGAGAAGCGCGTCGAAAGGGCGCGATCGATCCGCAGCCGGCGCTGCGCGCGCATCTCGGTCCGCTCCATTTGCGCCTGGCTGTCGGCAACACGTTTCGCCGACATGACGATATGATGGCGGTTCGAGCGCAGCAGAAATCCGACCTTCTCGTCGAAATGATTGAGCTGCTGAAGCAACGACACTAGGACCTCGGCTCGCGTAGCGGCCATACGACGTCTCCCAAGCCAATTCAGGCGGGAGCGCGGGACACTTCGTCTGCCACGGTCTCTCAGCCGTCGGCGCCCAAGGCGATTACCGACGATGGGCAAAGCATAAGGCCGCGCGGGGGCAGTGGCAATCCGCCTCAACGATCGGGGGCATTGCTCGTCGCCACACAAATGTCCAACTTGGCCCGCCGCGCTTCCGCCGCATCACGCGGCGAGCTTTTCTTTGACCGCCTTGATCAGCTCGGCCGTGTCGAAAGGCTTGTGCAGCACGGCGTCGGCGCCCAGCCGCTCGGCCATATGCAGCAAATCCCGCGCGCCGGTGCGACCACCCCCCGAAATCGCGATGATGCGCGTTTGCGGCTCGCGGCTTTTCAGCTCGATGATCGTCTCGATGCCCTCCTGTTCCGGCATGATGATGTCGGTGATCACGAGATCCGCCGGCTCGAGCTGAAACAGCTGAACGCCTTTTTTGCCGTTGGGCGCATCGAGGACGGCGTAGCCGGCGGACAACAGAATGCGCCGCAGCGTGTAGCGGACGGTGGCGTCGTCATCGATGATCAATATTTTCTTGCGCATGGAACCACTCATGGATTCACCTGTGCCAGTCGTCTTCCTTCAGACGGTGCGGGCGTCAGCTTCGGAAGGGATTCTCGAAAGAGAAGCGATCGCAGGCTCACTCCTCGCGCGGCGCCGTCCGCCCTGGGCGCAGAGCCAAGGCCATGTGAAGCCCTTCGCCTCGATATTCGTGCGGTAGATCTCATCGATGTCGAGCGGGCGCGCGCCGCTGATCTCGGCTTCGAGCGGTCCGATCGCGCCGCCGCTGATATAGCGGAAGCCGGCGCCGATCGCGGCCGCGACCTGCGGGATGGTATGCACGCCGGCGAGGCAGGCATTGGCGATGCCCGCTCTGACCGCGTTGCGCGCGAATTGATCGAGTTTCGCGATGAGCAGCTGTTCGGCCACCTCGTTGCTGTGCAAATCCGTACCGACGCCAAAGGCGCGGGCCGCGGCGATGGCCGGAATATCGGCACCATGCAGCCCGGCTTCGACGATCAGCTCGCGGCAGAGCGGCCGCAGCGCGGCAACCAGCTCGACGAGCCGCGTCGGCGGCACGCCGAAGGGCAGGTCTGAGAGGATGATCAGCAACAGCTGGCGCCGTTCGGGCGAGACCTTTTCGAGGCCGGCGAGGTAGTCGCGGCGTCGCGACCAGCTCGCGACCGTCCAAAACCGCACCGGCAGCGCGATCGCGGCCAAACGGGTTTCCGTCACGCGGCGCTCGAGCTGATCGATGACGGCGTCGCGGACCGCGAAATCGACTTTGCCGATGTCTTCCTCGGCCAGCGTCTTGGTCGCGCTTTCACGGGCAGCGTCGTCGACATAGCGCGCGCGGTAGATGGTGATACGGCGCGTGCGCGCATCCCAGACGGGCTCCCAGACGACCTGGCCGCGCACCGGCTCGTCGTCCGCGAGCTCGATGGCCTCGACACTATCGCATGGCGCCGCCGCTTGCTTTTCTGCTTGGGCAACGGCATGCGCTGACGATGGCTCGGCGCGGCGCGCGATCGCCGCGCTCATGCCTGACAGAGTTTCGCGGTCGTGCCGCGGCGCGCCGGCGAAAAACGTCGGGGCGCTTGCGATCATCGCTTCGAGCGACGGCAAGTCCCGGAAGATCACCTCGCCCTGGAGAGTGGTCGCTGCGGTCGCGACCGAGATCGTTTCGGCGCACGCGTCGCCGAGCAAGCCGGTCTCGATCAGCCGCACGATCATGCGGCATTTCGTTTGCGCTTCAGCGAAATTGAGACTGCCGAAAGCGATGACGAATTTGTCGCCCGAGGCGACCCAGACGTCGTTCGGCTCGAGGTATTTCTGGATGGCCGAACGCGTGACGGCATGCACACGGTCGCGGAGCTCGCTCCAGCGGTCGCCCAGTGTCGCTTTCAGCCGCTCGAGACCGATGATGTTGACGCGCCCGGCCTGGGCAGTGCCGCAGTTCTGCCGGATGATGAGCTTGAGCTGGTCGAGGAATTCCGTTTCGCTCGCGGCTGTCTTGGGCCCGCGCCTGCGGCGCGAGGAGAGACGCCTCGAGCGCACGGCCTTGTCGGAACGCCGCGCCGGCCCGAAGAGGCGCGCGACGGTCTTTCCCAGCTGCTGGACGATCTGTCCCTGCATGCCACCACCACGGCCTAGCGCGGGTGCCTCGATCGGGCGCATCGCGACCTGCAGGCGGGCTGCAGGGATGACCCATCTCGTGCGGTTGGGAGCGCGTAACGCACCTCGCCTCCTGCGCTTATCTACGCGATAAATAAGGAGAAGGTCCTCCTCACGGAAACGTTATACGGCAGCAACAATTAACAAAAAATTACCCCGAAACCGGGAATTTACTTGGGTCACCCAGGAACAGCTTGGGACGTTCCACGCAGCGCAGCCAAGCGCGGCGGCTTCCCGGCTTGAGTGCTTCGCGCTGCGCGGATTTTGGCCCCGAGCAGCGCGAGCACGATCACGATCAGTCGCGCCAGCGATGAAGAGCATGATGATCGCGACGTTTCGCATGGATGCGATCGATCGAGCTCAAGAAAGCCCGCGCGCTGGCGAGAGCGGCATCAAACTGATAAAAGCGCCGCACGTTTTGCATCGATAAATTTGGGGGATCGCCGATGCTTTGCCGCACGCTCACGCTCGCCGCGCTCGCCGCCGCTGTGCTCGCGGCCGTGCCGCCGGCTTCAGCCGATGAGGCGCTGAAGGTCGGCAAATCGGTGCCGCAGGCTTTCGGCTTCACGCCGCTCAATATCGGCATCGAGAAAGGCATCTTCAAAAAGCATGGGCTCGATGTCGAAGCCGTCGATTTCGGCGGCGCGCCGCGCCTCGCGCAAGGGCTCATCTCCAACGCCGTCGATATGGGGCTCGGCAGCGGGCCCGATATGGCGAACATCGTCAAGGGCGCGACCATCAAGGCGGTCGGCGCTTCCGCCGGCGCGCCGATGGAGCTGACCATCACTGTCGGCAGCAAGAGCAACATCAACACCATCGCCGATCTCAAAGGCCGCAGTGTCGCGGTGTCGCAAAAGGGCTCGCTCACCGGCTGGCTGGTTTCGACGCTTTCGGCGCAACAAGGCTGGGGCCGCGACGGCATCAATCTCGCCATCATCAATCCGATGAGCGAGGTGCTCGCGGCGCTGATCGCGAATAACGTCGACGGCATCACCCTCGATCTCTCGACCGCCTTGAAGCTGCAAGCCGAGAATCACGGCAGGCTCCTCGTCAAATTCGGCGACTACATCAAGGATTTCCATCTCTATGTGATCTTCGCGACCGACGATCTGATCGCGAAGCGGCCGCAAGCGGTGCGCGGCTACCTGGCTGGCTGGTACGACACGATCGCTTGGATGAAGGCGAACAAGACCGAAGCGGTCGCGATTGCCGCGCACGTTCAGAACGTCGATCCGGCGATCGTCGCCGGCACTTACGACGTGATGATGCCGGTGTTCTCGACCGACGGGAAATTCAACGACAAGGCGCTCGCGACCCTGGCGCGCTCTTTCGTCGAGCTCGGCCTCCTCGACAAGGAACCCGACATGAAGACGCTCTATACCGAGGCGTTCTTGCCGCAATAGCGGGCCACGACCCGGCACCCCCGTGTCCCGCGGCGAAGAGCACCGCCGGCGCATCGAAGAAGCGCTCGCTCCGGCGCTCCGCCTCACCCGCGATCTGCCGCCGTGGAACGCATCCCATGTGCTTCTGACCATCGCGCGCCTTCTGCTGGGCTATCGCCAGGTCGCGCTCGCGCATCGGCTGCTCGTTGAGGCGTTCGCGGCACGCGCCGACGATGAACGCACGCGCCTGCGGGAAGCGCCATCCGGTTCCGATTTCTGGTGGCGCGCCGCGCATGTGCTCGCGGAGGCAGGGCGGGCTCCGGACGCGATCCGCATGGCTTTGCTGCTTCCGTCCCCTGGGAAAGCGGCTGGGGGCAGCGACAGCGACACGGCGCTGGCCTCGATTGCCCGGACCCTCGCGTGGCGGGGCGACATCGCCGCGGCGCGCCGCGTCTTACGTCATCTGCGGACGCCGCTGGCCCGATTGGACACGTTGTGGGGTATCGCCGATGCCTACGCCCGGGCCGGCAAAGCGACCAAGGCTGCAGCGACGATCAGAGCGATGCGAGGCTCGCGCCTCGCGGCCAGGCACAAACGTGCTGCCTGGCAAACGGTCGCCGATTGGCTCGCATTTCGCGGCAACGCGACAGCCGCTCTTGCCGCCGCGCGCGAAATTCGCGGCGACGATGAGCGCGCCTGCCTGCTCGCCTCGGTGGCCGAATGGGCGGCCGCCGCGCAGCCTTTGCTGCTCCCGGATATACCCGTCGGCATAGCGCGGCGCGCGCGCAGAGCGCCGCCTGACGTCTACCTCGCGGCGGCAATGGCGATGACGCAGCGCCGCGCGCGGCGGGGGCACAACGGCGCTTTGCTGCGTGTCGGATTGGCGGCGGCGCGGATTGGTCGCCTCGACCTCGCGCGCGACGTGCTCGCCCGGCTCGCGGCCACCATGGACACGCGGCATCTCGCCGAACTCCGCTGTCACATCGCCGCCGCCGCGGCGCGTGCCGGGCGTATCGAGGAAGCGAGGAGTCTCGCGCGCCGCCTGACGCAGCGCGAGCGTGCTGCCGTGCTGAGCGCGATGGCCGCATCCGAGGTCGCGGCGCGAAACGAATCCTCGGCGCTTGCAATCGCCGCGGAGATCGCCATCCCCGAACTCCGCGTCGATGCCATGCTCGACATCGCCCGCGCCGCGAGCGCGCAGGGCCGCAGCGCCGATGCGCGGCGACAACTTCGCACGCTGTCGCAGTTTGCAATAGCGGAGCGCCGCCACGTGCCGAGCGCGTTGATCGAAGCGATCGCGTGCGAGCAGGCGCGGCTCGGCGATACGACCGGCGCAGCCACAACCCTGACGGCGCGGGAGACCGATGTGCAACCGCCATCCTTCGCGTCGGCCGCGCTCGCTTGCGCAGAGACGGGCCGCTACAGGACGGCGCTCCTCTTCGCGCGCCACATGCGATCGGCCGACGACCAGGCAACGCTGACGGCAGAGATCGGACTCATTCGGCACGCGCGACATTGTCCGCGCTGTGCTCGAGGCCTGCCGCGCTGATCCTCCGACGGACGGCGCCACACGGGAACTCGCGCAGAAGCGCGAAGGCCAACGGCCCTACTTAATGAGGGTTTCTTTGGCTTTTTCCGTAAGATTTTCCATACCTTTCTCGATCCGCTCGTGCACCACCGGCTCGACGACGTTGTCATGCACCCAAAGCAGAACACCACCCGTTGCTCCGCCCTGCACGGCGAAGCCGACGACGACATGAAAGGCGGCGAGACCGAGATAGGCCAGCAGCCACACGGGGATCGCGGCCACGCTGGCGAGCGCGACGGCCCCAAGCGGCAAAAAGATCGTGTAGAAATAGAAACCCGGCGCGTCCGCCGGCGTGTTCGAGACGCTCCTACGATAGAGGATTACTGCCAGCCCGGCGCCGATCGCCAATTGCACGATCGCGACGATGCATCCGATCACCCCCGCATCCGATAGAATATGGAGAAGCAGGTCGATGACCGCGGTGATCGGCCGCAAATAGAACGCCGACCCGCGCGTCAAAGAATAGTTGTTCGCCAACTCCTTGCCGACGTGAGCGGCCTCGGGGAAGGGCTCGAATGGACGCAGGGCCGGGAATTCGTTTGCCGCGTCGCTCGGGATCGTGATGATCTCGACGTAGCTGATGAGCATATTCCACGGCGCGAAGCTCCCGATCGCGAGATAGGCCTGCAACGCCGCCGCCTGCGACAACGGAGCCGCGACGACTCCTGCGATCACCGAACTCGCGGCGGTCATGATGATATATCGCCGTAACCGCTTGAGCATCGTCCCCTCCGGCCTATTGCTCGCGAAGCGCTTCCGCTTTCTTTCGCTATCGCTCTCGTTCGTCGCCCGTCAACGCGGATTGGCCGCGCGCCATTTCTCGGCCAAGCTTTGCGCCATTTCCGCCGTCATATTGCCGAGCTCGGTCTGGACCCGAGCGGGCGAGACCGAGTTCATCGTCATGCTGAAGTAGCGCTGAACATCGGGACAGTGCGTCTCGGTGCCATCCGCGGTCGGCAACACGACGATCTTCTTGTCGCAAATCATGTAGTCGACGCTGACGGTGCATTGGTTCGAATTGTCGGAGACGGTCATGGCGACCCGCAGCCACGGCACGTCGACCAGGGGGACAATGCCCGGCAGGGCAAAAAACGTGAAGGGCTCCTTGTTCAGGAGATCGAGCGTGGCCTGACGAAACGCCTGAAAATCGTAACGGCACTGCGCGTGCTTGAAGGATGTATCGGCGACCTCCTGCAGCCAGATCTGCGGCGTGAACGAGAGATCGCCGCGCTGTGCCGGCGCGCGCTGCGCCGCAAGAACAATCGCCAATAGAACGACTGATCCGAGCGCGCGGCGCGCCCTGCCGAAATGGCGAACTGGCTCGAGCATGCCCCTCCCCCCGCGTTCTTCGCGACTGCCCGGATATCCCCGATCCCCGCCGAGCGACCTGCGTAAGCTTGCCGAAGATTATACGCCCGAAGGCTGCCCCTGTGATAGATTTTGGCATCCCGCGCGGGTAGCGCTCAGCCATGCTCGTGGGGAAAGGGGGGAACATGCGGGCGCAATTCGGGCGCAGTACGGCGGCACGCGCTCTTCTCGTGCTGTGCGGGATCATCATCGGTGCGGCGCTCTCGCCACGAGCGGCAATCGCGCAAAGCCCCCAATCCTGGTTGGGCGGCTGGCTCAAAACCGCACCCTCGACGGAGCAGATGCTGCGGAACAAGGACCCACAGAAGGTGCAGCTGCTCGCGTCTTTGACCGACCGCCTCAAGAAAAATCCCAACGACATCGACGCGCTTGACCAGCGCGGTCAGCTCTATTTGCAGTTCTCCGAATTGAAGGACCTCTATTGGAGCTATTGGCAGGATCTCGCGGCCAAGGATCTTGAGCGGGCGGTCCAGCTCAATGCGAAAGATTTCACGGCGTGGCTCAATTACGGCCTCCTCAATTTCGAGGTCGGGGACATGTGGTGGGTCAACGATCATTCGAATGCCAAACGCTCCGTATGGGCCTATACGAATGCGATCCAGCTGAAACCGAATTACGCGCGGGCCTATGTGGGACGGGGCTGGTCGTATCTCGAGATGGGCGACGAGCAGCACGCCAATGCGGATTTTCAAACGGCGCTGCGCCTCGATCCCAGCCTCAAGGGCGTGATCGAGCAAGAATCAGCCGCCATTCGCAATCAGAACGCACAGGTTCCCGGCGCGCGCGCCGAGATCAAGATGATGGGCGATTATTGGGTCGCGCCAAACGTCCACGATTACTACCAGTGCCAGGCGCTCAAAGGCGTCTGGGCGGAAGCGAACAACGAATGCCGCTTCTCGAAGATGCTCAACGCGGGACCGCCCTAAGCGGGCCGACGGTCACCGCGGCTTGTGTCTCGGCATGGCGTCTATTATTTCGCGTGCGAGGTATCGGCGACGCATTCGCGAATTGCGCTCGACACTTTGGCGCTGAGGCTCGGACTCATCGCGCCCTGGCCCTGCGCCGCTGCTTTCCACTGCGAATACTCGTCCTGCGTCCATTCATTCTCGGCATTGCCGACCCAGCAGCCGCAATAATCGTTGATCGACACCTCGGGGCCGACGCCCGCCGGACGCGGCAGCGATTTGCAGAACGCGACTTCCTTGGCTTCGTCCGCCGGCGACAAGGCGAACTCGGCGCGCGCCGAGCCCGACCAGAAGAGAAGCGCAACGACAACGAGACAGGCTGCTTCGCGCATGATGCTGACCCCCCAATCCTCGTTGCCATAGAGGTAGCATGAAGCGGCTATCGGGTGGTAGACGGAACGGTTTTTCATGATAGCGTGATGCCGGGAAAAGCCTTGGTAAGGGGGTGCCATGGCAAGCCGACAATCTTTTGCGGCATTACGCGCGGCGCTGAGCATCGCTGCGTTTGCGGCGGCTTGCGTGGCGCTGGCGAGCGCGCCCGCCGATGCGCAGGGACCAGGCTCGCCGGGATTCAACTATGGGCCCTCGCCGCAGCCGAACCCCTATTCGCCGCAAGGCATGGCGCAAGGCTTGGTCTTCCAACTGAGCGCCATCCGCAACAATTTCGAGAACGTCCGCCAAGGCTGCATTCGGGAATTCCAGCAATCGGCTGTCGACTTCAACCAGTTCCATTGCGCGGGCGGCGGCTATGCGCTCGATGCGGCGGGTTTGCCGCTCGTCGATCCCAAGGACGACGCCTTTGTCGAGATCGGCCAATGCGTCGGCGCCGTCAACGACGCGACCGGCATCTTCCAATCGGGACCGGACGTCGTGAAGAACGCGTGCAGCAGCGCCCAATCGCGCGCGGGAGCGAAGCCAAATTACACTAAGGCGAACGCGTGCTGGCCACAGCTGCGCCAAGCGGCGACGACAGCCGATCGCGCTTTCTTCGATTACCAGCAAAGCGCGGCGGCGGGCAATCGCGACCGCGCGCAAGCCGCCACGGAGCTGCGTCAGGCGAGCGATTGCATCAAGCAGGAAGTCATGGGCAACGCCACCTTGGATGCCTACATGGCGCTGATGACGAAATCGCTCGCGGGCAGTGTCGGCGGCTGGATGAAAGCGCTCAATCCGGCGCAGCTGGCGGAGTTCGTCGCGGCAGCGGCGGCGGCGGGGATTTCGCAAAAGCTGCTCGCGCAGCTGCAGGCAGGTGCGAACACCTATTCGGCGCCGCCCAATCCGACGCCCGCCCCTTACAATCCCCCGCCACCCGCGCCTTATGCCGTGCCCTACGACCCGAGCAAGGTCTATCCGCCGCTGCAGCAGGCATCGGAATTCAGCAACCGCATGCGCGCCGCTGCCGAATCGCTCCTCCAGGCCGCGGGACGCATCTCCAAGGCGATGACCGACGCGAACGACGTGACGAAGCACAACAATGTCGGGCTCGGCGTGATGTTCGGCGCCATGTTGGGTTCCGTGGGCCAGGGAATCCAGTACGCCGCCAAGGAATACCAGCTGCTCGCCGCGGCCGGTCACGCGGTCGGCGACGAGGCCGCCATCGAGCAGATCGCGGATGTGGCGGTCTCGCAGTCCCAGGTGCTCACGGGTCAGGCGGAGCAGGCCGCCGCGCAGCTCCAGGCGGCGGGGCCGGCCATGGCGGACGCGGCCAATGCCCGCGCCGGCGCCGATACCGTCGGGCACTATCTCGAAGGCGCCGTTGCCGATCTAACCCCGGCCCTCGCGCAAGGCGACTTGCCGACCTGTACCCAGATGTCGTGCTTTCGGCTTTCCGAGCTGCTCGGAAAGAACTATGCCCTTTGGGAGGTTTACACCAAATATCCCGTCGAAATCGTATTCAACATCACGGAGACGGTTGGGCCTAACGGGCAGGTCGCCAAGCAGATCTGCGTCACGGGCGGTAGCAACGTCTATGAGGTCGTGCATCTGGTTCTTCAACGTCTCGGCATTGCAGCGCAGGAGGGAAGCGATTTCGGCGTGCTGATGAACGAGGTGCGCGCGGGCAAGCCGGCGATCGCCTATGTCCAGACCGTGCAGGTGCCGGGCGGCATCAGACCAGCCCTGGTCCCGCCGGCGCCCGGAACACCGACCGTCACGCTACCTCTCCATGCGCTCGTTATCGAAGGCACGGAGGTTCGCAACGGCGTGACGGGCCTCAGGATTTACGATCCCGGCGGCTGGACCTACTGGCAGCCGATTTCGACCTTCCAAAAATATTTCGCCAACATCTACGTCGTTCCGCAATGACGAACGGCGCGTGATACGCGGCGATTATTTCTCGGACCGGATCTTGGCGATCTCGGTGCGATAAGCGGCGAGCACTTTCGCGCCGTCGGGCGTTGACGCGACCCACGCATCCACCACCGGCTTGGCGCGCGCTTTCCAGCGCGCCTCCTCTTCGGGAGTCAGCGTCGTGATCGGCTGCTTGGCCGCTTTGACCATCTCGATGCCTTGCTGGTCCATCGCCTGAATGGCCTTCGCCCAGAGCAGCGAGAACGGCATGCCCGCATTCTTGTCGATCGCGGCACGGGCCTTCTCCGGCAGCTTCTCGTAGGTCGCCTTCCGCATCAGAGTGAAATTGCCCTCGCCGGTGAGCGAGGCCTGGACGTGATATTGCACCACTTCCGGCAGCTTGAAGGGCGGCATGCCGGGCCAGCCGATCCCGGCCGCGCTCACCACGCCGTGCTGGATCGAGGAATAGAAATCCGACGGCTGCATGCTGATCGGCGCCCCGCCGAGCTGTTCGATCACTTGCGCCATGGTCTTCGACATCACCGCCACCTTCACGCCCTGGAGGTCGGCGAGGTTGTTGACGGGCTTCTTGGCATGGACCGACATGTTGGCGTAGAGCCCGAGCTCCAGCACCTTGTAGTCGTGCAGCTCGGGATCGAGCACGCCGGCTTGATCGAGCCGCATCAACGCGACGCCCGCCTCATAAGCGTTGGAGGATTCGAACGGCAGCATCGCGACGGTCGTGCGCGGGAACAGGGCGGGATAGAGGCCGACGAGCCCCGTACCGATCTCGATCACGCCGTCGCGCAAGCGGTCGATGACATTGTTGTTGTCGGCGAGAGTCGGACCGACGAAGAGCTTCACCTCGAGCGTGCCGTCGGAATCCTTCGTCACGGCGTCCGCGAACGGCGTCTGCGCCAGGCTGACGCTGAGCGCGGTGGGTATGCCGGCATTGCCGAATTTGAGCGTCGTGGGCTCGGCGCTTGCCGCCACCGGCGCGACGATGGCGAGCGCCGCAATGAGAATGCGTTTCATCGTGTCCTCCCCTGGTCCGGCCGCCGCATCGACACCCGGCGCGAATTTTCGCACAATCCTAGTCCGCCTTCTCGGGCGCCACAAATGATCAAAGGGGAGATTAAAAATTGAAAGCTATTCGCTTCCACGAACATGGTGGCCCCGAGGTTCTGCGCTATGAGGAAGTGCCCGATCCAGTGCCGGGACCGCGACAGGTTCTGCTGCGCGTGCTCGCCGCCGGCGTCAATTACGCGGACGCGTCGCGCCGCAAGGGCGGCACCTCCTATCCGCGCCCGACGCCGCTGCCTTTCGCGCCCGGCAGCGAGGTCGTCGGCATCGTCGAGAAGCTGGGCGACGGGGTGACAGGCATCGAGCGCGGCGCCACGGTGATGGCTTGGCTCGGCCAGGGCGGCTATGCGGAATGGGCCGTTGCCGACACCGCCGATCTCTTGCCCGTGCCGCCAGGCGTCAAGCCGGCCGAAGCGCTGTCGCTCATCATCCAAGGTCTCACTGCCGCGCTGATCCTTAAAGGCAGCGCCCGGCTGCAAGCCGGCGAAAGCGTGCTCATCGAAGGCGCGGCCGGCGGTGTCGGCGTGCTCGCGGTGCAGCTTGCGAAAATCTATGGCGCGGGCCGCGTGATCGGCGCGGCCAGCACGCCGGCCAAACGCGATCTCGTGATGAGCCTCGGCGCCGATGCGGCTGTCGATTATTCGCAGCCCGGCTGGGCCGCCGCGGTCAAAGCGAAGAATGGCGGCAAGCCCGTCGATATCATCCTCGAGATGACCGGCGGCGCCGTCTTCGAAGAGGCGCTCGATTGCCTTGCGCCGCTCGGCCGGATGGTCGGTTACGGCAATGCCAGCCGGCAGCCGATGAATCTCAACGTGCAGCGGCTGTTCGGACAGAACCAGACCGTCACCGGATTCTTCCTCAGCGGTTTCATCGCCGGCCAGTCGCGCGACCGCGGCGCCTTCGCCGCCAAGCTCTTGGCCGAACTGGGAAGCTATGTCCGCGACGGCCGGCTGCGTCTGCAGCTCGGCGGCACCTACAAGCTGGCGCAAGCGGCCGAGGCGCATCGCGCCCTCGAGACCCGCGGCACGACGGGCAAGATCGTTTTGGTTCCGTAAGAACAGGAGAGCGCAACCATGCGGTTCGATTTCACAAAGCTCACGCGGCGGCGGCTGCTGCTGGCCGGCACGGCGATCGGCTCATCGCTCCTCGGCAGCGATCTCGCTCCCGCCGCGACCGCGCCGGCGGCGGCGCGGCCGGCGCGCGGCTTGCCGCGACGCGGCGAGTTCGTCGTCCGCGGCGCTTATGTGCTGACGATGGATCCCGAGCTCGGCGAGATTCCGAACGGCGATGTCCACGTGAAGAACGGCGCGATCGTCGCGGTCGGGCGCGCGCTCGCCGCACCGGGCGCGCAGGTCATCGACGGCAAGGCGATGATCTGCATGCCCGGCCTCATCGAGACGCATTGGCACATGTGGGGCACCGCCGCGCGCAACATGGCCGGCGATGACGAGAAGACCGGCTATTTTCCCGAAAGCCGTGTCCTCGGCGCGGTGTTCACGGCGGAAGACAATGCGCGCGGCGTGCGCATCGGCCTCGCCGAGGCGATCAATGGCGGCCTCACCACCGTCAACAACTGGTCGCACAATTTGCTGGGCCCGGAATATGCCGATGCCGAGCTGCAGGCGCATAAGGATTTCGGCGGCCGGGCGCTATTCTCCTACGGCTATTCGCGCAAGACCGGACAGAACCAGACCTTGCCGCTCGACGACGTGGCGCGGGTGCAGCGCGAATGGATTCCGCGGCTCGAGGGGCTGGTGACGCTCGGCATCGCCTCGCGCGGCCCCGAGAACAACACGATCGACATCTGCCAGAAAGAATGGGAGACGGCGCGCAAGCTCGGCGCTCGCATCACCACGCATATGGGAACGAGCGAAAAAGCGTTTCAGGAGAAGCACGGCATCCAGGCGCTCGACAAGGCCGGGCTGCTCGGCTCCGACGTGCTGCTCGTCCACGACACCAACGACAGCGACGAGGATTTCGACCGGCTGGCGAAGACCAATACGTTCCTCAGCCTCAGCCCCTTCACCGAGTTGCGCACCGGCTTCGGTATTACGCCGATCCTCCGGATGCTGGCGGCCGGCGTCCCGGTGAGCCTCTCGGTCGATACCGCCTTGCTCTGCGGTAATTGCGACATGTTTGCGATCATGAAAGCGATGCAGAATATCGGCGACGGGCTGAGGCCGAGCGAATTTGCGCTGCCGGTGCGGCGCGTCCTTGAAATGGCGACGATCGACGGCGCGCGCGCGCTCGGCATCGCCGATCGCGCCGGCTCGCTGAAGCCGGGCAAGCGCGCCGACCTCATCCTCCTCCGCACGCGCGACCTCAACATGGCGCCGATGACCGATGCGGCGCATATGGTCGTGCAATCGGCGCAACCGGCGAATGTCGACACCGTCGTGATCGACGGCCGCATCCTGAAGCGTCACGGAAAGCTGAGCGCGATCGACACCGAGAAGCTCGTCAACGACGTCAATGAAACCATGACCCGCGTGCGGGCGGAAGTGGCGCGCCAGAACCGCGGCAGCGCCGACGTGCAAAACCAATTGCCGAACCGCTAGGGTCCGCGCACAGACGCCCGGCCTTAGCGCGCTATGGGCGGAACGGGCTCGCGATGATGCTGTCGAGCTCCGCGATGCTCTGCTCGAGCCGTTCAACGTCGCGCGAGTTGCCGGTGGAGCGGAGGCGGATCAATTCGTGCTGCAGACCGACGCGTTCGCGCTCGCAGCATTCGATAAAACGATCGAGCAGTGACATGTCTCGCCCTCTTTTCGAAGGGTGATAAGCGCGCGTGGCCTCAGGCGGCGCGCGTGTCCTCCTCTTTCATCTCCTTCAGCACGGCGGCCTCGACCTCCAAGTCGTCCGCTTGACGCTCGAGCTCGGCGGCGAATTCGAGGAGCTGATGGTGCGCGACCGCGTCATTGATTTCTTCCGCCAGGAGGCGGGATTGCAGGGCCCGCTGACGGTGGCTGGCCGCTTGAAGCGTCAGCTCGGCAATGGCGGTGTCGTCGGTCATGGCAGCACTCCGCGATCCAAACGCCCGAGTTCTGTCTGAGTTCCGACATTCCGGCGAACGCGCCAAAATCGGCTGCGTGGCGTAAGCCAAGCAGCACGCACATCCTAAGCAAGGAGTCACCGCGCGCTGTTTCGCTTTCGCGCCGCAGCTTCAATGGCTGCCGGCAAGCGCCGTCGCCGGCTTGGGCAGCGCGACGACATAGCGCTTGTCGACGAGTTGCTCGCCATTCACCGGGGCTTTGACCATCCCATTCGCCTTGTACCAGGCGATCTGGTGCAGCACGTCATCGACATCGAGCCGCGCCGCACAATCGAAATAGGGGATGCCGATGTCGACTTCCTCCACCGGCTGTTCCGCATATTTGGCAATGATCGCCTCGATTTGCGGCGCGGTCGGGCCATTGCGCCGCGTCCCGTCCGCGGCGATGAACGCCTCGCAATAATCACCCACCGCTTTGCGGTAGGCGCGCAGGACGCGCTCGACCGTCGCGCGCCGAGCTTTGGCCGTCGCGGTCGCGGTGAACGCGGCCGCGACCTGCCACGGCGTCTCGTCGCCAACCCAGCCGAGCAGCTTGGCGTCGCCGCGCTCGATCACCCGCAGCGCGGACGCCCCATTGGTGACCGCCGCGTCGACCTGCCCGCCGCCGATCGCCGAGCGAATATTCGTCAGCGTCTGCAATGGCACGATGCGAAAGTTGTTCGGATTAAGACCGTATTTCTCGATGAGCAGCGCCAAGGCGTAGTGGCCCGACGAGCCGAATTGAGTGGTGGCGACGGCATGCCCGGCGAGATCCTTCAAAGAGATCAAGCCTGCGGCGTAGGCCTGTTTCGAGGCGATATAGGCGAAATAATGGAAACCCGGCGCTTCGCGCGCGCCGCCGGCGATGACCCTCAGCGCATCATGGCTGGCCAGGTTGTAGAAGCCACCGGTGAAGGGCGCGACACCGAAATCAATCGCCCGCGATGCGACCGCGACGGCGACCGGCTCTGCGGAATCGAAAAAGACCAGCTCCGCGGGAACGCCTTCGGCAGCGAAATAGCCGCGCTCCTGCGCAATGAAAACGGCAGCCCCGGTGAAGGTCTTGCTGAGACCCAGTTTGATCGGCTCGGCGCCGGCGCCGAGCGGCGCAAGGGTCAAGGCGGCCACGGCCCAAAGCAGAGAACGTGCAGCCTTCGTCAGAATGTTGGCCATGGCGAGCCTTTCCTGCTTTGCCCCGCGTTTCCCAGGATCGCGACGAGCTGGCGAGACCTCGCGCAGGGATAGCTTTGTCTGCGATATCTGTATAATGTTATTAGATGATATTCCTATATCAATAACGATATATAACGCGCATGGAATCGAGCGACCGCATTGAGCGTCGCCTCAAGCTGCAGAACCTGCACGTCCTGCTGACGGTGGTTCAGGCCGGCAGCATGATAAAAGCGGCCGAGCGGCTCAACACAGGGCAGCCGAATATTTCGCGCTCGATCGCCGAGCTGGAACATGCGCTGGGCGTGCGCCTGCTCGAGCGCCACCGGCGGGGTGTTGAGCCGACGGCGTATGGTCGTGCGCTCCTCGAGGGCGGCACCATTGTTTTCGACGGCCTGCGGCAGGCGGTGAAGAAGATCGAGTTCCTCGCCGATCCGACCGCGGGCGAGGTGCGGATCGGATCGACGCCGCTTCTCGCGTCGAGCTTCGTGGCGGCGGTTGTGGATCGGCTGTCCCAGCGTCATCCGGCCGTCACCTTTACGCTCACGACCGGCTATGTCGAAACGCTCTATCGCGAGCTCTGCGAGCGCAATGTCGACCTTTTGGTCACGCGGAAATTCGGCAGCATCGCCGATGAACGTCTGGCCTTCGAGTTTCTGTTCGACGATCGCTCCGTCGTGGCGACCGGCGCCAAGAGTGCCTGGGTCCGGCGGCGCACTATCACCTTGGCCGAACTCGCCAACGAGCGGTGGGTGCTGCCGCCGCGCGGCAGCAATATCGAATGGGTCGCGATGGACGCTTTCCGCAGCGGCAAGCCCGACTATCCGCGAACGATTGTCGTCACCGATTCGCCCCATGTGCGGATGAGCCTCCTCGAGACCGGGCGCTATCTGACGATCTTTCCCGCCTCGGCTTTGCGCTTCTCTGCTTTTCCGCAAATCAAGGTTCTGCCGGTCGAACTGCCGAAATCCAAAGTGCCAAGCGGCATCGTCACCCTGAAGGAACGCGCCCTCAACCCGGTCGCGCATCTCTTCATCGAGCAAGCGCGCGACGCGGCCCGGCACCTCGCGAAGCGAAACTGAGATGTGAGCCGGCGGACCTTTATTTGAACTCGATCAGGTCCGTACGGGTGAGCGTCGGCGCGCTCGGCTTCAACGGCTCGTTCTTCAGGTTGCCGTTGGATTGGTTGAGGATCTGGTAGAAGCCGATCGTCGTCTCGTAATCGGTCGTCGCCGCCGTCGTATCCATCGGCACGACGACGGTGTAGCCGCGTATCGTCGCGCCGACGGACGAGTAGGTGATCGAGCCGCTGACCTTCCAGCCGGCCATGATGATCGTCTTGATGCCCTTCGCCTTCAGCGCCTCGTCGAGGTTCGTCTTATAGAACCGGTCCTGCGCCGTGCTCACGACCTCGATGTCCCCCGACTTTGGCGCGACTTCCGGCAGCCACAACGACTTATTCGGCTCGCGCGTGCCATAGGCGACGACCATGCCGGTCTTGCGGATCCGCGCCATGAACGGCGTCATCTTCGGCAGCATCTCATCTTTGCATTTCGGCTCGCGGGCGCAGATCGGCTCGACATAGTCGAGCACCAGCAAAGCCGTGGTCGCGGGATCGAGCGTCACGCGGACCGGGTCGGGCAACGCCGGCATTTGCAGGGTGAGCGGCGGTTTACCGGCCGCGGCCGGTGCGTTCGATTGCGCCTGAGCCATGCCACTCAAAAGCGCAAGGACAAGACCGATTGTCAAGAGAAGCGTGCGAAACCGCGTCATGTTGGCCCCCTCTCCAGCCGCAATCACCATAAGCAATGCGAGACCGCGACGGAAGGATAAGCGAGGATGGCGCCTCGGCCGCTCACGTTTTCGTAATCGCCGACCGGCTCAAAGCGCCCGTCCGGATCTTTGTTATCGCGTCTGAGCGCGGCGCGCGCGGGGCGATCAAGCCCTCGCGCTCCATCGCCGGATAGATGCCGCCGCCGGTCATCAAGGTCATCAGCCGCTCCGGCACGGGCAGTGGCTTCAGGACCGTGCCGCTCCGCTGGTTGCGCGCGGTCCAAGCGCCGAGATCGAGCTCGGCCACATCGCCTTCCTCGAACGCGCGCGCGCAGCCGGGGCATTCGAGCGCGAGGAAGCCGAAATTGACACTGTTGCGGAAGAACAACCCGTTGATCGATTCGGCGAGCAGGAAGCCGATGCCGATATTGCGCAGCGAGCGCGACGCCGGGCGGTTCGAGCCCATGCCGTAATTGCGGCCGCCGATGATGACGTCGCCCTTCTTCATCTCGTCGACCCAGCCGGGGCGGTTGGCGGCGAAGACGGCGCGCATCTGCTCGGCCTCGGGCTTCGCCATCACCGCGCCCGGCAGCATCAGATCGGTGTTGATGTCGTCGCCGAACTTCCACACCTTGCCGGCGATGACGCTCATGCGAGATCTCCCGCGAAGAATTCGGCGGCGCTGGCGATGCGGCCGGCGATGGCGGAGGCCGCGACCGTCGCCGGCGAGGCCATGTAGATGCGCGCCGCGGGATCGCCCATGCGGCCCTTGAAATTGCGCGTGCTCGCGGTGATGCATACCTCGCCCGGCCCGAGCACGCCCATATGGCCGCCGACGCAGGCGCCGCAGGTGGCGTTGGTCACGACCGCGCCCGCCTCCGACAAAATCGCGACATAGCCCGCGGCGAGCGCGTCGCGATAGATCGCCTGCGAGCCCGGCGTCACGATGAGGCGCACGCCTGGCGCGACGCGGCGTCCCGCCAGCACCTTGGCGGCGACGGCGAAATCATCGAGCGTGCCGTTGGCGCAGCTGCCGATGAAGGCTTGGTTGATCTTCTCGCCGACGACCGCGCCGACTTTCACCGAGTTGTTGACCATCGAATCCGGCAGGGCGACCAGCGGCTCGATCGTATCGAGCGCGATGCGGCGCTTTTCCTTGTAGGTCGCATCCGCATCGGGATAGACCGGCGTGAAGTCTGCCTTGTTGCGCGCGCGGACATAATCGAGCATCGGCTGGTCGGGCTCGAAGATCGCGAATTCGGACGACAGCTCCGTGCTCATGACCGCGAGCGTGCGGCGCGCGTTGAGCGAAAGATTGGCGAGGCCCGGCCCGCCATACTCGACATTCTGGTTCACATGCGCGCCCTGTGTGCCGGCGATATGGAGGAACACATCCTTGGCCGAGACGCCGGGCCGCAGCTTGCCCTCGAACTCGTAGCGGATGCATTCGCCGACGCGGAACCAGCTCTTGCCGGTGGTGACGGCAAAGAGCGTCTCGGGCAGGCCGACGCCGCGCGCCGCGCAGTTGAGGAAGCCGCCGCCGCAAGTATGCGAGTCCGGATTGACCATGACCGTGCCAGGAAGCGCATAGGCATTGTCGGCGACGACGACGTGGCTGATGCCCTGCTCGCGTCCGACATCGTGGAAGCGCTTGATGCCGAAGCGCTGGGTGAACTCACGCGCCTTCGCGTGTGCCTGCGCCGAGAGCGGCTCATTGGCGGGCACGAGATGATCGAGCGCGACGACGACGCGCTCGGGATCGCGCATCTTGAGCACCTCGCGCCAGCTCGCCGGCAGGAAATTCATGTCGGTCAAGACGCAGACATCGACCTCGACGACGGCGATGTCGCCCGGCTTCACCGGCGTGCCGGCGGCGCGGCTCAAGATCTTCTCGGCGATGTTCATGCCCATGGCGAGCGCCCCTCCCGTTTCAGAGGATCATAACCGCGGCGCCGCTCGGTGCACTACCCTGCCCTGCATTTCAGAATTTTTGCGCCCTGCCCCTAATGCCGACCCAACCACGGCAGCCGACGATTTCTGGCCAAGTGCGCTTTTCCGCTAGAGTGCTTCCAGGGAGAACCCACGGATGAGCCGATGGCTCCGGCATCATGTGGTGGAGGCCGTGCCCGGCCATATCATTGGCTGGGTCATCGGCGGCGCTATCATCGCCGCGAGCGGCGTCTCGCCCGAAGATTGGATGGCGAATATCGCTCGTGCGGCTTCGACGCTCCTGCCGAGCGATTGGGCGGCCGTCACTTCCCCTCTTGTCGCGCGCTTCTCCTTCGCCGCGCTGGGCTTCGTCATCGTCGCATCGAGCCTCATTGTAATGCGACGCGGCCGAGCGGGCGCGGGTCTCGCATCGGCCACACTGTCCGCCGCTGCATCTGGTGCGACCGCCACCGCGCCCTTGGCTTTGCCCGACAAGCCCTCGATCGCGGTGCTGCCGTTCCAGAATATGAGCGGCGACGCGGAGCAGGAATATTTCGCCGATGGCGTCGTCGAGGAAATCATCACCGCGCTCTCGCGCGTTAAGTGGCTCTTCGTCATCGCCCGCAATTCCAGCTTTGCCTACAAGGGGAAGTCGCCCGACATTCGCGATGTCGGTCGCGAACTCGGCGTGCGTTACGTTCTCGAAGGCAGCGTTCGCAAAGCAGGCAATCGCATCCGCATCGCCGGCCAGCTCGTCGATGCTACGAACGGGGCGCATATTTGGGCCGATCGCTTCGAGGGTGGGCTCGACGATGTCTTCGACCTGCAAGATCGGGTGACCGCGAGCGTCGTCGGCGCGATCGACCCGGCGTTGAAGGTGGTGGAAGCGCAGCGGGTGCAGGTCAAGCCGACCGCTTCGATGACCGCTTACGACTTTTACCTGCGCGCGATTGCCGCTTTCCATCGCTCGACGCGCGCGAGTACCGACGAGGCGCTGGCGCTGTGCCGGAAGGCCATTGAGCTCGATCGAGGCTTTGCGGCGGCCTATGGCTGGGCCGCCTTCTGCTGCCTGCGGCGCCGCACGCATGGATGGGCTCAGGATTCGAACGAAGAACTCATCTCCGCGTCGGAGTTCGTGCAAAAGGCGATTGAGCTCGGTTCAGATGATCCCGAAGCATTGGTGTTGGCTGGGACGTCGCTGCCGTATTTCGGGGGACGGATGGATCGCGCGATCGATCTCATCGAGCGCGGCTTGGCTCACAACTCGAATTGGGCGCTCGCTTGGGCCAGCCTTGGCATGATGCAGGGCTTCAGTGGGAACGGCGACAAAGCGGTCGAGAGTCTGATGCGCGCGACGCGCTTGAGCCCGCTCGATCCAGAAAGCTTCACGTTCAAAACCGGCATGGCTCTCGGTCATTTCGTCGAGGGAAGGTATGAGCAGGCGCTCGACTGGGCGGATCAAGCCTATCGGCAGCGCTCTAACTTCCTCCTGGCGCTTCGCCTCAAGATTGCCGCCAGCGGGCTGTTGGGAAGGCCGCAAGATGCCAAGGAGGCGATTGCATTGGCGCAATCGGTCGATCCTGACATCACCGTGAGCAAATCGCTGCGCATAACGCCCTTCCAGCGGCCCGAGCAAAAATCCGTCTACGCCGAAGGCTTGCGCAAAGCCGGATTGCCGGAGTGACGTCTCAGCGGAGTACCCCGGCTAAGCGTGCATTGGCTAACAGCGAAACAGACTCAGTTCGCGCGCGCGCTCGCGAGCGATCCTGACCCAGCGGCGTCTGGCTGGCGCGGCGACGCCGGCATGCGCCCGGCGGCATCATCGAGGCGGGCGGCGAGCATATTGCCGCGGCAGATGAGGCTGCAGCTGCGGCTATCCTTCGCTTTGGCTGGCGCGGCGGCGCCGGCGACTTCAATGTTCTTCGCTCTCGTGGGAGCCGCTGCCGGTCTCACGGTTGCGGCGGCGACGGCGTTGGCCGGTTCGCCGCGATCGAAAGCGATATTCTTGTAGCGCTCATAGAGGCGCAGCACGCGGGCGACGTATTCCGTCGTCTCCTGATAGGGCGGCACGGCGCCGTAGGAGAGGACCGGTCCTTCGCCGGCGTTATACGCGGCGAGGGCGAGCTTGAGGTCGCGGTATTTCTGGAGGAGGAGCTGCAGATAGGACGCGCCGGCGCGGACATTTTCTTCGGCATCGAACGGATGCCGCACGCCGAAACGCGCCGCCGTCTCGGGCATGAGCTGCATCAGCCCGACGGCGTTCTTGCGCGAGACGGCTTGGCGATCGAAGGCGGACTCCGCGGCGATGACCGCAAGCACGAGGCCGGGATCGATCGCGCTGCCGCGCACGGTACGCGCGACCAGCTGCACGATCTCGGGCGTTGGCGTCAGATCCTCGACGCGCATGCCGGCACGCGGAAGGCCGTGCTCGGGGGCCGTAAAACAGAAATTGCGGTACCAGCCCGCCACAACCTGCCAGTCACAGGTAATGGTTTTCGCGCCCGCTTGTTGCGCAACAGCGATTATCAAAACCAAGCAAAGGGCGAGGCGCTTCATCAAAGCCCCCAAACATGCTTACCCGGCACTTATAGGCGGCCCCGGTTCGCGTTTCAAAGGACGACGCGATCCGACCCAGGCTGCGCCCTCCTCACCTCAGCGTTTGGCCACCTAGGCGCGCAGCGCGCCGGACGCTTTCGCCAGATGCGTGGCGATAAAGTCCATCAAAGCCGGCGACAGACAGTCATAGGGCTCGAGGCCAATCTCCTTGAGACGCGCCCTGACGGCGCCCTGGTTCTTCGGATCCGCGCCCGCTTCGATAATCGACGAGACAAACGCGGCGAACTCGGGTGGCGCCCAGCCGGATTGCTGAAACAGCTCGGGATGGATGAAGTCGAGACCGAAGAAGGGGTGTTCCTTCTTCTCGATCCGCCCGAACATATGCGTGCCGCAGGCGCGGCACGCATGCCGGCGGATAACCGCCGCCTCGTCCACGACGGAGAGCTTGTTGCCGTTCGCGACGACCTCAACGTTGGCGCGCGGCACGACGGCGACGACCGAAAATTGTGCCCCGGCCGGCTTCCAACATTTCGTGCATCCGCACGCGTGATTGTGCGCGACCTGACCTTTGATCTCGACTTTGACCGGATCGGCCGAGCATCTGCACACGAGCGTGCCGCCCGAAAAGCCGCTGGCAGCCGGCTTGAGACCGCCGTCAACCGCAGGATGAATCGATACGCTCATCGTAGACCCTCCCCTTTGTTGAAGTGACTTTGCCGGTACCAAGCTATGACGATGACCAAGGGTACCAGAGACCCGGTCGTCAGCCAATTTTTTCGACAGACGGCCGACCTGTCCGCCGGTTTGGCCGAGCATAGTTGCGGCGCAACGACCGCGCGAGTGGCTAAGTGCTCGTCGTCTGCGCTGACATTTCCTCATTGAACAATTCGGCCCCGACCGCGTTGAATGCAACATGACCGCAGGCTCGCTCGACAATGTCCGCGTCTTTGTCGTCGAGGACGAAGCGCTCGTGACCATGCTGCTCGAGGATATGCTCGAGATGATGGGATGCGTCGTCGTCGGCACGGCATCGACCATCGAGCAGGCGCTCGCGAAAATCGCGAGCGCGCCGTTCGATATCGCCATTCTCGACGTCAATCTCAACGGCGCGCTCAGCATCGATGTCGCGCAAAAGCTGCGCGACATGCGCGTGCCCTTTGTCCTCTCGACCGGATACGGCCGATCAGGCGTTCCGGCGGCTTACCACGACGCGCCGGTCGTCGCCAAGCCGTTCCACCTGCATGAGCTCTCGCAGGCGCTGGCAGCCGCGCTCAAACCGGCTTAGCGGCGCACCGCGTCGACGGCGTCAAAGCGCCGCGGAAATCTCGCACTTGACGCCGTCCCGCGCGTAGTCGAGCCGCGCCTCGCCATTCAGGTTGCGAAAGAGACCGTCGTTGAGGATGCGGCTGCCGAAGCCGCGCCGCGTCGGCGGCTTGACGGGCGGGCCGCCGCTTTCGCGCCAGCTCAGCCGCATGACCCGCGCCACCGCGGACCAGCCGAGCCGAACCCGGCCGCTTGCGATCGAGAGCGCGCCGTATTTGGCGGCGTTGGTCGCGAGCTCGTGCAGCGCCAAAGAGAGCGCGAGCGCATGTTTGGGCGAAATCTCCAAGGACGGCCCCGAGAGCTCGATCTGGCCGGCCGCAAACGGCTCCATCGCCCGCACGATTACATCGCGCAGATCGGCGCCCGACCAGCTGCGCTCGGTCAAGAGATCGTGGGCGCGCGCCAGCGAGATGATCCGGCCGTCGAGCGCCGCGCGCGCCGCGGGCAGATCGCTTGCGCCGCGCAGCGTTTGGAAGGCGATCGATTGAATCGTCGCCAAGGTGTTCTTGACGCGATGGTTGAGCTCGTTCACCAGCAGGCGCTGCTGCTGCTCGGCGTTTTTCAGCTCGGTCAGATCGCGGCTCGCCCCGGCGATCGCGACCGGCTTGCGCTCGGGCCCCTGGCCTTCGAACTCGACCAACCCCCAGGCGCTCAGCCAGCGCCAGCTGCCGTCGCGCTGCTTCACGCGATACTCGACCTCGTAGCGGCCGTCGCCCTTGGGATCGAGAGCCTTGGCGACGCGGCTCCACATCAGCGCCATATCGTCGGGATGGAATTTCTCTGTGACGCCCGCCTCGTCATGCAGAAAGTGGGCTTCCGTCAGGCCATAAAGCTGCTGGGCGTTCTCGTCATAAACGCAGATGTTGTCGGCGATGGTGTAGCGCCACGTCCCCATCTTCGAGGCGACCATCGCGAGATCGAAGGTGCGCTGCTGGCGCCGCGCCGCCTTGCGCATGTCGTGCTCTTGCGTGACGTCCTGAAAGCAGCTGATCGCGCCGATGACGGCGCCGCTCGGCTCGCGCAGCGGCCGCACATTGAGGCGGGCGACCCAGCGCTTGCCGTCGGGATTCTGGATCACCGCCTCGGCACCCGCGGCGCTCTCGCCTTGCAACACGGCGCGCGCCATCGGCGTCTCGTGCGGTGGGATGAGTTGGCCATCGAGGCTCTCGATCCCAAGGGCGACGGCCGCTACGAGGTCGAGTATCGC
>DATNGE010000285.1:0-9978 GCA_035606035.1 Allostellaceae bacterium
TTTCCATCTCCTTGCGGGTGGAGAGGCGGCGGAGGCCGGAATTCTTCGCTTTGGCAACCGGGACGCGCAGCGTCATCCGGTCCTTGTCGAAATGCACGACGAAAACATTTAGTGTGTGGCCGGCAATTTCCTGGGTTTCGACGGCCAAAATCTTGCCGACGCCGTGGGTGGGGTAAACCACCAGATCCCCGGTTCCGAAATTCAGCTTTTCGGCATTCTTCTCGGAATGCTTCTTGTCCTCTTTCTCTTTCACTGCCGTCGCCATCTCACCCTCCGCGGGGGTGTCATTGGTCCTTGCCGAGCACGCAGAACCTCAACCCGATCAAGCGAGGTTCGCCCGCCCCCATCGGCTCAGCTACCCGGACCCATGTCACCGGGATCAGCACGCGGGCACCGCGTGCCATTTCTGAGAATTACCACAAAACCGCAGGAAAAGCCAGCACGGGAGCCATGCTTTGCCGGCAAACGCCCATACTTACAGGCTTTTTCTATCTTTTCGCCGGGTTCGGATCGAAGTGCTTCTCGAACTTATCGGGAACGTCTTTCCATTGGTCGGCATCGTCGGGGGGAGTGCCCTTCCGGGTGATATTCGGCCAGGAAGAGGCATATTGCCGGTTGATCTCGACCCATTTCTCGGCTGCGGGCTCGCTATCCGGCACGATCGCCTCGGCCGGGCATTCCGGCTCGCAGACCCCGCAATCGATGCATTCGTAGGGATGGATGACGAGCATATTCTCACCCTCGTAGAAGCAGTCCACCGGACAGACTTCGACGCAGTCCATGTATTTGCATTTGATGCAGGCGTCGTTGACGATGTAGGTCATAGCGCATCACTCTCAGTAGCGAAGTTCGGGAAAGGTGGTCATCCAGCCGGCTGCATCCCCAGCCGCTGCAGTACGCGGCGCTTGGCCTCGCCGCGCTCGTGATCGGAAACATCGATCAGCCCGGCGATGCGGCGCAGCAGCGTATCTTCGAGCGGATCGAGCACGCCATCGGCATAAGCGACTTCCCACAGCATCTCGATGAGCTCGATCTTGCGTGCGCCGCTGAAGCGGCTGTTGACCGTGCTGGTGAAGCCGAACAGCTGGGACGACATCTCGACCCGGCGCGCCGCGGCGGCGATCAGGTGCTGCGCATCATCCGGCGAAAGCGAGAAGCAGCGCTGCAAGAGGTGGCGGACGATGTCGCGCTCATGCGGATCGACATCGCCGTCGACGACGACTGCGGCTTCGAGGAGAAGCGCCGCGACCGCGAGTTGCAGCTCATCGCCGTTCTGCGGCAGCACGTTCTCGCCGTCTTTCAGCCAAGCCAACAGGCGATCCATCATCATGGCTCTGGCCTAGCATGGGGTTTTCGGGGGTTCAACCCCGCACAGAATATGGCTTTTTCGCTTCGCGCCGCGAAGCATCGCGACGATTTTTCCGGCGATTTCGCAAATAGACGCATTGACCGAGGATCGCAGTCGCCAGCATGACGGCATTGGTTGCGACGAACACCCAGTCGCGCTCCAGCCAGCTATAGACAACGAAACCAATCGAGGCCGAAACCTGACCGATGAAAAGCCATTTGGAAACGCCCGCCGTCGTCCCGGCGCGCCATTGCGTGTAGACCTGCCGGCCGATGGTCGCGACCAGGATCGCGGCGGCGGCCCAGCCGATCAGCTCCGTCACCATACGAGCCAGCAACCCCGGCGCGCGCGCTTTGGTTCAGCGGGGCGGGCGATGAATTCGTCGCAAGACCGCAGAATTCCGTATCCGCGCCCAACTCCCGCCGCTTAACACCGGCACATCTAGAGCGGCATTCGGGAGCGACGCACACGATGAGTACCGCCGATTTCCAACCCGCATCGCTTGCGCGAGGCTCGGGCGCAACGATCAGGCGGCCGGCGCCAATGGCGGGCCGCCTCCTTCGCGCCCTCGCGCGCGTCTTCGGCGGCTTTCTCCTCACCGGGATTTTCCTGGCGCTGAGCGTTCCGGTCTTCGCGCTTAGCCTGGTCTACGGTTTCATCTGGTTCGCACAGCGTCACTAGAGCCAGCCCTGCCGCTAGCCAGCATCGGCCATGCCGCTACAGTCCTAAGCGATGGCCTCACTTCTTTCGACCTTGCGGCGCGGCTACGGCATCGCGCGCTCGACAGCAATCTATCGCGGCAATCCCCTGAAGCTGCGGCGCGCCAGAGCGTTCTATCGCCAGTTCATTCAGCCGGGCGATCTGTGCTTCGACATCGGGGCGCATGTTGGCGATCGCCTCGGGCACTTCCTCAGCCTCGGCGCGCGCGTCGTCGCGGTCGAACCGCAACCCCGGCTGATAGCGGGGTTGAAGCGCCGGTTCGGCAACGACCCGCGTGTCGCGCTTGTCGATGCGGCGCTTGGCGCAACAAGCGGCAAAGCCAAGCTGGCGATCGATCCGGCGCATCCGACGGTCGCGACGCTCTCGGCCGATTACATCGCCCAAGCAGGCGAGAGTCGCGGCTTTCGCGGTGTCCGCTGGCGCGAGGAAGTCGAGGTCGAGGTGACGACGCTCGACGCGCTGATCGCGGCGCATGGCATGCCCACATTCTGCAAGATCGATGTCGAGGGATATGAACACGTTGTGCTCGAAGGCCTCTCGCGGCCCCTGCCGGGCCTATCGCTCGAATATCTGCCGGCGGCGCTCGATCCGGCGCTCGTTGCGATCGCACGGCTGAACTCTCTCGGCACCTATCGCTTCAACCGCTCGGCTGGCGAGAGCATGGCCTTGGCCATGCCGCGCTGGCTGGGCGCGGCGGAGATTGGCGCCGAGCTCAAGCGGCTGTCGCCCGAGGAGAAGGCGGGCGACGTCTATGCCTTCCTCGACGATGGCAGGACCAACCGATAAATTACGCTAACGATCATGAGCAAAGCCTTCACAAAAGAGACCGATGACGCAGACGATGCCACGCCGGAAACCGGCGCGCCGCTGCCGAGCGGTCTCAAGAACTACATGACGCCGCAGGGTTTCGCGGCGCTGCAGGACGAGCTCAAGAAGCTCGCGCGCGAGGAGCGGCCGAAAATCGTCGAGACTGTCGCTTGGGCGGCGGGCAATGGCGACCGTTCGGAGAATGGCGATTACATCTACGGCAAGCAGCGGCTTAGGGAAATCGACCGCCGCATCCGGTATCTCACCAAACGCCTGGAAAGCGCCGAGGTGGTCGACCCGATGCTGCAAACCCGGCGCGACCAGGTGTTTTTCGGCGCGACTGTCACCTATGCCACTGCGGACGGCACCGAGAACACCATCACCATCGTTGGCGTCGACGAGGCGACTTCGGACGCGAAGCGGGTGAGCTGGGTCTCGCCGATTGCGCGCGCACTGCTCAAAGCGCGCGAAGGCGACACGGTCGATCTCGCGACGCCGGCCGGCGTCGAGACGATCGAAGTACTCGCGATCGCGTATCCGGAAACCCACTGACGATGGCCAAAGGTCGCGTCGTCCTCTTGCACTTCGTCGCCCAGATGCCGATGGCGGGCATTGCCTGGCAGGCGCTGCAATATCTCGTCGGCCTGCAAAAGCTCGGCTATGACACGTGGTACGTTGAAAATCACGGCGCCAATCCTTACGACCCGCGCGCCAACAGCGTGATGATGGATTGCACGTACAACGTCGCTTTCCTCAGGGATTCGATCGAGCGCTTCGGCTTCAAGGACCGTTGGGCGTATTGGGACGCGATCAACGACGTCTATCACGGCCTGTCGCGCGAGCGCGTTTTCGAGCTGCTAAAAAGCGCCGAGGCGCTGATCAATCTCTGCGGCGCGACCAGGCTGCGCGACGAGCATATGGCTTGCCCGGTGCGCATCATGGTCGACACCGATCCGGTCTATGAGCAGATCAAATACGCCAAGGCCGATCCCGGTGCGCGCGCGTATCTCGACGCGCACACGCATTTCTTCACCTATGGCGAGAATGTCGGCGGGCCGGGCTGGATCGTGCCGCTGTGCGGCATCCCGTGGCAGCCGACGCGCCCCCCGGTCGTGACCAGCCTCTGGCCCGAAACGCCGGCCGCGCCCGAGGCCTTCACCACCATCGCCACCTGGGAGAACAAGGGCAAGAATATCGAATTCGAGGGCGAGCAGTATGTGTGGTCAAAGCATGTGAACTTCCTGCGCATGCTCGATGTGCCCAAGGCTGCCGGCGTGCCCTTCACCATGGCGATGCTGCCGCCGACTCCCGAGATTGAGGCGGAAGTCACGTCGGCCGGCTGGCGGCTCACCGATCCGCGGCCGGTGTCGGCCAGCATCGACGCTTACGGCGATTTCATCCGCGGCTCGCGCGCCGAGTTCACGGTCGCGAAAGACATCTATGTGCGGCCGAAAAGCGGCTGGTTTAGCGACCGCAGCGTTTGCTATCTTGCCTCCGGCCGGCCGGTCGTCACCATGGCAACCGAGTTCAGCCGGTTCTATCCCGTGGGCGAAGGCCTTTTCGAATACACCGACAAGGCCGACGCCCTGGCTGCGATCAAGGCGGTGAACGCCGATTACGCGCGCCACGCCAAAGCGGCACGCCGCTTGGCGGAGGAATTTTTCGCCTCAGAGCGCGTTGTTGGCAAAATGATGAAGGAATCCGGGCTTTGAAGCGGCGATCGCTTAAGCAAACCGGAGTTTCGGGCGCGTTGTGCGCGTGGAGAGCGGGTTCGGGATGAGTACAACGGAACTGTCGCAAGAGGCGGCACGATCCGAGTTTGGTGCTGCGCGCTGGGCCGTTCCGTCGTGGGATGGGCTCGCCTGCATTCTCTTTGGCATCGTCGCGATCATAGCGCTGCTGACTTTCCAGGATTACGGCGTCACCTGGGACGAGGACGGCCACAACTGGTACGGCGTCTTCGTGCTGAATTATTACGTGTCGGGCTTCACCGATCTGCGCGCCCTGCATTGGATGGATTTCTTCAATTACGGCGCGGTGTTCGATTCGATTGCCGCCGCCGTCAACACTGTCTCGCCTTTCGGCACTTACGAGACGCGGCATCTCCTCAACGCGCTGGTCGGCGTCATCGGGCTGGTCGGGACCTGGAAGCTCGGCCGCGTGCTCGGCGGACCGCGCGTCGGCTTCCTCGCCGCGCTCTTCCTTGCGCTGATCCCCAATTACTACGGCCAGATGTTCAACAACCCGAAGGACATCCCTTTCGCTACCGGCAGCATTTGGGCGCTCTATTATCTCGTCCTCATCATCCCGAGCCTGCCGCGGCCGCGCTGGTCGCTGGTCTTGAAGCTGGGCATGGCTTGCGGCCTGACGCTCGGCGTCCGCGTCGGCGGTCTGCTGCTCTTTGCGTATCTCGGCATGCTCTTGAGCCTCTTCGCGGTGTGGCGCGCGCTCGAGACGCGGCATGTCAGCGTGCTCTTCCGCGACGGCATCGTCAGCGGCTTCCGGGTCTTTATCCCGGTCGTCGCGATCGCTTATCCGGTAATGCTGATCTTCTGGCCCTGGGCACAGCACGGGCCGATCGCCAATCCGCTCTCGGCGCTCGCGACCTTCTCGCATCAGGAATTCCCGTTCCGCACGCTTTTTGCCGGCCATTACATCATGGCCGCTGATCTGCCCTGGACGTATCTGCCGGTGCACATTCTTCTGGCGCTGCCCGAGCTCGTGCTGGTGCTGCTTGTCGCTTCGCCTTTCGTCGCGCTCTTCCTATTATGGCGCGATTTCGGCGCGATCGGCCGCAATCGCATGCTGATGCGCTTCATGGTCGCTTTCGCGATCCTCTTCCCGGTCGTCTATGCGATCGCGATCAAGGCCGTGCTGTTCGACGGCATGCGCCATTTCATCTTCGTGCTGCCGCCGATCGCGGCGGTGACCGCGCTGCTTGCCGATCGCGCCTGGCAGAAGCTCACCGCGCCGAAGCTGCGCCACACCACTTTCGCCGCCCTCGCGCTGTACGGCGCCGTGCATATCGGCACGATGACGCAGCTCCATCCGGACGAGTACGTCTACTACAACGAGTTCATCGGCGGCACCAAGGGCGCGCAAGGCCTCTTCAAGCTCGATTATTGGGCCAATTCCTATGACGAGGCCGTGCATGGGTTGCACGACTATCTGAAAGCCGAATACGGCGCCGATTTCATGGACCACGATTTCACTGTCGCGGTCTGCGGCCCGCCCGGCTCCGCCGCCTATTACTTCCCGCCGAATTTCATCTTCACCGAAGATCGCGAGAACGCCGACTTCTTCATCGCCTTCACCAAGGACGATTGCGACAAATCGCTGCCCGGCAGCGTGGTCTATCGCGTCGAGCGCATGGGCACGCTGCTCTCGCTCGTGCTCGATCGCCGCGCGATCGTCGCCGGCACGCGCCGGCCCGGCTTGCTCGCCGGCGCCAATTAGACGCACTTCGGCGGGCGGCTATGGAACGCCGCGAATATGAGCGCCTCGCCGCGGTCGAAGAGCGTGGCTGGTGGTTTCGCGGTCTGCACGCGAACCTCATCCGCGCTTGGCGCGGCCGTGCGGAGCCCGCTAGCAATGCCATCCTGCTCGATGCCGGCTGCGGCACCGGCGGATTGCTGACGGCGCTTGCCGAAGCCGCGCCCTTGGCGCGGCGCTATGGCCTCGAATTCGATCCGGCCGCGGCGGAGACGGCGCGGGATAAAAGCGGCGGCGCGCTCATTGTCGGCTCGGTGCTGGCGCCGCCGCTTGCGCCGCGATCCTGCGATGCGATTTTCAGCGCCGATGTGCTGTGCCACCGCGGCGTCGAGCCGGCCGAGGCGCTCGCGGCGCTCGCGCCCTGTCTCAAACCACGCGGCCTGCTGCTGCTCAACTTGCCCGCCTATCGCTGGCTGTTCTCGGGCCATGATCTCGCGGTCGACAATGTGCGACGCTTCGGCGCGGCCGAGGTCCGCGGGCTGCTGCTCGCGGCGGGCTTCACCGAGATCCGCGTCACTTATTGGAACAGCCTGCTCTTTCCGCTGATGGTGGCGCAGCGCCTCTTGCATCGCGGCGCCAAAAGCGATGTCGAGCTGCTGCCGCCGCTCGTCGAACGGCTCTTCGGCTCTATCTTGCGGTACGAACTGGCGCTCGCCGCCTGCGGCTTGCGTTTGCCCTTCGGCGGCTCAATCTTAGCAACTGCAGTGAAGCCATGACCTACGCCCTCAGTATTGTCGTTCCCGTCTATAACGGCGCCGATAGCATCGGCGAGCTCGTCGACGCGCTCGAAGTGCTCGACGTGCCCGGCGGGCACGAGATCATCCTTGTCAACGATGCGAGCCCGGATTCGAGCCTCCTCGAATGCCAGCGGCTCCAGGCGCGCGCGAAAGTGCCGATCACCCTCGTCGACCTCGCACGCAATTTCGGCGAGCATAATGCGGTGATGGCCGGGCTGCGCGAGGCGAGCGGCGCTCACATCATCACCATGGATGATGACCTGCAGAATCCGCCGGGCGAAGTGCTGCGCCTCCTGCATCACGCGCAGCAGAGCGGGAAAGATGTCATCTACACCCACTACGCCAAGAAGCAGCACGCCGCCTGGCGCAATCTCGGCAGCCGCTTCGCCAATTGGTGCGCAGACAAAGTGCTCGACAAGCCAAAGGGGCTCTATCTCTCGAGTTTCCGCTGCATCAGCGCTTTCGCCGCGCGTCAGGTGACGCAGTATCGTGGGCCATTTCCCTATATCGACGGGCTGATCCTGCAGGCAACGCACAGCATCGGCACGCTGCAAGTCGAGCATCTGCCGCGCAATGCGGGGCGCAGCAATTACACGCTGTCGCGACTACTGCGTCTTTGGACAAGCATGTTCGTCAATTTCTCGGTGATGCCGCTCCGGATCGCGACCTTCGCGGGGTTTGCGATGAGTGCCTTGGGTTTCATCGGCGTCGTTTGGGTCAGCGCCGAAGCCGTGTTGCGCGCGACTCCGCCGGGCTGGGCCTTCCTGACGGTCGCGACCTTGCTCTTGCTCGGCGTTCAGCTCGTGATGCTCGGCATTATCGGCGAGTATCTCGGCCGGCTCTATCTCACCGTAAACCGCAAGCCGCAATCGGTCGTACGCTCGGTGACGCGCGGCGAGCCTGTAGAACGGCGCGGCGCGCAACCCGCGATCATCAGCCGAAGCTAACCGCTTTTAGCGCCGCGACGACGCGCGCGGCCCGATCCTCGCCAAGCTCGGGAAACACCGGCAGGCTCAAGACGTCGCGCGCCGCGCGCGCGCTTTCGTCGAGGCCGCCCTGCCCGATCGCGACGCGATCCCGATAGGCGGGCTGCAGATGCACCGGCACCGGATAGTGGATATTGGTGCCGACGCCGCGTGCCTTCAGCGCGGCTTGCAGCCCGTCGCGATCGCGACACCGCAAGACATATTGGTGGAAGACATGCGAGCCACCCGAACGCCGCGCGGGGAGAACAATTTCCTCGGACCAGCGCAGCCCGTAATCATAGATGCCGGCGATCGCTTGGCGCCGCGCGTTGTCGGCATCGAGATGACGAAGCTTCACGCGCAGGATCGCCGCCTGCATCTCGTCGAGGCGCGAGTTCATGCCGGTGCGATCGCTGATATAGCGCCGGCGCCAGCCGTATTCGCGCAGCTCTTTGAGCCGCGTCGCAAGCGCCGCATCGTTCGTCAGCACGGCCCCGCCATCGCCGATGCCGCCGAGATTCTTCGTCGGATAGAAGCTGAAAGCGGCGAGATCGCCGATGCTGCCGAGGCGGCGGCCATCGAGCCAGGCGCCGTGGCTCTGCGCGCAATCCTCGATGATGCGGAAGCCATGCTGCTTCGCGAGCGCGCCGAGCGCACTCATATCGGCGCCAAGCCCATAAAGATGGACCGGGATGACTGCCGCGACACGGCCGGGCGGGTTGCGTAGCGACGCTTCGAGTTTTTGCGGATCGATCGTATAAGTGCGGGGATCGATATCGACGAGCAGCGGCTTCACGCCGGCAAGCTCGATCGCGGCAACGGTGGCGACCGCGGTGTGCGATACGGTTGCGACATAATCATCGGGCCCGAGATCGAGCGCTTTCAGCGCCAGCACGAGCGCCTCGGTGCCGCTCGCCGTGCCAGCGCCATAGCGTGCGCCGATATAAGCGGCGAATTCTTGCTCGAAGGCCTCGACCTCGGGACCAAGGATATAACGCCCGCCTTCGAGCATGCGCGCGAGAGCGGCATCGATCTCGAACTGATGCGCGTGATAACCCGCCCGCGGATCCGCTTGGGGAATTGCCTGCTCAGACATAGTGGCGACTGTTCTCGCGGAAATAAGCGATGGAGCGTTTCAAACCGTCTTCGAGCGGCACGCTGTGTTGCCAGCCGGTGAGATCGCGGAAGAGCGTATCGGCCGCAAAGTAGTCGCCGATATCGATACGCCGCCGCTCGGCGGGGAATTCGTGGCGCGCGAAACTCCCGCCACCATTCGCCGCGACGAGAAGCTCAGCGAGTTGATCGAGACTGACCGGCCGCTCGCCGCCGAGATTGAACACCTTGCCTTTGGTCGCCGGGCTCAGCGCCGCGATGAGGAACGCATCGACCGCGTCGTCGACATAGGTGAAATCACGCTTCTGCTCGCCGCCCCACACCTCGAACGGCTTGCCTTCGAGCACGGCCTTCAGCCACACGCCGACGAAAGTCTGCCGCGCATCCTTGATCCGCATGCGCGGACCGTAGGTGTTGGTCAGGCGCAGCGCCGTGGCGGCAATGCCATACACATCGTGATAGAGGATGTGGTAGGCCTCGCCGGCCATCTTGTTGACGCCGTTGACGTCGACCGGATGCAGCAGATGCTTTTCGTCGACCGGCAGATAATCGGGCCGGCCATAGATCTGGCGCGTTGAGGCGAAGACCACGACCGCCTTCGGGCAGACCGCGCGGCAGGCTTCGAGCAAGGTGAGCTGCGCCAGGCAATTGATCTCGAGATCGGTCACCGGATCATGCATCGAATCGAGATGGCTGGTCTGGCCGGCAAGGTTGAAAAGATAATCGCAGCCTTCGAGCAGCGCACGCATCCGCGCGGTGTCGCGGATGTCGGCGATCTCGACCTTCACCCGATCCG
>DATNGE010000286.1:0-8790 GCA_035606035.1 Allostellaceae bacterium
GCGCGGTCTGCGGGCAGGCGATGCGCCAAGAGCCGCGCCGAGGTCGCGGTACCGGTCGTCACCAGGACTGACAGCGCCGGGCGCTCGACGAGCAACCGGTCGATCAGCGACAGCATCGACACCGCTTCGCCATTGCTCGCCGCATGCACCCAGACCAGCGGGCCGGGTGGACGGCGACGGCTGGCATGGCCCTGGCGCTCGGCGAAACGCTCGCGATCCTCTTTGCCATGCGCCATGCGGCGCGCGAGATAGAGCGCGACGACGGGGCCGAGGGCGGTGGTGCCCGCCTGATAAAGCCCGAGCAGGCTCATGAGCGCTGCCCCGCGCGTTTCAAATCGCGCAACGCGTCGCGGCTCAACGTGCCGGGCGGCACCAACTCATGTCCCATGCGGCGATCGGCTTCGGCGGTGACGGCGTTGAGGGCCTGCTCGATCGCGAGGCGGCTTTGCTCCAGCGCGCGCTCGTCGGCGTGAGCGGCGACCGTTATCGGCTCGCCCCAGATGATGACGCCGCGGCTGAAAGGCAGCGGCAGGTGGAAGCGGTCCCAGCTCTTGAGAATGCGCCGACGGCGCGTGGCATAAGCCGCGGGAAGCACCGGCGCGCCCGACAAGCGTGCAACCGCGGCTATGCCGGGCTTGGCGCGCATTGCCGGGCCGTCCGGCCCGTCGGGGGTGATGCCGATGCAAGCGCCGGCCTTCAGGCGGCGGAGGATCTGGCGCACCGCGCCGCCGCCGCCGTCGCGCGAGGAGCCGGCGATCCATTCGATGCCGAAATATTTGACCGCGCCGGCGATCAAGCGGCCATCGGTATGCGCCGAGATCAGCATATGCATCGGCACGCGGCGATCCCAGCAATAGGGCATCATCTGCAAGCGGCCGTGCCAGAAAGCGAGGATCACCGGCCGTCCGGCGGCATGGAAGCGCTGCGGGATTTCGCCGCCTTCGATCGTCCAGCGTCCGGTGAGCCAGACCAACCGCGCATAAACATGGATCAGCCAGCAGCCCAACTGCACGGCGGCATCCGAGCGCAGCCAGCGTTTCATCACGCGCATGGCCATCGGTCAGGCCGAGGCTTCGAGCGAGGCGGCTGGCTGCGGCGCGTCGTGATCGCGACCGAGGAATTGCAGCGCGTGCAGCCGGGCATAGGCGCCGTCGCGACGCAAGAGCTCGGCATGGCTGCCGCGCTCGACGACGCGGCCATGGTCGATGACGTAGATGATGTCGGCCCCGACCACGGTCGAGAGGCGATGGGCAATGACCAGCGTGGTGCGGCCCTTCATCAGGTTGTTGAGGGCCCCCTGCACCTGGCGTTCGGATTCGGTATCGAGCGCCGATGTCGCTTCATCGAGGAGCAGGATCGGCGCGTTCTTCAGCATTGCGCGTGCGATCGAGAGACGCTGGCGCTGCCCGCCGGAGAGCTTCACGCCATGCTCGCCGACCATCGTGTCATAGCCTTGCGGCAGGGCGCGGATGAACTCGTCGGCCGCGGCGGCCTTGGCCGCAGCGATGATCTCGTCCTCGCTCGCGCCAAAGCGGCCATAGGCGATATTGGCGCGGATCGTGTCATCGAAGAGGCTGACCTCCTGGCTGACGAGGCCGATCGCCGCGCGCAACGAGGCGAGCGTCACATCGCGCGCATCCTGGCCATCGACCAGCACTGCGCCGGCGCCGACATCATAAAAGCGCGGGATCAGATTCATGATCGTCGATTTGCCGGCACCCGAGGCGCCGACCAAGGCCACGGTCTTGCCGGCGGGGATCTCCAAGGTGACGCCGCGCAGCGCCTGCGCCCCGGTCTCGTACGCGAAATCGACCGCCTCGAAACGCACTTGGCCGCCAGTGACACGCAGCGCGCGGGCGCCCGCGCGATCGCGGATCGCCGGCTCGATATCGAGCACGGTGAAGAGCCGCTGCGCTGCCGCCAAGCCTTCCTGCAGATTGGTATTGAGCCCGGCGAGCGTCTTCAGCGGCTGATAGGCGAGCAGCAGCGCCGCGATGAAGGAGAAGAACGCGCCCGGCGTGCGTGCGCCATTCAGCACCTGGTGACCGCCATAGAGAATGACCAGCGCGATCGCGATGCCGCCTAGCGCTTCCATCAGCGGCGATGAGATCGAGCGCACGCGCTGCGCCTTCTCGACGAGCCGATAAAGGCTCTCGATGAGACGCTGCGCCCGCGACATCTCATAGGACTCCATGCCGTAGGCCTTGACGTAGCGCGCGCCTTGGAAGGTCTGGTTGAGCAGGGTCATGAACTGGCCGGTCTCGGCCTGCGTGTTCGCCGAGACGCGGCGCATGCGCTTGCCGATACGCTGCATCGGCCGGAAGGCGAGCGGGAAGGCGATGCAGGCGAGCGTCGCCAACAGCCAATCCTGATAGAACATCAGCGCGATCAGAAAGACGGCGGTCACCGCTTCCTTGCCGATCCCGGCCATGACATTGGTAGCGCAGCCGCGCAGCAGCCCCGCGTCATTGACGAAGCGCGAGATCAGCGTGCCGGCCGGGTTGGTGTGGAAATAGGCGAGATCGGCGCGCATCAGCCGCGCGAAGAGCTTGAGCTGGATATCGGCGACGATGCGCTGGCCGATCGTCGTCATCCACACCGATTGGGCATAACCGGCGAAGCCTTTGACCAGCGCCAGCACGATGGCCGCCGCCGGGATCAGCAGCAGCAGCGTCTCGTCGCGGTCGACGAACACCTTGTCCATCAACGGCTGCATCATCCAGGCATTGGCCGCGGTCGCCCCCGCGACGATGCCCATCGCGAGGAAGGCGAGGAGCAGCTTGCCGATATGGGGGTGGATGAATTCCAGCGCCAGCCGCCGCATCAGCGGCCAGGTGCTATGCGAGAACTCGCGGGCCGCCGGGGCTGGGCCGGCGCTCGTCGATGCGGGGGTGCTCAATTCCAGGCTTCGCTCAATCGCACGGGAACGCGGTCGGTCGGCGGCTGCATCGCCGCATAATAGCATGGGCGGGTGGCCGGACAGGTCCCGATTTATCTGGCAAGCCCCTGTTTTGCAAGCCTTTCCGTCAGGGACGAAACGCCGCAAGGCGCGATTTAGTGCTGGAGGATCGGCGCCGAACAGTCGATAAGGGCAAACGGAACGGAGACCGAGGTGCGCCGCATCCTGGCGATTTACAATCCGACGGCCGGGCAGCGCGCGCGCGGCAAGCTCGAGCGCTTTCGCGCCGCGCTGGTGCGGCTGGGCGCCGCCGTCACGGTGGCCGAGACCAACGCGCCGCTCCACGCCAAGAGCCTCGCCGAGTCGGCCGACCCCGCGCGTTTTGACGCCATCGCGGTGGCCGGTGGCGACGGCACCATCAACGAGGCGGTGAACGGCATTGTCTATTCCCGCCTGCCGCTGGCGATCCTGCCGCTCGGCACAGCCAATGTCCTCGCCAACGAGCTCGGCCTGCCGCGCGCGCCTGAAGCGCTTGCCGAAATCGCGGCGCTCTCGGCGACGCGCCCGGTCGTGCCCGCCGAGATCATCAGCGCCGCGCGCAACGAGCCGTGGCGTTTTTTGTTGATGGCCGGCATTGGCTTCGATGCCGAGGTGGTCGCGCAACTCAATGTGAGGCTGAAGCGCCGGATCGGCAAAGGCGCTTATGTGCTCGGCAGCCTCCAGCAGCTCGCTCGGCATGAGCGGCGGCTCTTCGCTGTACGCATCGACGGCCAGAGCGAAAGCCCGGCATCGCTGGTCGTGGCGCGGGCGCAGTTCTATGGCGGGCGTTTCGTGCTCGCGCCCGAAGCGCGGCTCGATCAGCCAGTGCTGCATACGGTGCTGTTCCCCGGCGCGTCGCGGCTCGCGACTTTGCGCTACATGGCGGCGGTCGTGACGGGCACGCTGCCGCGGCACTCCGATGTCGAGGTGCGCCGGGCGCGCGTGATCGAGCTCGCCGGTCCCGCAGGCGCGCCGGTGCAGATCGATGGCGATGTGCGCGCGCATCTGCCGGCGACCGTCCGCCTCGCGTCGGCGCCGCTCGCGCTCATTGCTTGAACGGCGCTCAGGCGCCGGCGACCGTCATGCCTTCGATGCGCAAGGTCGGCGCGTCGCTGCCGGTCTTGAAGACGAGATCGCTTGCCGGGGTGAGGTGCAAGAACATCTCTTTCAGGTTGCTGGCGATGGTGACCTCGCTCACCGGAAAGCTGAGCTTGCCGTTCTCGATCCAGAAGCCGGCGGCGCCGCGGCTGTAATCGCCGGTCACGCCGTTGATGCCCATGCCCATGAGCTCGCCGACATAGAAACCCTGCGTGATGTCGGCGATGAGCGCGTCGGGCGCGCGCTCGCCCGGCTCCATATAGAGATTGGTCGGCGCGGGACTGGGCGGGCCCGAGGTGCCGCGACTCGCATGGCCGGTGCTTTTGAGGCCGAGCTGGCGCGCCGAGCGCTGATCCAAGAGCCAGGTCTTGAGCACGCCGTCTTCGACGATGGCGCGGCGCTGATTGCGCACGCCTTCGCCGTCGAAGGGCTTGGCACGGAGGCCGCGCTTGCGGTGCGGATCATCGATGATGCTGAGCCCCGCGGGAAAAATGCGCTGGCCGAGCTTGTCCTTCAAAAAGCTGGTGCCGCGCGCGATCGACGGGCCGCTGATCGCGCCGATGAGATGGCGCAGCATGCCGCCCGCGACGCGCGGATCGAACACCACCGGCACTTTCTGCGTCGGCATCTTCCGCGGATTGAGCCGCTTCACCGCGCGCTCGCCGGCGCTTTTGCCGATCTCCTCGGGCCCCTGCATGTCCTCGGCCCAGATCGCGGTGGTGTAATCGTAATCGCGCTCCATGCCGGTGCCGGTGCCGGCGAGCACCGCGGCGCTGATGCTCGAATGCGTGCTCGCGTAGGAGCCGGCGAAGCCGTTCGATGCGGCGAGTGCCACTCTCGAGCGGCTCCAGCTCGCTTCCGCGCCTTCGGAATTGGTGACGCCCGGCACGGCGCGTGCTGCATCTTCCGCAGCGGCGGCGCGCGCGATCAGCGTCTCGGGTGCGGGCTCGGTGGGATCGTCGAGATCGAGCGACGGCCAATCGCGGGCCAACTCCTCGGGCGCGGCGAGGCCGCAATAAGGATCCTCCGGCACCGTTTTCGCCATCGCGATGGCGCGCTCAATGAGTTCGCTGAGCGCCGCCGGGCTGCGATCATTGGACGAGACGATCGCCTGCCGCTTGCCGATCAGCACGCGCAGGCCGAGGTCGTAGCTCTCCGAGCGCTCGAGCTTCTCGACCTTGCCCAAACGCTGCGCGTGGCTGAGCGAGGCGCTCTCGAACAGCACCGCATCGGCGGCATCGGCGCCCGCTTTGGTCGCGCGGGCGATGAGATCGCCGAGCAGGTTCAGCGCGTCGGTTTGCGGCATAAGGTCTCCTTGCCATCCAATCTAACCCTCAATCGTCATTGCCGGGCCCCCGGGTCCGGGCCAGTGGCCGGCCCGAGGACAAGCTTTACGTCCCGGCAATCCATGGACCCGCGGAACAAGTCCGCGGGTGACGGGAAGGGCTACGAAGCTTCCGTTGATATAGCGAGCAGCCCGCGCGAATTCATCCTTCCGAAAAAAGCTGCCAGATCACGGTCTCGCGCGAGGTCCGGTCTTCGAGATCGAGCGAGGTCGGCACGGTATAGCGCGCGATTTCGCGAAGGCTCTCTTTCGGCAGATAGCTGCGGCCGGGATCACCCAACAGCACGGTCGCGCCGCGCGCCGCGAGCTGGCGCAGCCACTCGGTCAAGCGCTCGGCGAGCGGACGCTCGTAACACATATCGCCGACGAGGATCGCGTCCCATTGGCTCGCGCCGCCGATGAGGTCGCGGGCTTCGGCTTCGATGGCGACCTTGTTGAGCGCGGCGTTGAGGCGGATCGCGGCGATGGCGAAAACATCGATTTCGGCCGCGGTGACGCGCGTGGCGCCGGCTTGCCGGGCGGCGATCGACACGAGGCCGGAGCCGGCGCCGATATCGAGCACGCTTTTGCCCGCGACCAGCGCGGGATGATCGAGCAGATGCCGGGCCAACGCCTGTCCGCCGGGCCAGGCGAAGGCCCAATAAGGCGGCGGCAATTGCGACCGCGCGAGCGTCGCTTCGGTCGCGTGCCAGAGCGGCGTCACTTCGCTCGCGAGGTGGAGCCTGATCTCGGGGATGAGCGGCGGTGCGTCGATCGCCGTGTTGGCGCGAATGAAAGCTTCTTCTTTCGCGAAACGAGCGTCAGACGACATGCGCGGCGATGATGCCGATCAGGAGAATCCAGCCGGCCCACCGGTTGGAGCGGAATCTCGCCAGGCAATCGGGCTGGCTCGATGTGTCGACTTGCTGCGCTTGCCAGAAGAGCTGGAAGAAGGCGCAAATCAGCGCGATGCGATAAGGCCAGCCGAAGCCGGCACTCTCGCCGGCGATCGCCCAGAGCGCCACCGCGGCGCCATAGAAAATAAAGAGGAAAGGCCGCGTCCAGGCGCCGAGCGCGAGGGCCGAGGATTTGACGCCGATCAGCAGATCGTCGTCCTTGTCTTGATGCGCGTAGATCGTGTCGTAGCCCAAGGTCCAGGCGATGCCACCGACATAGAGCCACAACGCCGGCGCTGCGAGATCGTCGCGCACTGCCGCCCAACCCATGAGCGCGCCCCAATTGAAATTGAGACCCAAGAAAAATTGCGGCCAATAGGTGATGCGCTTCATGAAGGGATAGGTCGCGATCAGCGCGATCACGAGGAAGCCGAGCAGGATCGACAGGCGATTGAGCGATAAGAGGATCGCCGCGCCGATCACGAGCTGCAGCAGCATGAAAACGATGGCCGCCTTGACGCTGACCGCGCCCGACGGGATCGGCCGCACACTCGTGCGCTCGACGCGGGCGTCGAAATCGCGATCGACAATGTCGTTGAAGGTGCAGCCGGCGCCGCGCATCACCACCGCGCCGATGCCGAAGAGCGCGATCAGCCGCCAATCGGGCCAGCGCTCGGCCGCGAAGGCGATGCCCCACCAGCACGGAAAGAGCAGCAGCCAGGTGCCGATCGGCCGATCAAGCCGCGCCAACCGGATATAGGGCCGCAGTGCCTGCGGGGCGCGCCGATCGACCCAGTCGCCCGCGTGGATATCGGTACGAAGCTCGGCCATGCGGTGGTTCTTAACACCGGAGACACAGGGAGGATATGAGCGTCTATGCTAATCTCTGTAGCGCTTAAGAATATTTGCCTTCCCCGCGAAAGCGGGGACCCAGGGGTTCAGACGTGATCGAAAAACGTCCCTGCGTCTACATACTCGCCAGTCAGCGAAATGGAACGCTCTATGGGGGAGCGACCAGTAACCTCGCGCGTCGTGTTTTCGAGCATAAGGAGGGAGCCATCAAGGCTTCACGAAGGAGTGTGGCGTTCACGATCTTGTCTTCTATGAGTTCCATGAGACCATGAATGGTGCGTTGACGCGCGAGAAGCGGATCAAGAAGTGGCGCCGGCAGTGGAAGCTCGATCTCATCGAACAGAGCAATCCGCAATGGCGCGATCTTTATCAGGATCTGGCATCGTGATGTTACCCTGGATCCCCGCTTTCGCGGGGAAAGCGAAATTAAAATGAACGTCAAGGGGCTTGTCCGTCTCTTCGTCACGTTGCCGCTCGCGAAAGGCGCGCAAATCGAGCTCGGCGAGGAACAGGCGCATTATCTCAAGAACGTGATGCGACTGAAGGAGGGCGACGGCGTCGCGCTGTTCAATGGCGTCGATGGCGAGTCCCGTGCGCGGATCGATAGCTTCGCCAAACGCGGCGCGCGTCTCGTCATCGAGGAACGATCGCGCGCGCAAGAAGCGGAGCCCGATCTCTGGCTCGTCTTCGCGCCGATCAAGCGCGCGCGCATCGATTATCTCGTCGAGAAGGCGACCGAACTCGGCGCCAGTGCGCTGGTGCCGGCGATCACGCGGCATACAAATGTCGAGCGCCTCAATCTCGAACGCTTGCGCGCGCATGCGATCGAGGCGGCGGAGCAGAGCGAGCGTTTGACCGTGCCGCGCATCGCAGAGCCGCGCGCGCTCGAGGATATCCTCGCGAGCTGGGATACCTTGCGGCGCATCATGCTGTGCGATGAATCAGGGACGGCGCCGCCGGCCGCCGCGGTGCTCGCGCGGCAAACAGCCGCCGCGTGGGCCGTGCTGATCGGGCCGGAGGGCGGCTTTGCCGAAACGGAGCTTGACGCCCTCCGGAAACTCCCCTTTGTTTCACCCGTTAGTCTGGGACCGCGAATTTTGCGCGCCGATACGGCCGCGTTGGCGGGGCTGGCGGTGTTGCAAGCGCTTCGGGGCGAGGCGCGGTAGCATCAAGATATCGTTCTGGAGCGGTCACTAAGGGCTATCGGGTTCATGTCGGCACCCTCCCATTCCGGCGGCGCGCCCGTCACCGACAAGCGTCAGCTTGTCGAATATCTGGCGGCCGGCTGCAAGCCGCGCGCGGAATGGCGCATCGGCACCGAACATGAAAAGTTCATCTTCCGCCGCGCCGATCTCCATCCCGTGCCTTATGAGGGCGAGAGCGGCATCCACGCCATCTTGGAGAAGATGCGGCGTTTCGGCTGGCAGCCGGTGCTCGATGGCGACAACATCGTCGGCCTCGAGGACGGCATTGGCGGCGCGATCTCGCTGGAGCCGGGCGGGCAATTCGAATTGTCGGGCGCGCCTCTCGAGACGCTGCATCAAACCTGCAACGAGCTGCATGCGCATCTGAAGCAGATGCGCGAGGTCACCGGCGAGCTCGGCCTCGGCATGCTCGGCCTCGGCTTCCTGCCGAAATGGAAGCGCGAGGATTGCTTCTGGATGCCGAATCGGCGCTACGCC
>DATNGE010000287.1:0-2062 GCA_035606035.1 Allostellaceae bacterium
CTGATAATTCTCCATCACCGCGATGAGCGCGCGGCCGACGGCGACGCCGGAGCCGTTGAGCGTGTGCACGAATTGCGGCTTGCCGTCCTTGGCCCTGAAGCGCGCATTCATGCGCCGCGCTTGGAACTCGCCGCAGTTCGAGCACGACGAAATCTCGCGGTACATCCCCTGCCCCGGCAGCCAGACTTCGATGTCGTAGGTCTTCTGCGCGGCAAAGCCCATGTCACCGGTGCAGAGCGTGACCACGCGGTAATGCAGGTCGAGCTTCTTCAGCACTTCCTCGGCGCAGGCCAGCATGCGTTCGTGCTCGTCCCTGGATTTGTCCGGCGTGGTGATGGAGACGAGCTCGACCTTGGTGAACTGATGCTGGCGGATCATGCCGCGCGTGTCCTTGCCGGCGGCGCCGGCTTCGGCGCGGAAACACGGCGTGCAGGCGGTCAGCCGCATCGGCAGTTGCGCTTCGTCGACGATCGACTCGCGCACCAGATTGGTGAGCGGCACTTCGGCGGTGGGGATGAGCCAAAGTCGATTTTTCTCTAGCCCATCTTCAATGAACGCTCTTGTCTCTTCTATATCGACTCGAGTTTGATCCAAATTTTCGACGGTCGTGCGCCAAACTTCCTCTAGCAGGCTCTTCATCTCCATCGAATGAGCGAAGAACTGATCATCTTCAAACTTCGGCAATTGCGCTGTGCCGAACATCACCTCGTCGCGCACCAACAGCGGTGGACTGATCTCTGTATAGCCGCCTATCTCCACATTGCCGTTCTTTCGGATCGGGCCGGTATGAACATCGAGAAACAATTGCCCGAGCGCGCGCTCCATGCGCGCGAGGCCCTTCTGCAATACCACGAAGCGCGCGCCGGAGAGTTTTGCCGCCAATTCGAAATCCATCATGCCGAGCGCTTCGCCCAGTTCGAAATGCTGCTTGGGCTTAAAGGTATAATCGCGCTTCTTGCCGACGGCATGACGCTCGACATTGCCGCCGGCGTCGGCGCCGTCCGGCACGTCGTCGGCCGGCGTATTGGGGATTTGCGCCAGTTCTTTGTTCAATTCGTCGTCGAGCTTCTTCTGCTCGGCTTCCAATTCCGGCTGCCCGGTCTTGAGCTCGGCGACCTCTTGCATCAGCGCCGCCGCGCGCGCGTCGTCTTTATTTTTCTTGGCCTCGCCGATTTCCTTCGACGCGGCGTTGCGGCGCGCCTGCGCCTGCTCGGCCTTGGTGATGGCCGCGCGGCGCTTCTCGTCGAGCGCCAGCAGCTTGTCGGCTAATGGCGCGAGCCCGCGCCGCGTCAGCCCGCGGTCGAATTCGGCGCTGTGCTCGCGAATCCATTTGATATCGTACATGGCCGGCGTGTCTTAGTCGGAATCGCGGGAACCCGCAAAGCCGTCGTCCCGGCCGAGCAAAGCGAGGGCCGGGACCCATACGCCGTGCCTTCACGAGACGCCGCGGCTTATGGGTCCCCGCCTTCGCGGGGACGACAGCAATGAAGGCCCTACTCCGCCGGCTTGGCGGTGGCGTCGCCCGCGTCGCCGGCGGCCGCGGCGTCTTCCGCCGCCTTGCGTTTCTCCACCAGTTTCACCGACCAGATCGAGCCTTCGTAGAGCAGCAGTAGCGGGATCGCCAGCGAGCATTGGCTGAGCACGTCGGGTGGGGTGAGCACGGCGGCCACGATGAACACGCCGACGATGGCGTAGCGGCGTTTGCCCTTGAGCTGGTCGGAGGTGATGATGCCGACGCGGCCGAGCAGCGTTAGGATCACCGGCAATTGGAAGGCGACGCCGAAGGCCAGCACCAGCGACATCATCAGCGAGAGATATTCGCCGACCTTGGGCAGCAGCACGATCGCTGCGTCGGTCGATGAGCCGGGCTGCTGCATGTGCAGCGAGAAACGGATCAGCATCGGGAACACGATGAAATAGCCCAGCATCGCGCCCATGGTGAAGAAGATCGGCGTCGCGATCAGGTAAGGCCGGAAGGCGCGGCGCTCGTTGCGGTACAGCCCGGGCGCGACGAACATGTAGATCTGCGCCGCCACGATCGGGAACGACAGGAAGGCGGCGC
>DATNGE010000288.1:0-9034 GCA_035606035.1 Allostellaceae bacterium
CCGCGGCTGAAACGCGCCATGTGCTGCATCAGGGCCAACTCGGACGCGTTTTGCTCGGCGAGATCGCAGCCGACCGCGGCGATGCGCGCCGCGGCGAATTGGCCGAAATCGGTGATGTCAGGACCGAGCCGCGCGATCACCGCTCGGGCGTGCGCGCGCAGGGGCGAGCTGATCTCGAGGAGGAGCGCTTCCGGCACGCCGCTTGGCACGCCGACCAGCTCAACGACCAAGAGCGATGCCGCCTCGGGGCTGAGCCGCGTCCGCAATGTTTCAACGTAGCGGCGATGATGCGCGGCCACGCACAGTGTCTCGAAGCGAACCGGAACCGTGATGAGAAGCCGACGCTTTTCGTGCACGAAGCCTTCGGCGACGCCGATGCCGTGACTGAGCGTGGCGAAATCGAGTCTTTCGAGCGCCGGTATGTCGTCTCTGCAAGGGAGAGCCGCCGCCGCTCGCCGCGCGGTGCCCGACGCTTCCGGCAGCGTCGGCACGCAAAGATAGGCGGCAATGACGCCGCGCGCCGGATCCCAGCTCGGCCGATAGGCATAGCTGAGCGCGGCGAGTGGATCGTTGACCTCGGGTGTCGGTGGTGGAAGCCTCGATGGCGCCGGCCATGACGGCTCGGCTGCGTCGGCATAACCGAAAGACGGCACCTCTCGGATAGGCAACACAAGAGCGTCAGCCGCTTGACTTGCCGGCGCGGCATCGCGCTGACGGTCAGTCTCCGGATCGATCAGATCCGCGAGATTGCGCCGCAATTTGTGTAGAAGAGCCATCGCCGACCGCCGGCCGCGCGATCAGGCGGCAAGGCAATTCTTGACGACGTCGAGGAAGTGATCGGGATCGAGCGGCTTCGCGACGATATCCGACGCGCCCAGCTGTCGTGCGATCTTGAGGAAATCGGTATTGCCGATACGCCCGCCGCCGGAGATCGCGATGATCTTGGCATCGGGAACTTCGCCGCGGATGTCGCGGATCGTCTCGATGCCTTCCTTCTCCGGCATGATGATGTCGGTGACGACGAGATCGGGCTTCTCGCTGCGGAAGACGAAGAGCCCGCGGCGCCCGTCTTCGGCGCTGATCACCTCGTAACCCTCGCTTTCGAGGATCTGCACGATGGTGTTGCGGACAACCATGTTGTCGTCGATGACGAGGATTTTCTTCATGGCGCGCCTTGCCTCACATACGATGGCGGTCGGCGCGAGCAGGAAAATGCGCCGCCAAGCGACCGCGGTGACCGATGGGCCACCGCCGCTATCTTGACGGGAAAATGCTTAAGGCGGTCTTAGCGCTCAGCGCTTTAGACGCTCCACAGCGACCCTAGAGGACCGAGCTAACCCACTCAACTAACTTGCTTTTCGGGAGAGCGCCGATTTTCGTGGCAGCAACTTGCCCGTTCTTGAACAGCATAAGTGTCGGAATGCCGTGCACGCCGTATTTGGTCGGGGTCTGCGGGTTCTCGTCGATATTGATCTTGGCGACGGTGAGCTTGTCCTTCATCGAGGCGGCGATTTCCTCGAGATAAGGGCCGATCTGCTTGCAGGGGCCGCACCATTCCGCCCAGAAATCCACCAAAACCGGACCCGAGGCGCGCAGCACATCGGCGTCGAAAGAGGCATCCGTGATCTTGGTGGTAGACATCCCATTCTCCTGCAGCGGACGGTGAACCGAGCTTAGGCAAGCAAGGCGATGCCCGCAACCATGCGGACTCGCCCGTTAGTTAAGGATTGATGACTGCGAATTCCACAGAAAAGCCGGTTTTCACCCATCGGGAGGGCGAGGACCAGGGATACGCGCCTTGCATTGAATGCATCTTGAAGAAAGCTTTCGATGCCAAAGCCACTTAGCTTCGCGTAAGCCTTTCCGGCGGGACCGGCATCAGCATCGGACCATCCGTCCAGAGCAGCGCACAGCGTATCTCCTTATCCGGAAAGACCGCAGCGATTGCCGCGCGGTAGGCCGCGAGCTGCTCGAGATAGAGCGGCGGCACGGCATCGAGAGCGGGCGGCACCGGGCGGATTGTCTTGTAATCGACGATCAGCACGAACGAACCTTCGACGACCAGGCGGTCGATCTGACCCGAGAGCGCACGCCCGCCGACCAACCCGACCACCGGTACTTCGGCGACCGAATCCGGGCCGAACAGCGCCGCGAAATCGCGATGATTGAGCACCGCCATCGTCTCCTCGAGGATCGCCTGCTGGTCCGCGGCCGCGAGACCATGTACCGGCAGGGCGAGGAAGCGCTGCGCCGCAGCCGCGCGCCATAGCGGCTCGACAGAAGGCAGGCTCTGCAACAGGCGATGCACCAGCCGCCCGCGCAAGAAGGCCGCGCCGCGATCATCGCCGAGCGGCGAGCGCGCCGGCGGCTCTTGCCCTTGCGGCTGCGAGGGGGCGAGCGGCTTCGGCGGCGCCGGCTCGGGTGGCGAGGCGCGCCAGCACCAATCGGGCAGCAACGGCGAGGATACAGCCGGCGGCGCGGCGCGTCTGGCCCGTCGCGGCCTGCCGCTTTGCTCATGACGCAAGCGCAGCCCATCGCCCGCCCATGCCGCAACGCCGGAGAATTTCTCGCCCGCGAAATCGAACGGCACGGCACCGGCAGCGCGCAGGCCCGAAGCCACGAGCGCATGCCAATTGCCGCTGGGCGGCGACCGCTTGGTTTGCCAGCCGCAGACATAGAGCCGATCCGCGGCGCGCGTCATCGCGACATAGAGCAACCGGCGATATTCCTGATCGCGCTTGCGTTTCGCGGCGTCGAGCGCTGCCTGTGCGGCCCGCGGCGGCGCCGCGCGCGCGACCATCCAGAGCGGCAGCGCGGCCTCGCCCCGCGCCGCTTCGTGCCAGAGGATGGGCGCTGTTTTGGTCGGCATCTGCAGCGTATCAGGCAAGAAGATAATTGGCGCTTCGAGGCCCTTCGCGCCATGCACGGTGAGGATGCGTACCTCGTCGCGCGCGCCTTGATCGAGATCGCGCTTGATCTCGGCCGCGCCTTCGGCGAGCCAATGGAGAAAGCCTTGCAGAGAGACGCCATGGGCGCGCTCATAAGCGAGCGCGGCCGCGAGCAGCTCGTCGAGCGGGTCGGATGCCTCAGGTCCGAGCCGGCCGAGGATCGCTTTGCGTCCACCGCGCGCGCTCAGTATTTCCGCGAATAGCTCGTAAGGCGGTACGAAATCGACGCGCGCCAGCAACCTGCTTAGCTCATCGAAAGCGCGGCGGAAGCGCGGCGCGTCCTCAGCGTGCTCGCGCAGCGCGGTCCATAGGCTGCCCGGCCGCTGCCAAGCGAGCGCGAACAGCTCATCCTCGGTGAAGTCGAATAGCGGGCCTTTCAGCACGCTCGCCAGGGTGAGGTCGTCTTCCGGCAGCAGCAGGAATTGCGCGACCGCCATCATATCCTCGACGGCGAGTTGCTCGGTCAGGATCATGCGGTCGACGCCGGCAACGGGCACGCCGCGCTTTTTCAAATGCCGCACGAGCTCGCCGACGAACGGCCCGCGACGGCGCACGAGGACCATGATATCGCTCGGCCGGATCGGCCGATCATGGGCTTCGAGCCGCTCGCCGCGATCGAGCCAATCTTCGATGCGCGCGGCGATCGCTTGCGCCAGTCGCGCGCGCGGCTCGCTCGCGCCGCGTTGCTTCACCGGCGGCTCCCACGGCGCCATCGGCGCAGTTTGCTCGGGCACGATCGGCGGCCAGAGCTCGACGAGGCCCGCATCGCCTTGCCGCTGGGCGATGTGGCGAATGATCTGCCCATCAAGCGCGACGCCGTCATTCGCCGGATCGCCGGCGAAGACGGAATCGACGGCACCCAGAACCGCCGCGACCGAGCGGAACGAGACATGCAGCGGTACGCGCCGCCACCAGGCGCCGGCCGCGCGCTCGAAATGGGCGCGCATCGCGATGAATTTCTGCGGATCGGCGCGCTGGAAGCTGTAGATCGATTGCTTGGCGTCGCCGACGGCAAAGATGGTGCGCGCGGCATCGCGCGTGCCTTCGCCGGCGAAGAATTCTTCGGCGATCAGCTGCACGATCTCCCATTGCTCGGGATTCGTATCTTGCGCCTCGTCGACCAGGATGTGATCGAGCCCGCCATCGAGCTTGAACAGCACCCAGGGTGCGATGCCCGGCCGGCGCAAGAGATCGCGCGTCTTGAGGATCAGATCGTCGTAATCGAGCAACGCGCGACTCGTCTTGTAGCGCTCATACTCCTCGAGCATGGCCGCGCCGAGCCGCGCGATCGCCGCGGTCGCGGCGTAAATCTCGGCGGCGCAGCGGCGCTGGCGAATCGCTTGCAGGCGCTCGGCCTCGGTTTGGATTGCCGCGAGGACATGCGGCAACTCGCGGGCGAGTGCGGCGGTCACGAGACGCACTCGCTGCGGCCCCGCGCCATCGGCGGTGAAGAACGCGCAGAGATACTCATCGAACGCGACGTGCCGCATCTCCGGCGCGGCAAGCCATGCGGCGATGATCGCGCCATTCTCTTGGTCGGTCTTGCCCTTGCTCGCGATCATGGCCCGGCACGCGACGAGCAACGCTTCTTCATTGCAGGCATGCGCCGCGCAGGCTTCGGCAAGGATGCCATCCACTGTTTCACCCTCGCGCACATCGAGCAGGCGGCGGAGCGTGCGCGCGAAATCATCGAAGCCGCGGCCAAGCGCTGCGAAGAGCCGCGCGCGTTCTTGCGCCAGCGCGCTCAAAAGCTCGGTGAAACGCTCCTCATGAGTCCGCTGCACGGCTTCGGCAAGCGCGTCCGCAAGCGGCGAAGTGCGCTCTTCGCGCGCGCGCGTCAGGACCGCTTCGCGCGCCGCGGTCAGGGCTTCGGCGCTCGATCGCTCGTCCATCACCTCGAAATGCGGGACCACGCCCGCTTCGAGCGGGAAGCGCCGCAGCAGGGATTGGCAGAACGCGTGGATCGTCGCAATCGTGATGCCGCCCGGCGCATCAAGGACGCGCGCGAAAAGCTGGCGCGCGTAATCGAGCTGATCGGGATCGGGCATCGCACCGATCAGCGGCACCAGCTCTTGCGCCAACGCGCCATCGTCGCTTGTTGCCCAACGCGACAGCGTCTCATTGATGCGGTTGGCCATTTCGGCGGCGGCCGCTTTGGTGAAAGTGAGGCAAAGAATGCGCGACGGCGCGGTCTTGGCGAGAAGCAGCGACAGCACGCGGCGCGTCAGCACCGTTGTCTTGCCTGTGCCCGCCGAAGCCTCGACCCAAACCGAGGCCTGGCGCTCATACGCGCGGCGCTGCTCCTGCCCCGGATCCTCGGGCAAGGGGTCGGACGCGATCGCGTTCATTCCTCTTCCTCCTCGCCGGCGAGCCATTCCTTCTGCCGCTCGAGATGCGCGTAATCGGAATAGCGCGGCGCCTTCTCGGGCCGCGGCACGGCGAGATAGGGCATCCCCGGGTCGTCAAAAGACGCGATCAGCGCGCGCATGCCGAGCACCGTACGCTCGATCAGCGCCCGCAGCTCCGCCGGATCGTCCTCGCGGCGCATGACAATCCCCGCCGGATCGCCGCCGCCGAGCTTCCAATAAGCGAGCTCCGCAACGCTCGCCTTGCCGATGGCATCGATTCCGCCTTGCTCGATCATCGCCGCTTCGAGAGCGAGTTGCGGCGTGATGCCTTCGGCGAGATCACCCGCCTCCGGCACCGAGCCGGTCTTGTAATCGATGATCGCGATCTTGCCGTCGCGCCGCCGCTCGACGCGGTCGGCGCGACCGACGATCTCGAACGGGCCGGCGGCGGACTCGACGATCATCGACCCGGCGATCTCGCCGAGAATGTCCTCCAGCAGCGGCCGCCGCTCCGCTTCCATCGCTGCAATCCATTCGGCGATGCGCTTGTAGCGTGGCCACCAAAACGCCCAGACGCCCGGGCGGTCGAGCAAGGGCGCGAAGCTGTGCTGGCCGAGCGCGAGCAGCCGCTCGAGCGTGTCATGCGGCAATTGCCTCGGAAATTTCTGCAAGAAATCGCCGAGCGCCTCATGGATGATGATGCCGCGGTCGGCAGCGCCGGGATCGGCATCGAGCGGATCGAGCGCTTTGAGGCGCAGCACATGCTTCGCATAGATCGCATAGGGATCGCGGCGCCACGTCTCGATTTCGGTGATCGAGAGCTTGCGCGGCCGCGCTGCGAGCGGCGGCTTCGGCGCGGGCGGCGGCATCGGCAGCGGATCGCCGGCGGGGGCGTCGAGCATTTCGTGCCAGCTGAGCGGCACGATGTCCGCCCCGAGCGTGTTTTCGATCCCGGCCGCGCGCAGCACCGTGTCGAGCCGCAAAAGCCAGCGCGAGGCGACGGTCGGCGTGCCTTCGACACGCACGGCACGCGTCATCACCGCCTCGCGTGCGCCGAGCGCGAGCGCAAAATCGTGCGCCGCCGCGCCGATGCGGCGCTCGGGCGGGGGCAATCCGAAACTTTGCCGCATCGGTCGTGACAGCCACGGATCGCTGGCGATCGTCGCCGGCCAGCTTCCTTCATTGAGGCCGCCCAGCACGATGAGATCGGCTTGCTGCAACCGCGCTTCGAGCAAGCCCCAGATGAAGAGCCGCGGATGGCGTCCGTAAGGCGGCCGCACCACCGGCCCGGACAGAAGCGATTCGAACAGCGCCGGATATTCGCTGCCGCGGAAGCGCGGAAAGCCTTCGGCTTCCTGCAGCAGCTCGTTCAAGAAGAGCGCCGCGGCCTCCCCCGCCGGCTCGCGCCAGAGCCGCGACGCGCCTTGCTCCTCGTCGCTCGCGGCAAGGCTCTCGCAACAGGCGATATGCGCGGCGACCAAGGTCTTGAGATCGGTCTCATCGCTCGCCAGCGCCTTCATCAGCGGCGTTGTCGCCGCCTCGATCCGCGCGACGAGATCGTGCAGCGCGTGCCATTCCGGCTTGAGCAATTCGCGCACACCCTCGGCGCGCGGCTTCGGCCGCGGTCCGCGCAGCGTTTCTTTCTCCAAGGCGCGCACGCGCTCGCGGATCGCGCCGGGCGGCAAGCCGCAGCCGGCGAGTGGGTGCTTCAACGCCGAGAGCAGCGGCAGCGGCGCCCATTGCTCGGCAGCGAGAGCAAGGACGAGACGCAGGAAGACGCCAGGCGGCGTGCGGTTGAGGGGCACGCCGGCGGAATCGTCGATCTCGACCTCCCAGCGCTTAAGCTCGGCCGCGACGCGGCGCGCGAGATCGCGATCGGGCGTGACCAGCGCCGCGGTCTTGCCCGGCACTTCCAGCGCCTCGCGCAGCAGGAGCGCGATCGCGCCGGCTTCCTCCTGAGGGCTGCCGCAATCGAGACGGCGCAGCCCTTTGAGCGCGCGCATATCGACGCCAGCGATAAAGCGCCAGCGATGAGTGAGCGCCGCCGGCGCTAGCGCTTCGCGCAGCAGCCTGGCGCGCGGCTGCGCCGCGGCGATCCGTACCCAGGGCTTCACCGCGCTGCGCTCGATACCGATCGTCTCGAGGAATTTCGCCATCACATGCTGCGGATGCGCCGGATCGCCCAGCACCTCTTCCCACATGGCGCCATCGGCCTCGATGTCGAGACCGGGCAGCACCACGGCGCCTTCGGGCAGAGTGGCGACTACCTGCATCAGCGCGGCGACCGCGGGAATGCCGCCGGTGATGCCCGCTGCGACCACCGCGCCGCGTGGCGGCGAGCGCCGCCAGGCCTCGGCTTGCGCCGCGAGCAAGCGGTTACGCCGCTCGCCCGGATCGAGACAGCCGAGGGATGTGAGGATTGCCGGCCAATGCATGCGCAAAATGTCGAGGAACTTCACGACATTCTGCCAATGCGCGGCGAGTTTTTCCGGCACCAGCTCGCCCAATTTGTCGAGATCGCAGCCTTCGGCATGCGCCTCGTCGAGGAAGCGTGCGAGCTCACGCGCCAGCGGCGCGGCTTGGCCGAGCGCGATCGCGTCGCCATTGGCCTGGCTGTATTTGCGGACGAGCTGCGTCAGTAGCAGGCGGCGGCGCAGTTCGGGCACGGCGGGCGGCAGGTCGAAGCCTTGCCCGGCGCCTTCCGCTTCATCCGGCAACAGCGCCAATTCTTCGGGATCGAGATCGCCGACCGGCAGCATCCGCGGCAGCAGCATCGCGGCGCCGTTGCCGGCGCGCAGGAAGGCTTCGCGAAGGCTGCGCGCGGCGCGGCGAGTCGGCGGCAGCACGGTCATGCCGGCGAGCGCGAGCGGCGCCTTGCCGGCGCGACGCATCAGCCCGGCGACGAGCGTGTCAAGAAAGGGTTGTTCGGCAGGGATCGAATAGATCGCCGGCGGCATGAATGCTCCCCGGCTAGATACTACCCGGCCACAGATTACGCTCGGTCAGCCGGTCCTCGCTGGCGGCGAGGCCTTGTGGCGTGCCGACATGGAACCATTCACCGTCATGGATGATGGCGGCGAGCCGGCCGGCGACGATAGCCTTATTCCACAGCGGATTGAGCGAGAACGCACCGTTTGGCGATCCAGCGAAGAAGCGGCGGCTCAAAATCTCGATGCCCCCGAAGAGATAGGGCACGACCTCACGCTCGGCGCGGCGGCGCACATAACCGAGCGCATCGACCGCAAAATCGCCGACGCCGTCATAGCCGACGGCGCTGGTCGTGCGCTGCACCAGCAGGAGGGCATCGAGCCGCGCCGGATCCCAGGCATTGGCGAGACGCAGCAGCGCCGGCGTGCGCCCGTTCAGCCAGAACACATCGGCATTGATGACGAAGAAGGCTTCGCCGAGATGCTTCAGCGCGTTCTTCGCGCCACCGCCCGTATCGAGCAGCGTCTCTTCGTGCGAGAGCACGATCTCGACATCGTGCCGCTGCTTCAAATGCTCGGCCATCATCGGCGCTTTGTAATGCGTGTTGACGACGACGCGCTTCACGCCCGCAGCGATCAGCCGGTCGATGCAATGATCGATGAGCGAACGGCCGCACAGCGGGATCAGCGGCTTCGGCGTGTGATCCGTGATCGGCCGCATCCGCGTGCCGAAGCCGGCCGCAAGGATCATCGCCGTGTCGATCATGGCTTCTCCGCCGGAATGCGCCGCAGCTCTGGCGGGATGTTGCGG
>DATNGE010000289.1:0-5161 GCA_035606035.1 Allostellaceae bacterium
GAGCGAAGCGAAGCAATCCAGAGATACACGTGGCTCTCTCTGGATTGCTTCGCCCCGCTTCGCGGTCCTCGCAATGACGCATGAGAGGCACTAATCTTCCGCCAACGATACCTTGGGAGAAACGCGATGCGCCTTGCCACATCCGCTGCCGCACTTCTGTTCACCACCGCGCTGCTCGCCCGCCCGGCTCTGGCCGACCCGATCCCCAAGGGCTGGGAAGCGATGAACATGAAGCCGGTCGGCTATAGCGATCTCGGCGGTCGGCGCGGCGGCTTCAAGCTCGCGATCAAGCATGCAAGCGACGGCCATTGGTACATGTATATGGGCCATCTCTGGCATTACGGCTGGAGCATCGTCGACGTCACGGATCCGGCCAATCCGAAATACGTCAAGTTCATCCCGGGCCCCGAGAACACTTGGGACATCCAGATGACGCTGCACGACAATCTCATGATCACCGCGCTGCAACAGGAGCCGCCGGATTGGGGCGGGGATCTGTCCAAGCCTTTCGGCGACGGCGTGATTATCTGGGACATCAGCGATCCCACCAATCCGAAGCAGCTCTCGCAATGGAAGACGGGCTCGACCGGCACGCATCGCAACTCCTATCCCGGCGGCAAATACGCGTATCTCTCCGCCGCGGCGCCCGGCTACAAGGGCAACATCCTCGTCATCTTGGATGTCAGCGATCCGCGCAATCCAAAGGTCGCGGGCACTTGGGCGCGGCCCAATCAGAAAGAGGAGCCGAACGGTCTGCCGACGCCGGCGCCTTTCGGCTTCCACGGTCCCGCCAATATCAGCCCCGACGGCAAGATCGCCGCGATGGGCTACGCGCCGGGTATCATCAATCTCGATATCAGCGACATCGCCCATCCCAAGCTGATCGGCGACCTCACCATGACGCCGCCCTTCATCTCCGCGGGCTCGCAATCCGAACACACGGTGCTGCCGCTTTGGGATCGCCAGATGCTCTTCGCCAGCTCCGAAGCGGCGCCCGAGAACTGCACCGACGCCGCGCTCAATTACGCGGTTCTCATCGACAACAAGAACATGGCGAAGCCGCGGCTGATGTCGATGTTCCCGCTGCCGGTGCCGCCGAAGAAAGCACCCTATACGGATTTCTGCGAAAAGGGCGGGCGCTTCGGCCCGCACAACACCAATCAGGAGATCCACCTGCCCGATGTCGAGCAGCCGGGCAATCTCATCTATCTCACCTATTTCAACGCCGGGCTCCAGGTCTACGACATCAAGGACCCGTACATGCCGAAGATCACCGGCTATTTCATTCCGCCGCAGCCGACAGTGCGCGCCGGCCTTCACCCGAAGACCAAGCTCGTCAATCAGACCGAGGACGTGCTGGTCGACACGCGCGGCTATGTCTATGTCGACGACAAGCAGTGGGGCATGTTCATCCTGCGCTACACCGGACCCGACCAGCCTAAGCCGACGGCGCGATAGCGCAAAGTTGCATGCATAGTGGTTGCAGCTCCATCCAGCGTCCTTCGACTTCGCCCAGGACGAAGAGGATGTGCGTGGCATCTCCTCGTTGATGCCGTCTCGTTCTTCCTCGTCCTGAGCGGAGCGCGAAGCGCGTAGTCGAAGGACGGAGGATACTAATGCAACGCTAGCCCTTCAGCGCGTCTTCCGCCGCGGTGAGCGGCAGGCCGAGCGCCTCCGCTACCGCAGCATGCGTGACCTTGCCCCCAGCGATGTTGAGCCCGGCGCGGAGATGCGGGTCATCGGCCAGGGCTTTGCGCCAGCCCTTGTTCGCGAGCGCCAGGCTGAAGGGCAAGGTGGCGTTATTGAGCGCGAAGGTCGAGGTGCGCGCCACCGCGCCCGGCATGTTGGTGACGCAGTAATGGATGACGCCTTCCTCGACATAGGTCGGCGAAGCATGCGTCGTCGGCCGGCTGGTCTCGAAACATCCGCCCTGATCGATGGAGATATCGACCAGCACCGAGCCCGGCCGCATGCGCTTCACCATGTCGCGCGTCACCAGCTTCGGCGCCGCCGCGCCCGCGACCAAGGCCGCGCCGATCACCAGATCACCCGACAGAACTTCGTGCTCGATATTCTCGACCGTCGCAAAGAGCGTATGAAGCTGCGAGCCGAATTGCAGATCGAGCTCGTAGAGACGCTGCAGCGATTTATCGATAACGGTGACGTAGGCCTCCATCCCCATCGCCACGCGCGCCGCGTTGGTCCCGGCGACGCCGCCACCGAGGATGACGACTTTCGCCGCCGCAACGCCGGGCACGCCGCCTAAGAGGATGCCGGCGCCGCCCTGCTCTTTCTCGAGGCAATGCGCGCCGACCTGGACCGCCATGCGGCCGGCAACCTCGCTCATCGGCGCCAAGAGCGGCAAGCCGCCGCGCGCGTCGGTCACCGTTTCATAGGCGACGCAGACCGCGCCCGAGCGCATCAGCCCCTCGGTCTGGGCCTTGTCGGCGGCGAGATGGAGATAAGTGAAGAGCACCTGGTCCTTCCGCAGCATCGCGATCTCTTGCGGCTGCGGCTCCTTCACCTTGACGATCATCTCGGCGGCAGCGAACACTTCGGCGGCGCTCGCGAGCACGCGCGCGCCGGCTTTCTCATAAGCCGCATCGTCGAAGCCGATGCCCGCGCCGGCGCCCTTCTCGACCACGACCTGGTGCCCGTGGTGGAGCAGCTCGCGCACGCTGCCGGGGACGAGTCCGACGCGGTATTCGTGCGTCTTAATTTCCTTCGGAACCCCGATCAACATGTCTTCAGCACCTCGCGCAGCAGGCCGAACATATCGTCGATCTGTGACTTCTCAACGATGAGCGGCGGCGACAGCGCCAGGATGTCTCCGGTCTGGCGCACCAGCAAGCCGCGCTCGAAGCATTTGACATAGGCATCGAAAGCGCGCGCGCCCGGCTTGCTGGGAATGGGCGCGAGCTCGATCCCGGCGACGAGGCCGATATTCCTGAGATCGACGATGTTGGGCAGGTCCTTCATCGCGTGGACGGCATCCTCCCAATAAGGCGCGAGCGACTTCGCGCGGTTGAAGAGATCCTCCTTCGCGTAGATGTCGAGCGTCGCGAGCGCCGCTGCCGCCGCGATCGGATGGCCCGAATAGGTATAGCCATGGGCGAATTCGATGAGATTCTCGGGGCCTTGCATGAAGGCGTCGTATATCGGCTTCTTGACGACGACGCCGCCCATCGGCACGCAGCCATTGGTCACGCCTTTGGCGAAGCAGACCATGTCGGGCACGATGCCGAAAAGCTCGACGCCGAAAGACGCGCCGAGCCGGCCGAAGCCGGTGATCACCTCGTCGAAGATCAAGAGGAAGCCGTGCTTCTCGCAGATCGCCTTGAGGCGCTTGAGATAGCCCTTCGGCGGCACGAGCACGCCGGTCGAGCCGGCCATCGGCTCGACGATGACCGCGGCAATGGTCGAGGGATCATGGAGCGCAGCGATGCGCTCGAGCTCGTCGGCGAGCTCCGCGCCCCATTCCGGCTGGCCGCGCGAGAAAGCTTGTCTGGCGAGATCGAACGTGTGCGGCAGATGGTCGACGCCGGGAATACCGGCATAGAGCTTGCGGTTGCCGGCGATGCCGCCGACCGAAATGCCGCCGAAGCCGACGCCGTGATAGGCGCGCTCGCGCCCGATCAGGCGGGTGCGCGCGCCATCGCCGCGCGCGCGATGATAGGCGAGCGCGATCTTCAGCGCTGTCTCGACCGCCTCCGAGCCGGAATTGCCGAAGAAGACATGATCGAGATCGCCGGGCAGCAGCGCTGCGATCCGCGACGCAGTCTCGAATATCGCGGGATGGCCCATCTGAAACGCCGGCGCATAGTCGAGGGCCAGCAATTGGCGATGGACCGCTTCAGCGATCTCGCGCCGGCCGTGGCCGGCATTGACGCACCAGAGGCCCGCCGTACCGTCAAGGATCTTGCGGCCATCGGTGCTACGGTAGTGCATGCCCTCGGCCGACGCCATCAGCCGCGGCTTCGCCTTGAACTGGCGATTGGCGGTGAAAGGCATCCAATAGCTGTCGAGGTCATTCGGTCGCGCCGTCTCGGCCATAGCGTGTTCTCTCTTTGCTGTCGCTCCCGGTTTCCTAGAACGTGATCATCAACGTGAAAATGGGCGATTGCGCCGGCGCTCTGTTTTTAGGCAGAATTGCTCCCATGGACCAGAAGAGCCGGACCGCCAACATCGCGCTCAGCGCCGCCGTCGCAGCCTTTGCCGTCACAGGATGCGCATTGCTGGCAGCGGGTTTTGCGGCCTTCGGGATCGACGTTCCCTATCTCTGCTTCATCATCGCAATCGTCGCTTGCTGCGCGCTTGGCGGCTGGCCGCTCGCCGCTTGGGCGCTGGTCTTCAGCGCCGTCGGCCTATGGGATTTCTTCCTGCCCCCGACCGGCTTGGGTTGGCCGAAATATAGCGACACGGCGCATCTCATCGTCTTCGTGATCGTCGCGTTCTTCGTGTGCTGGATCATTGACGGGTTGCGCCGCGCTAACGATGCATTGTGGCGCGACAACGTGGTGCTCGGCGTCAAGCTCTCCGCGCTTTTGAAACGGGCAAAAGCCCTCTGACCGCTCCTCTCGGCACGACCGTCTGGCCTGGATGCTGGTGGCGATGAACCGGCGAGTGTTGCTGCTCGCGCCGCTTGCGCTCTATGCCGGCCGCGCGCGCGCCGCAGCGGGCAAATCCTTCACCCTCGGCCCGATTTCGATCGTCCATCCCTGGGCGCCGCCCGCCGTCACCGAAGCCGCCGCGCTGTTCATGCGCCTCGTCAACAATGGCCCCAACCACGAGCGGCTGATCGCCGCGTCGACGCCGGTCGCCGCGACGGTGATCTTTCGCGCGCATGACGGCACGCCGCTCGAATATTTCGACCTCTGGCCGCAGCGGCCGGTCGAACTCGCACCGGGCCGGCGCTACATCGCCTTGCGCGACCTGAAAGGCCCGCTGGCGCTCGATGATACTTTTCCGGTGACGCTGCGCTTCGCCAATGCCGGTGATATTACCATCACGGCGATTATCGAAGCCGGCCCGGAAGACGATACGGCCGGCTAGAGCCGCACAAACAAAAGACCCCGCCGGAGCGGGGCCTTTCATACCGGATAAACAAGTGGCGGGTTACAGCAAGTTGCCGATGCTCGTGAACGTCGTGGCGAGATTGCCG
>DATNGE010000290.1:0-25446 GCA_035606035.1 Allostellaceae bacterium
GTTGCGCTTCGGCGGCGATGCGCCCGACGGCGCGCCGATCGAGCGCGCCTTCCGCGAACGGCAGGTGCCGATCAGCGTCGCGACGATCGCCGATCGCGCGATCGCGCAGCTCTATCAAAAGAAGCTCGTCCTGGTGCGGCCGGACGGCCATGTTGCCTGGCGCGCCGACACCATGCATCAGGACCCGCTGAGCCTCGCCGATCGCGTGCGCGGCGCCAGCGACTAAATCCGCGGCCGGAGAACCGGCCCAAGGATCTGCAGAGGGAGAGCAGCGATGAAATGCGTCGAGATCGTCGCGACGACCGGCTTCGAGGGCTTGCGCATCGCCGAGCGGCCGACGCCCAAGCCCGGACCGCGTCAAGTCCTGGTGCGCATGCGTGCCGCCTCCTTCAACTGGCGCGACATGATGATCCTCAGAGGCGGTTATATGCGCGGCATCCCGCTGCCGCGCATCCCGCTTTCCGATGGCGCGGGCGAGATCGTCGAATGCGGCGCCGAGGTCACACGGGTGAAGCCTGGCGACCGCGTCTGCAGCACGTTTTTCCAGACCTGGATCACCGGCCCGGTCTTCGCCGAGGCCCAGGATGCGGCCTTGGGCGGCACGGCTGAGGGCGTGCTCGGCGAATATGTCGTCCTCGAAGGTGAAGGCGTCACCAAATTCCCGGCGCATCTTTCCTACGAAGAAGCCGCGACCCTGCCCTGCGCCGCGCTGACGGCATGGCACGGCCTCTTCGAAGCGACGAGCTTGCGCGCCGGCGACACGGCGTTGCTGCTTGGCACCGGCGGCGTCTCGGTCTTCGGCCTGCAACTCGCGCGCGCCGCCGGCGCCAATGCGATCATCACCTCATCGAGCGACGAGAAGCTCGAGCGCGCCAAGCAACTCGGCGCGACCGGCACGGTCAATTACGCGAAGAACGCGAAATGGGCCGATACGGTGCGCGAACTGACCGGCGGGCGCGGCGCCGACGCGACGCTCGACGTGATCGGCGGCGAAACCTCGAAATTCGCGCTCGAAGCGCTGCGGGTCGGCGGCCATGCCGCGATCATCGGCGCGCGCGCCGGCGTCGGCGGCGATCTCGACCGCGCGCTGGTGCTGCGCAAAGGGTTGCGCGTCACCGGCATCAATATCGGCAGCCGCGCCATGTTCGAGGCGATGAACCGCGCCATCATGGTCGCCAAGCTGAAGCCGGCGGTCGACAAGGTTTACCCCATCGACGATGCAGTCGCGGCCTATAAGGATTTCGCGGCCGGCCGCCATTTCGGCAAAGTCGTCATCAAAATTTAGCCGTCATTGCGAGGAGCGCATCGCGCGACGAAGCAATCCGGTGCGAAATGCGTCGCCCTGGATTGCTTCGCTGCGCTCGCAATGACGGCGAATTAATTATCCCAGCGCCTTCGTGTTCGCGATCGCGGCGAGCAGCGCCGCCAGGGACCCATCCTCGCTGACGGCGCCGAGCGCGGCTTTGGCGGCACTCTCGGCCGCGCCCGCGCCGATCACGGGATCGGCGAGGCGATGGAATTTCGCCAGCAGCTCGCCCTCGCCGAGCGGCCGCGCCGGATCGCCGGGCGCATCGGTGACGAGCACCGATGCTGTCTCGCCATTATTCAGCTTCGCTTCAACGCGCGCCGGATAGACCGCCGGGAAATAGGACGCCATCGCCGGGTCCGGCGCGATCTCGACCTTTGGCATGAAACCCGCAATCTTTGCATCCTGCGAGAGATCCGGCCGCACAACGTCGTCGATAAGATCGGGACGGTAAGCCGCGAGCGCGAATTGGTAGGCGGTGTTGATGATGCGCTCGACGCGGCCTTTGGTGTGGCGCTGGCCGATCATCCCGGCATAGGCGGGCGGCACGGTCACGCGCACCGCTTCCATCGCATCCGCCGGATGGCGCGCGAGGAGCTGGCGGAAGCCATCGATCGCCGCGGTGTTCTGCTTTGCCGCGCAGAAGGGCTTGTAGCTGATCTTCGCAATTGCGCCTTCGCCCGCGAGCGGTGGGGTCAGTGGCGCGGCATCGAGCGCGATGCCGTGGCTGCGCTGCAGCCAATCGCCGTCAAGCAGCGCACGATCGCCGCGATAGCCTTTGGCGGCGGCGAGTGCCGCCCAAACGCCGGCGCGCACCGCCTGACCCAAGAGAACGAAGCGCCCGTTGCCGCCGCCGGCGGCACCACTCGTCAAGGAAAGCGCAAGGCCGATGGCATCCGCGGTTTGCTCAGCGCTCAGTCCCAAAAGCGGGGCCGCGGTCGCCGCCGCGCCGACGGGGCCTGAGAAAAACGTCGGCCAGATGCCGCGATAGAGGATGGTCGCCCCCGAGATCGCAAGACTGAGTCGCGCCATCGACTCATAACCCGACGCAATCGCCTGCGCGAAGCGCGCGGCATCGGGCTTGCCGATCGCCTGAGCGACCGTCACCGCCACCGGCACAACCACCGAGCCGACGGTGGTGCAGCTTTCCATATGGATATCGTCGATCTCGGTATTGCGCACGATGGCAACACGCTGCGCGATACGGTCCAGCGTGTCGTCGCTCACGGCCGCAAGAGCGGGCTGTGCCGCTCTCAGTTTCGCCGCAAGCAACGAATCCTCAGTCCGCGTGCCGGCGTACCAGGCGCCAAGCGTATCGAGAAGATGCAGCGCCAAATTGGCACCGGCGTTTTGCGGCGGCGTGAGAATGACCTCGGCGAAACGTTCGATATTCGTCATACAACGGTCCCGTTATTTTTCCGCCGGCAGGAACGCTTCGGTATAGAGCTTCGACATGTCGGGCGCGTGATCGATTGTCCCCATATCGACGAAGGATTGCTGCAATGTCTTAAGGGCCGCCGGGTGGAAGCGACCGTCATGGGAGAAGATCGGCATCACCAGATCATATTCCTGGCTTTCGATCTCGGGCGAGAAATGCGTATAGCTCCGCATCATCTCGACCACCTCGGCTTTATGCGTTCGCATCCAGCTCATATTCTCGAACCATGCCTTGAGGAGGCGCCGGATCGCATCGGGATGATCGTCGATGAGCTTGTCCGAGGCGTAGATCGCCTCACCGAGGAAATCGGCGCCGATATCGAAGGTCTTCAGCAGCAGCCTGCCATGCTTTTCGCCTTCGAGCTGCAAGCCGACGGCCGGCGGCGCCACCAGCGCATCGATTTGATTCGTGCTGACCAGCGCGATGTCGTTACTTAGCCCGCTGCCGACCGGCACGATCGTCACAGCGTCTTTGGGCCAGCCGCGCTGCGAAATCAGGCGCTTCATTAACCATTCGGTGAGCGAGCCCGCGGTGGTGACGCCGACCTTCTTGCCCTTGAGATCGTCGACCGTCTTCGCCGGCGAATCATAGGGCACGACAATGCCAAGAATCGGCCGGCTACCCATCGCCGCAACCGCGTGCTCGGGCGCGCCTTTGGCGATGAAGGCCATGTCCGTCCCGGCCGAGACCGCGACATCGACCCCGCCGGCGATAAAAGCCTGCTGCAGCTTGGCGCCGCCGCCGAAATCCGTCACCTCGACATCGAGATCGTATTTCTTATAGACGCCGCGCTCCACGCCGATGCGCAGCGGCAGGAAAGTGAAATTGCTGCTCGCGGGCGTCCCCGCGCGCAACGTCTCGGCATCGACACGTCCTGCGATCAGAGTGCCGGCCGCGATCAGAAGCAGCGCAATGATCCGGTTCATGCGAGCCTCCTCATCTCTCATCCTGCGGCAGTTCTATCGCTACGCAGAGCGATTCCACGGCTAGCGCCGGGACGACGCGAGCCGCGCTCACCCTCAGCAACCGAAGCGTCAGCCTTCGTTCCAGCGCCGGAAATGCCGCTCGGCAATGCGGCACAGCTCGTTGAGCGTCACGGCGATCGCGGCTAGCACCGAGATCAGTGCGAAGAGATCGGGCGGCGAGAAACTCTCGGCGAAGAGCCGCGTGTAGAAGCCGATGCCCGCGGTCGAGACATAGAGCTCGGCCAGCAACACGCCCAAAAGCACCGCCGTCATGCCGAGCCGCATCCCGGTGAAAAAGCTCGGGATCATGTGGGGGAAGATGATCGAGGTGAAGACCTGCCACCGGTTGGCGCCCATCGAATGCGCGGCGCGCAGCAATTGCGGCCGCAGATTCTGCACGCCCGCCACCGTGGTCACGATCACCGGGAAGATGCCATGGCTGACGCCGAAGGCGATCTTCGCCGCCGGACCGATGCCGAAGATCAGGACGAAGAGCGGCAGGATGGTTGCTTGCGGCGTGGCATAGAGCATCAGGATCACCGGCAGGATCGATTGCTTGGTGAAGCCGTGCAGGCCGACGGCGAGGCCAATGATCATGCCAATCGAGACCGACATGGCGAAGGCCGTCGACACTTCCAAAATCGTCACCTCGATTGCGGTGCGGATCTTCGGATCGGAGAGGACATGCCCCAGCGCGCCGATCGCCTGCGAGGGCGGGCAGAGGAAGAGCGGATCGGCATAGAACCGCGCCCCGATCTCCCAGAGGGCGAGCAGGATGAAAATAGCGAGCAGCCGAGCCCAGCCGGGCGACATGATCGGTCCGCGGCGAGCGTGCGAAAAGCTGGTGAGCGTGGTGGCTGTCATTGGAAGCCCCTGCGGCCGCGCGCCTCGGCAAAGGAGACGACGCCATTGATGATGAACGCCATCAGCACCGCGAAGACGATGTTCGCGAACATCTGCGCGGATTCCATATTCTCGGCCAGCGAGACGATGCGATGGCCCAGCCCGGCGAGCGAAGAGATGGTCTCGCCGCCGAGGATCGCTAGGAAGGCGATGATGCAGCCGAGCCGCAGACCGGTCAGCACGACCGGAAACGCGGCAGGCAGCATCACTGACCAGAAGAGCTGGAAGTCGTTGGCACCCATCGACTGCGCGGCGCGGATATAGGCTTTATCGACATTGGCAAGGCCGGCAATCGTGTTGAGCACCACCGGGAAGAAGGCGATCGTCGTGCCGATCGCGATCTTCGAGCCCGAGCCGAGGCCGAAGAACAGAAGGTAAAGCGGAAAGAGCAGGATCGCCGGGATCGAATAGATGCCGGCGAGCAGCGGATCGAAGACCCGCACGGCGTAGCCCGAGCGGCTGATGATATAGCCGAGCGAGCAACCCGCGACCGCCGCGATCGCCACCGCGACGAGCCATTCGTGCACCGTCACCCAGAGATCGGGCCAAATGTTGCTGTTCGTGACCAGCTGCCAGAAATCCTTGAACACCGGGGCCGGCGGCGGCAGCAGCAGCGGATTGATGTGGCCGGGCAGCGTTCCGATGTACCACGCGACCAGGATGAGGATCAGCACCCCGAGCTGGATGAACCGCTGACCAAGGCCGAGTTTCGGTCTCATGCGCCCGCCCCCGCTTCTGCCGGTTGATGCGTCATCGTCTTGCGAATCTCGTCATGCAGCAGCTCATAGAGCTCGTTGCGGAGATTGCTGAGCTTGCTCGAGGTCATGAACTGGCTCTTGCGCGGATGCGGCTCCTCGATATCGATGATCTTCTTGATCTTGCCCGGCCGCGCCGTGAGCACCGCGACGCGATCGGCGAGGAACACCGCCTCGACGAGGCTATGCGTCACGAAAATGATGGTCTTGCCGGTACGCGCCAGCAATACGGACAGATCCTCGCCCAATACCATGCGCGTCTGCTCATCGAGCGCGGCGAAGGGCTCGTCCATCAGCAGCACTTCGGTCTGCAAGCCGAGGGCGCGCGCGAGCTGCACGCGCTGTTTCATGCCGCCCGAAAGCTGCGCCGGGTAATGCTGGGCGAAGTCGACCAACCCGACGGTTTCCAGCGAGTGCCGTGCCCGCTCCTCGCGCTCGCCCTTGGCGACGCCTTGGAACGCCATGCCAAGCTTCACGTTGTCGATCACCGTGCGCCAGGGAAAGAGCGTGTTCTCCTGGAAGACATAGGCGACCTTCTGCGGCGACGGGCCTTTCACCAGGTGTCCATCGATGGTGACACGCCCCGTCGTCGGCGTCGTCAACCCGCCGATGATATTGAGCAGCGTGCTCTTGCCGCAGCCCGACGGGCCGATCAGGCTCAAAAGCTCGCCGCGCGCGATGTCGAGCGTCGCGCTCTCGAGTGCAATCACCCGCCGCGGATCCCCCTCGGCGCCGAAGGCCTGGCTGACGCCTTCGACTTTGATAATCGCTTCGCCCCGATTCACGTTCTGCTCCATTTTGCGCCGCGGGTCATGGGAAATGCCTTGCTTCGTGTCCAGGAGGCTCATGGTCATTCATTCTCTTTGCGGCCGCCGCTAGGGCGCCTTGGGCAGGAATTTTTCAGTATATAGCTTGCTCATGTCGGGTTCGCTCGGAAGCAGATTCATTTGCACGAAAGAGCGACTTAACACCGCAACGGCTTTAGCCTCGAACCGTCCCGTATCGGAGAACGTTGGCATAACCGCATCATAGGCGCGGGTCGCGATTTCGGGCGACTGGTGCATGACGGGAGCAATGAGCGTGACCGTCTCGTCCTTGTTGGCCTTCATCCAGGCAATGGTCTCGAACCAGCCGGCGAGGAAGCCGCGCACCGCCTCCGGCCGTTCCTCGGTCACCTTCTTGGTCGCGTAGATGATATGAACGATGAAGTCGGGGATGATCGTGCCGAAATTGACCACAGTATGGCCGATCCCTTCGCGCTCGAGCCGCGCCGCGGTGGCGACATCGCTCGACATCGCATCGATCTGCTCTGTCTTGAGCGCGGCGATTTGCCCCGCGATATCGCCGAGGAAGACGACGTTGATGCCATCCGGGCCCCAGCCTTCGTGGCGGGATAGCTCGCGCGTCGTCCATTCGGTGAGCGAACCAACGCTCGAGACGCTGACCTTGCGGCCCTTGAGATCGGCGACGGTCTTGACCGGCCCGTTCGCGCCGGCGACCAGCACCAGCCCGTCGGGGCGCCCGGCATAGGCCGCGACTCCGACGACCGGCGTCCCCTTGGCGACAGTCGACATTTCCGGTCCGCCGCCGAGGCCGAGATCGACCCCATCGGCGACCAGCGCCTGCTGCTGCTTGGCGGCGCCGGCGAAGGTGACGATCTGCAGATCGACCCGGTGCTTCTGGAAGAAGCCTTTCGCCATGCCGACTTCGGGCGGCGTGAAATCGATCGGCTCGGCTTGGGCCTTGCCGACGCGCAGCGTCTCGTTGGCGCTCGCGGGAAGCGCCGCGATGCCGAGAAGCGCGATCGCGGCGACCGCCGCCCAGTGAAATAACATCCGGTTCATCTTCAATTGCTCACCGTCGCACCCGGCAGGAATTTCTCGGTGAAGAGCTTCGACATATCGGGCTCGGCCGGCAGTTGGTTCATCTGCACGAAAGACAGGGCCAGCACCTTCAACGCCTTGGGATCGAACTTCCCGGTGTCGGAGAAGCTCGGCATGATCTCATCGTAAGCGCGGCTGGTGATCTCCGGCGTCTGATGCATGACCGGCGCCGCGATCTGCACCGTCTCGTCCTTGTTCTTGCGCATCCAGGCGATCGTCTCGAACCAGCCGGCGTTGAAGGCGCGCAGCTGATCCGGGTGCTCGGCGATGATCTTATTGGTGGCATAGGTGACGTGATTGATGAAATCCGGCGCGACGGTTGAGAAATGCAGGACGATCTTTGCCGCGCCTTCCTTCTCGAGCCTGTAGGCCCCGGCGACGTCGATGCACATGCCGTCGAGATCCTTGGTCCGGAGCGCCGCGACCTGGGCCTCGTCGGTGCCGAGCGGCGTCACGACGATGCCGTCCGGGCCCCAGCCGAGGTGACGCGAGGCCTGGTGCACCGCCCAATCGGTAAGGCCGCCGACCGTCGAGACGCCGATCTTCTTGCCCTTGAGATCACCCGGGCTGTTGATCCCCGCATCCGGGCGAGCAATCAGCAGCAGACCCATCGGGCCAGCAAAAGCGGCAATCCCGAGATCGGTGTTACCCTTGGCGACGAAAGCGAGCTCCGGCCCCGAGCCGAGGCCAATATCGATCGCATCGGCGGCAAGCGCCTGCTGCAGCTTGGCGCTACCGGCAAAGCTCGTCGCATCGACATCGAGACCATGCTTTTTGAAGAAGCCTTTCTGGATCCCGACATCGAGCGGCACGAAATCGAAGGGCAGCGCGATCGCCTTGCCGACGCGGAGCTTCGCATCGGCCGCCATGGCGGGCGGCGCGCCGAGCGGCGCCAACATCGACACGGCGACACCAAGCGCGACGAGCGCCGACAAGCGCCATTTGCTGCTTTGCTGCATTCCCACGACCTAGCCTTCCCCTGTACGCGACCCTTCGGCCGCTTGTCCTTTACGGCGATTTTACCGGTAAAAACTTCTCGGTATAGAGTTTCGACATATCCGGCTCTTTGTCGAGCACACCCATCTGGACGAAGGACTTGGCGAGGATCGCTAGTGCCTTCGGGTTGAAGCGCCCTGTATCAGAGAACATCGGCATGACGTCGTCATAGGTCCGGCTGGCGATCTCGGGCGAGATGTTCATGACCTCAACGGCCTTGTCGACATACACCTTCTTGTTCTGGCGCAGATAGGCGATCGTATCGAACCAGCCGGCAAGAAAACCTTTGATGTCGTTGGGCCGCGCCGCCATCGCCTTTTCCGAGGCGTAGATAACATGTATGTGGAAATCGCTGACAATGTTGCCGAAGCGCACGAGGAGCCGGCTCGCGCCTTCTTCCTCGAGCTTATAGGAGAGCGCGACGTCCGCGACGAAGCCGTCGACCTGATGGCTGCGCATCGCCGCGATCTGCGATGAGTTGGAGCCGAGATAGGCGATCTTGACGCCGTCCGGCCCCCAGCCCTGCTGGCGCGAGGTCTCGCGCACCAGCCACTCGGTCAAGGAGCCCGCGGTCGAGACGCTGATGGTGTGGCCCTTGAGATCCGCGGCGCTCTTGATCGGGCCGTCTTTCTGCACGCTCAGCACCAGCAGCAGCGGCTGATTGGCCATCGCCGCGACGCCGAGCTCGGGATTGCCCTTTGCGACGAAAGCCAGCGCCGGGCCCGAGCCGATGCCGACATCGATCGCATCGGCGGCCATCGCCTGCTGCATCTTGGCGTCGCCGGCGAAGCCGGAGCTCTCGACATCGACGCCGTATTTCTTGAAGAAGCCGTGCTCCGCGCCGATCTCGACCGGCAGGAATGAAAAGGCATCCGCCTGCGCTTTCCCGACGCGCAGCTTTTGCTGCGCGAAGGCAGGGCCCGCCAGCAGCAGCGATGCGGCGGCGAGCGCAACAGCGGCACAACGGAACATCGAAAACACGCGTATCATCGGGTCTCTCCGCTCATTTGGCCGTCGGCAGGAATTTCTCGGTATAAAGCTTCGACATGTCCGGCTTTTCGGGCAGCGTGTTCATGTCGACGAAGGATTGCGCCAGCACGGCGAGGCCTTTCGGATCGAAGCGGCCGTCATCCGAGAGCATCGCGATGGTCTCGTCATAGACCTTGCCGACGACGGGCTCTGGAATCTTCAGGACGCCGCTCGAAATGCGCACCACATCGGGCTTGTTATGCTTGAAGAACGCGACCGTCTCGAAAAATGCGGCGAGAAATTTCTTCACATCGTCGGGACGCTTCGCCATCAGATCGTTCGTCGCGAAGATCACGTGATTGACGTATTCCTTCACGACATCGCCGAACTTCAAGAGGATGCGCACCTCGCCCGTCTCGTTGAGCTGATAGGCGGTAGTGATGTCGAATGGCACCATGTCGATCTGACGCGTGCGCAAAGCCGAAAGCTGCGCCGTCACGTCGCCGAGCGCGACGCGCTTGATGCCTTCCGGACCCCAGCCCTGGCGGCGGGCGAGCTCGCGCACCATCCAGTCGGTTTGCGAGCCGATGCTCGAAATGCTGGCGAGCTTGTCCTTGAGATCGGCGATCGAATGGATGGGGCTGCTGGCGAGGACACAAAGCGTGATGCCGAGCGGCGGGCCGGCCTCTTCCGCGACGCCCAAGATCGGCGAGCCTTTGGCGATGAAGGCCATGCCGGGCCCCGAGCCGATGCCGAGATCGACCGCACCGGCGGCAAAAGCCTGCTGCAGCTTGGCATCGCCGGCGAAGGCCGAGATTTCGACCTCGATCCCGTGTTTCTTGAAGATGCCTTCCGCAACGCCGACATCGAGCGGGGTGAACTGGAAAAGCGAAGGGAAGCCCTTGCCGACGCGCAGCGGCTCGGCTGCGGCCGCCCCACGCGCCGCGAACACGCCAAACGCGACAAGCACGGCCGCTGCAACGGTGCGGCCGATCAACCGGTACAAACGCATTACTCCTCCCTGCACCCCGCGCGGCGCTGCTTTCGACAAGCAACGCCGGCGGTCGATTTCGCTTTCTAGTCGCCGGCTCCCGCGCGCCTTTCGGCCCGCAGCTTGCCGGTCGCCGCTTGATCGATCGAGAAGTCTTTCGCGTTGAGCACGACGCCGTAATCGCTCTTGGCGTGAGCGAGCGTGACATAGCCCTCGATCACGTCGCTGCGCACGCGTTCGGGATCGCGCTCGAGCGGATCGCCCCAGCCGCCGCCGCCGTTGCTGCGCACGACGACCTCGGTCTCGGGCGGCGTCGGGACGCGGTTGGCTTCCTTCTCCTGGAACGCGTTCTCCCCCGGCAGCTTCATCAGATAAAAGCTCGAATTGCCCGGCTTGCCGCCCCAAAGACCCCAAGGCGGATTGTGGATCCGCGCCGGCGCATGCATGTTCCAGCGTCCTTCGACGAAATTGCGCACGCGCACATCGAGGCCGAGGCCGCCGCGGAACTTGCCCGGGCCGCCGCTGTCGGTGCGCATGCCGCGGCTCTCGATCATCACCGGCGTCTTCATCTCGATCGCCTCGATGCTGCCGTTGCGGACATCGCCCTGGCAGACCGAGACCGAGGCGGACTCGCCGTCCTCGCCCGGACGGCCGCCCCAGCCGCCGCCCTCGATGCTCTGCACGACGAAGGCTTTGCCGGTCTTGGGATTGCGGCCGAAGAACACCACCGCCGCGCCGAGCGTGCCGAGATGGGCCGCCGGGATCTTGTCCTTGGCCCCCTGCGCCAGCGCCTTGGCGATCGTGTCGACCACGGTCGGGATGATCGTGCTCCAGCCGGCCATCGGCGCCGGATACTGCGCCATCATGATGTTGCCTTCGGGGATGATGTGCTTGAGGGCCGCGAAGGAGCCTTCGTTGACCGGATCGAGCGGCGCGGTCAGCGATTTATAGGCGACGCGCGCGCCCGCGAGGGTGCGCGAATTGATGCCCGCCTTGCGTGCTTGCGAGCAGCCCGACAGATCGATGGTCATATCGCCGGTTTTCTGCTCGACCGTGACCTTCGCATGGATGCGCACCGGCTCTTTGCTGACGCCGTCATTATCGAGGAAGGATTCGGCCTCGTAGACGCCCGAGGGGAATTGCCCGACGGTGCGTCGGCACTTCATCTCGGTCTCTTTGAAGATGTGCTCGATCGCCTCGAGCATCGTCTCCTTGCCGAATTTCTCGAAAAGCTCGTCGAGGCGGCGATGTGCCAGGCGGCACGCGGCCATCTGCGCGCGCATATCGCCGAGCGAGGAATCCGGGAAGCGGATGTTGTCGCGGATGACCCGCAAGAGGACCTCGTTGACCTTGCCCTCCTCGTAGATCTTGAGCTGGTCGAGCTGCAGGCCTTCCTGCCACGGATCGATGACCTCGGCGCCGGCGCCGAAACCGGTGCTCATGCCGCCGATATCAATCCAATGCGCGCGCACCATCGAGAACATCAAGAGTTCGCCCTTAAAGAAATAGGGCATGTAGATGACGATGTTGTTGAGGTGCTGGCCCGCGACCGCCTGATGATTGGTGATGATCACGTCCTCGGCTTTGAAGCCGTCGACGCCATAGCGCTTGACCGCGTCTTCGATGATGGCGCCGAGATCGGCGACGAAATGCGAGACGCCGCCGACGTTTTGAGACACAAGACGCGAATCCGGCAGGAGCAGCGCGGTGCAGAAGTCGCGCACCTCGTAGATCATCATGTTGTAGGAGGTGCGATGCAGATCGGCCGCCATTTCGGTGGCGATCGCCGGCAGCGCGCTGCGGACGACTTCGAGGGTGACGGGATCGAGCTTCGTCGTCGTTTGTCCGCTCATTTGCCATGTCCCACAGTGATGATGAGTTCCCCGGTATCCGCGACGGCGACCTTGTCGCCGGGATGGATGACGGTGGTCGATGCGTATTCGCTGACGAGGGCCGGGCCGTCGAATTTGTCGCCCGGCTTCAGCTTCAAGCGGTCATAGACCGGGCAATTGACCGGACCGCCCTCGTCGAACAGCACCGGCCGCTTCTCGCGCGGCGCCAGCGTGCCTTCGCGCGACAACGCCGGCAGCGCGAGCTTCGAGCGCCGGCCGAGCGCGACGAGGCGGACATTGATGATCTCGACCGGCTCGTCGGTCGCGTGATGCGCGTAACGCTGCTCAAGCAGCTCATCGAAAGCGGCGCGGATGGCCTTACGGTCGGCTCGGGCGAGTTGGTCCTGGCTGACGGGAACCGGCAGGGTGAATTCCTGGCCGACATAGCGCAGGTCGAACAGCACCTGGAGATTGACGTTGTCCTTGCGGCCGAGGAGCTTGTAGGCCTCGCCGGTGAGCTCTTCGGTGATCTTGCGCACCGTGTCGAAATCGGCGGCGCCGAGCTCGGCGAGATAGGTGCGCACGAGATCGTGCCGCTCATCCGCCATCAGCATGCCGACGGCCGAGAAATGCGCCGGGAAACGCGGAATGATCACGATCGGGATGAAGAGCTCGCGCGCGATCGCGACGGCATGCGGCGGGCCGCCGCCGCCCGAGGCGACGAGGACGAAATCGCGCGGGTCGTAGCCTTTCTCGACCGAGACCTCGCGCACCGCCAAAGACATTTTGGCAATCGCGATCTGGACGATGGCGCGCGACGCCTCTTCCGCGCTCATGTTGAGCGGCTTGCCGATCTTTTCGATCGTGCCCTTGGTCGCCGCTTTGAGATCGAGCTCCATCTCGCCGCCGAGGAAGTCATGCGCGCCGATGCGGCCGAGGATGACGTTCGCGTCGGTGATGGTCGGCTCGGTGCCGTTGCGGCCGTAGCAGATCGGGCCGGGCTCCGCGCCCGAGCTTTGCGGACCGACCTTCAGCGCGCCGACATCGTCGATCGAGGCGATCGAGCCGCCGCCGGCGCCGACTTCGACGACATCGACCACCGGCGTCATCACCGGATGGCCCGAGGCGTAGCCGCCGACGTAATAGCCTTCCGCCATCGTCGCCTCGCCTTCGCGAACGAGGCTCGCTTTGGCCGTCGTGCCACCCATGTCGAAGGAGACGACGTTGCTGTAGCCGAGCGCACGGCCGATCTCGGCCGAGGCGATGATGCCGCCGACCGGGCCGGATTCCATCATCGTCACCGGGCGCATGATCGCGGTCTGCGGCGCCATGACGCCGCCATTCGACTGCATGATCGCGAGCTCGCCCTTGAAGCCGAGCTCCGAAAGGCGCGATTGCAGGTTGCGGACATAGCCGCCGACCACCGGGCCGATATAGGCGTTTACTACCGTCGTCGAGATGCGCTCATATTCGCGGTATTCGCGCAGGATGTCATGGCTCTCCGAGACGTAGGCCTTGGGGAGCGCGGCGCGAACAATCTCGCCCGCTTGCTGCTCGTGGGTCGGATTGGCGTAGGAATGAAGGAAGCAGACCGCGACCGCTTCGACGCCTTCTTTGGCGAAAGCTTCGCAGGCTGTGCGCACGCTGGCAGGATCGAGCCCTTCGCGCTCCTCGCCGGAGGCGTAGAGCCGCTCATTCACTTCGAGCGTCAGATGACGCGGCACCAGCGGCTTCGGACGGTGGAAGAAGAGGTTATAGGCTTCCGGACGGTTGCCGCGGCCGATCGCGTAAACGTCGCGCGTGCCGCGCGTGACGATGAGGCCGACCTTCGCGCCCTTGCGTTCGATCAGCGTGTTGATCGCCGTGGTCGAGCCGTGAATGAGATTGTCGATCGTCTTCGGATCGATATCGCTTTTCTTGATGCAGTCGATGATGCCATCGACATGATTGCGCGGCGTGGTCAGGCTCTTGGCTTGATAAAAGCGGCCGCTGCGGTCATCGAAAGCGATCAGATCGGTAAACGTCCCCCCAATATCAACGGCCAGAAAAATCACGATGTTTTGCCTCTTCTCACATGGTTGGGCGCCACCCTGAAGCATTGAGGCAACAGGATGGGCCGGCGCGACTATCGCGGACGCGGCCGAGTGACGCAATCCCCTTTGCCATGCCGTAACGCCGTCGGCCCTTTCCGGTAGCGCCGGGCTAGGCCACACTGATCTGCTTCGCTCAATTCGGTCTGTAAGAGAGAAATGCGATGGCTCAGAACGGCGCCCAGAAACTCCGCTCCTTGCTCGGCAGCCCCGACATCCTCGTCTGCCCGGTGGTCGGTGATCCGCTTTCCGCACGGCTTGCCCAGGAAGCCGGCTTCCCGCTAGCCCTTCTCGGCGGCTTCGGCATCGCCGCACTCGGCTTCGGCATGCCCGATGCCGGGCTCATCGACTTCACCGAGGTGGTGAGCGCCGTCCACAACACCTGCGCGGCCAATCCCGGCTTTCCCATCATCGCCGACGGCGATACCGGTTACGGCAACGCCATGAATGTCCGCCGCACGGTCAAGGAGTTCGCCCGCGCCGGCGCCGCCGTGATCCTCATCGAGGATCAGATCTGGCCGAAGAAATGCGGCCATTACGGCGGTAAGCGCGAAGTCATTTCGCGCGAGGAGGCGCGGCTCAAGATCCGTGCCGCGGTCGAAGCGCGCAACGAGATCGGCAGCGACATGCTGATCCTTTCCCGCACCGACGCGCGCGGCGCCGTCAGTTTCGATGAGGCGATGGGGCGCTGCGAGGCCTTTGTTGCCGAAGGCGCCGATATCATCTTCGCCGAGGCGCTCGAGACCGAGGCCGAGCTCAAGGAATTCGGCAAACGCTTCAAGCATCCGAAGATCGCCAACATGATGCCGAAGACGCCGGTCAAATCGCGCGCCGAGCTCAAGGCCATGGGGTTCGATATCGTCACGTACAACATCGCGGTGCATGCGATGATCGCGGCGCTGCAACAGACATTCAAAGCGCTGAAAGCCGACGACATGGGACACGCGCCGCCGCTCGCTTCCTTCGACGAGGTGACGCGGGTCGTCGGCCTCACCGACTACATGAAGCTCGAACAGCGCTACAAGGCGGCGCAGTCATAAGGATCCAAAATCAAAAACTTCTGCGCCGCCCCGGCGAAAGCCGGGGCCCTTGTTCAACATCGTGCTGTTGAAGAAAGGATGCCGGTCCTTCGCCGGCGAAGGGGTTTTATTTCAATCGTCATTGGAGGTCAGCTACCCATGGCCAAAGCCAAGAAGAGCATCGAAGAGCGTCTGCAGGAAGTCGAAGACCGGCTCGAGATCATCAACCTCATCGCCGCGCATCCGCCCGGCACTGACAGCGGCGCCACTCGATTCTCGGCCTCTTATTGGATCGAGGACGGGGAGTTCGACCGCGGCGCGGGGCTGAGCGGCATGAAAGGGCGGGCCGCGATGGCGTCAGGCCCGACAGAAGGCTTCCGCGAGGCGATGCGCCAGGGCATCGCGCATTTCTCCGGCCTGCCGCATATCGAGCTCAACGGCGACAAGGCGACGGTGACGTCCTATCTGCAAATCGTGATGCCCAACTCGCAAGGCGAGCCGGTCGAGCTTTCCTCGCACGGCACCTCGAAAGGCTTTCGCATTCATCGCATGACCGTCAGCCGCTGGGATCTGGTGCGGACAGAAGACGGCTGGAAGATCGCGCGCCGACGCTTGCGATTGCTCGACCACACGGACGAAGGCCGCGCTCTTCTGCGCGAGCTGACCCAGCCGGCGCAGACATAGCCCTCATCCTCATTGCGAGGAGCGCAGCGACGAAGCAATCCAGTCTGCGGACACACTGGATTGCTTCGCTTCGTTCGCAATAACGACGTTTTAAGATCATTGCAAGAAGTGCGAAACTCGCGAAGTAAACCGCGCCTCACGCCGGGGCCTTCGCCTTCAGCACGCCGCGGCGAATCTGATCGAGTTCGATCGATTCGAAGAGCGCGCGGAAATTGCCCTCGCCGAAGCCGTCATTGCCCTTGCGCTGGATCAGCTCGAAGAAGATCGGGCCGATCATTGTGTCGGTGAAGATCTGTAAGAGCAGGCCCGAGCGGTCGCCGTCGATCAGGATGCGGTCGCGATTGAGGCGCGGCAGGTCTTCGCCATGCCCCGGCAGGCGCTGCTCGATCTGCTCGTAATAGGTATCGGGCACGGACATGAATTTGATGCCGTGCTGCTGCAGCGATTCGACCGCGCCGTAGATCTCGTCCGCGGCGAGCGCGATATGCTGCACGCCCTCGCCATTGTAGGCGCTGAGATATTCGGCGATCTGCGATTTGTCGTCGGCACTCTCGTTGATCGGGATGCGGATCTTGCCGCAAGGGCTGGTCATCGCGCGCGAGCGCAGCCCCGTCATCTGGCCTTCGATATCGAAATAGCGGATCTCGCGAAAATTGAAGAGCCGCTCGTAGAAGCCGGACCAATGATCCATGCGCCCCTGCTGCACGTTGTGCGTCAGGTGGTCGATATGGGTGAGGCCGGTGCCCTTGGGATGCTGGTCGATCCCGGGCAGCGGCACGAAATCGACGTCGTAGATGCTGCGCTCGCCATAGCGGTCGACGAGATAGAGCAGCGCGCCGCCGATGCCTTCGATCGCCGGGACGTTGAGCTCCATCGGCCCGATCTTGCTCGTGACCGGGCGCGCGCCGAGCCCGACCGCGCGGGCCTGCGCCTTGGCCGCGTCGCGGACGCGGAAGGCAAAGGCGCAGACCGAGGGACCATGCGCTGCGGCGAAAGCCTGCGCGAAGCTGTCGGGTTCGGCATTGATGAGGAAATTGATGTCGCCCTGGCGATAGAGCGTGACATCCTTGGCGCGATGCTTGGCAATCGCAGTGAAACCCATCGCCTCGAAATGCCGGGCGAGGGCCTGCGGCTCGGGCGAGGCGTATTCGACGAATTCGAAACCATCGGTGCCCATCGGGTTGTCGATCATGTCGCTCATGCGGCGTTTCCTTGCAGCAGGCGGTCGTCGGAAAGGAGCTCGCCGGGCTCGAGATCGCTCAGCTTCGCGAGCTCGGTGTAATACGGCGTGAAATCGGGCTGCGTCGCGTCGAACAGCTGCTCGAAGCTCTCGATAACGAAATAGCTTTCCTGAAAATCGTCGATGCGATAGCGCGTCCGCATGACGCGCAGCAGGTCGAAAGCGATGCGGTTGGGCTTTTTGTTTTCGAGGCAATAGATCGATTCGCCTTTCGAGGAGACGATGCCCGAGCCGTAGATGCGGATACCGTCCGGCGTGCGGATCAGCCCGAACTCCACCGTGTACCAATAGAGCCGCGCGAGGTGCTCGAGATTGTGGAGCTGCAGCGCCTTCAGCCCGCCCTTGCCATAGGCCTCCATGTAATCGGCGAACACCGGATTCATCAGCATCGGCACGTGGCCGAAGATGTCGTGGAAGATGTCGGGCTCTTGCAGATAGTCGAGCTGATCCTGGCGCCGGATGAAGCAGGTCGAGGGAAAGCGGCGATTGGCGAGATGCTCGAAGAACACATCATCCGCCACGAGACCCGGCACCGCGACGATGCCCCAGCGCGTTGCGCGCTCCAGCGCCTCGTTCAGCCGGCGGAAATCCGGAATGCCTTCGGCCTCGACGCCGAGCGCCTTCAGGCCATCGAGAAAAGGCTGACAGGCGCGGCGCGCGAGAATCGCTTCCTGGCGATGGAACAGCGTACGCCAGATCGCGTGCTGCTCGGGAGTGTAGGACTCCCACTCCTGTTTTAGCTCTGCCTGCTCAAGGTCCTTCATCGCGGGAGCCCCGCATGCGTTCCATAAGGACGCGGTCGAAACCATCGAGCCGCGCCGCCACCCGGCCGAAGATCGTATCGGCGGGATAATTGCCAGCGGCATCAGGCTCGCCGGCCGGCGTCTCCATTAACAACGCGGCCGCATCGGCGACCGTTCCGACCGACCAGAGATGGAAGCGGCCGGCGGCGATCGCCTCCGCCACCTCGTCATGCAGCACCAGGCTGACGCGATTGGTCTCGGGCACGATCACGCCTTGCGTGCCCGTGAGGCCGCCGGGCTTGGCGGCGCAGACGCGGAAGAAGCCTTCGATCTTCCAATGCGCGCCGCCGATCGGCTGCGACACGCCTTCCTGATTGACCGAGCCGGTAATGGCGACGTCCTGCCGAATCGGCAGTTGCGCGAGATCGGAGAGCACGGCGATCAGCTCCGCCATCGAAGCGCTGTCGCCTTCGACCCCGCCATAGACCTGCTCGAAGGTGATCGAGCAGGTGAAGGACATTGGCCGGGTCTGCGAGAATTTGCCGGCGAGGAATCCCTCGAGCACCATGGCGCCCTTTTGCTGGATCGGCCCGCCCATGCCGATGAAACGCTCGATATTGATGATGCCGGTGCGGCCGGCATAAGAGCGCGCGGTGACGCGCACCGGCGTGCCGAACGCATGATCGCCGGCCGAATTGACCGTCAGAGCGTTGATCTGCCCGATGGCGCCGCCGTCGGTGTCGATCAGCATCATCCCGTCGACGATGTGCTTCAGCATGCTCTCTTGGATGCGCGCGTTCCGCCGGCCCCGCGCGAGATGCGCTGCAGCGACGATTGCCGCGTCGAGCGAGCGCTTGCCGGCGCGCCGCGCCAAACTCGCCGCTTCGGCCACGAGATCCTCGATCATCTCGACCCGCGCGGTAAGCCGGTCGCGGCGCTCCGCCCAACGCGACGCGATACCGAGCAGCAGCGCCATCGCGTCACTGCTCGCGCCATCGAGCCCTTGCCGGGCAACGGCCTGGCTGATCAGGCCCGCATAGAGGCCGAGATTGCGCGCGTCGGCGGGGGTGTCGCCGTCTATATCGGCGTTGATCTTGAAATAGGTGCGGAAATCGGGATCGCCCTCGAAGAAAGCGCCGTACCAGAAGGGCGTGCCGACCAGGATCACTTTTACATCGAGCGGTATTGGTCCCGGCTGCGGCGCGCCGGCGAGCGGCGGGCTCTGCGCGCGGCCGAGCTCTTCGATGCGGACCACGCGATCGCGCAGCGCGCCTTTGAGGAAGGACCAGCTCGCGGGATTGGCGGCGATCGCCTCGGCGCGCAGCACAAGCACGCCGCCATTGGCGCGATGCAGCGCGCCGGCGCGGATCCGCAGGAAATCGGTATGGAGTGAACCCTGGCTCTGGCGATATTCAATCCAGCCAAAAAGGTGCTCGTAGGTCGGATTGGCTTCGACGATCACCGGCGCATGCAGCTCTTCGCCGTGATCGACGAAGAGGTTGATGATGTAGCGCCGCTCGGGCAGTTCGCCCTCCGGCGCGCTCCCAGGCTGAAGCTGGAAGCGCTCCGGCGTATCGGTGATGTCGACGCGCATTTCGGTGAGCCAGCGGCTGAGGCCTGGAAAAGCCGCGTAATCATGTGACAGCGCATCGAGCGCCGGGCTCACCACCTCGGCGGCAATGCCGCGATTGAGCTCTTGAACCTGCGCCGCGAGCTGGGCGCGCGCAGCGACGGCGCGGAGCTGCACGCGGGTCAGCGCGGTCGTCATCTCGCGCTCGGTCGCTTCATCGAGCGGCGGCGGCGGCGCACCCGGCCGCTGCTGCACCGGCATCAGACGCAAGGCGCCATCCTGGCCCTGGCCGAGCTGAAGCCCGTGCGCCTGCGCAGCCTTGGCGAGATTCTCCATCTCGGCATTAACGGCGCGTTCGGCCTGCTCGCGCAGCGCCAGCACGCGCGCCTGATAGGCATCGCCGGTAAAGGCGGCGGCGAAGGCCTCGCGCAATTTCGGGATCAGCGCCGTCAGCGCATCGCAGAGTTTCCGCCCGGTGCCGGCGGGAAGCGATACCGGCAACGGCCGGTCGGGATGGCGGAAATTGTTGAGATAGATCCAATCGGCCGGCACAGGACGCTTCGCCATCGCCGCTTCGAGATAGGCGAGCGTCGCGTTCATCCGGGCCGAGCGGTCCTCGCCGACGACGAAGACATTGAATCCGAGCGCGCCGACCGTAAGACCGAAATCGAGCGCTTCGCGCGCCCGCGCGTGGCTCGTCAGGTCGAAGACGCCAGCGCCCGCGACAGGCGTCGCCGTGAAGCGCGGAATGCCCACCGCATCGGCCGACAGCTTGGTCGTGCTCATGATCCCCCGCTTGCCGCCGATGGCGAGGATACGTCCGCGCCGCGCGGATGGCGAGCCAGCGGCTTCCTTGCTGTGCCGAACCGCCGCCGATAGATTGCCCGCGAGCAACGAAGGAGAGGCGGCCATGCTGGCGGAGGATCGGCGCAAGCGCTTGCGCGCTGCAATGAACGACGCCGGCATCGAGGCCCTGGTCGTCTACGGCAATTCCTGGCAGAGCGATTATCTGCGCTATGTCGCCGATTTTTCCTCAATCGAAGGCCATGGCATGGCCGTCGTCTCGCCCGACGGCGCGGTCGAGCTCTTCCTCGACAGCGTTGCCGAAGCGGAGCGCGCCGAAGCCGAGACCGGCGGCATCAAAGTGAGTCTCGCGCCCGAGATCGTGCGGGAAGTCGCGGGGCGCTTGGAGCGCATCGCCAATCACCGCATCGCCGCCGCGCCTCTGGGCTTCATGCCGAAATACATCGCCGACAAGGCGCGCGGCTATAAGCTCGAGGACGGCACCAGGCTCGTCGATCATCTGCTGATGGTAAAGACGGCGGCCGAGATCGACACGCTGCGCCAGGCGGCGAAGCTCGCCGATGACGGTTATGCCGTCTTCCGGCAAGCGGCGCGGCCCGGCCGCAAGCAATACGAGCTGATCGCCGATATCGAGGGCTTCTTCCGCCAGAAAGGCTGCGCCGATAATTTCATGATCATGGGCTCGGGCGGCAAGGACGTATACGCGATGGCGCCGCCTTCCGATCGCGTCATCAAGCCGGGCGACATGGTGACGACCGAACTGACGCCGGCCGTCCACGGCTATTTCGCGCAGATCTGTCGCACCATGGTGCTGGGTAAGGCGAACGACGCGCAGAAACGCGCGCATGCGCTTTATCGCGAGGCGATGGAAGCCGGCATCGCGGCGGCGAAACCGGGCGCGACGGCGGCCGATGTCGCGCGCGCCGAGAACGACGTGTTCCGTAAACACGGCTACGGCGATTACGCGACGAGCAAATACACCCGCGTGCGCGGCCATGGGCTCGGGCTCTTCGTCGATACCAAGCCGCATATCCTCGAAGACGTCGACACGGTGTTAGAGGCCGGGATGGTGATGATCGTCCATCCCAACACCTATCATCCCGAGGTCGGCTACATGGTGTTGGGCGACAGCATCGTCATTACCCCAAAAGGCGCCGACGTGCTGACCGGCACGCCGCGCGAGATTTTCGAGGTCTGAATGCGGCGCGGTTTCATCGGCTGGTCGAAAGCGGAATTGCCCGAAGCGGTTTTCGCCGGACGCGTGAAGCGGCTGCGCGACGCGATGGCCCAAGCAGGTGGGGGGCAAGGCCTCGACGCCCTCGTCGTTTACACCAACAACACGCGCACCGCGGGCGTCTCCTGGCTCACGGCTTTCGTGCCCTATTGGGCCGAGGGTTTGCTGGTCGTGCCGAAGAGCGCCGATCCTTATCTCACCATGGCGTTCTCCAACCGCATCGTCGGCTGGGGCAAGGGCGTGAGCTGCGTCGCGAAGTTCGAAGGCGGCGCCAAGCCCGGCACGGCCGCCGGCAAATACCTCGCCGAGCTCGGCGCGAAGAAAATCGGCGTCGCCGATCTCGAAGGGCTGCGCGCCGCGGTGGCGCAGGATCTGGCCGATGCCGCGCCTTCGGCCGAGATCAGCGACGCGACAGCGGTGTTCGAGCGCGTGCGGCTGCAGCCCGACGCCGCCGAGATCGCGCTCGCCGCCAAAGCCGGCGCGATCGCTCAGCGCGCGCTGGCGCTGGCGACCGGCAAGGAGCAAGTGCTCGGCGAGGCCGTCGCCGCGATCGATCACGCGGCGCGGCTCTGGGGCGCCGAAGAGATCTATATGGCCGCCGCGCCCGATCTCGAGCGCGCGACGCATTTCATCAGGCCGGAAGGGACGATCACGCCGGGCAAGCGCTTCGCCCTGCGCGCGACCGTCGCCTATAAGGGAAGCTGGGTACGCATGACGCGTTGCTTCGGCATCGCCGCGGACGCGCTCGCGACGGCCCAGACAGAGCTCGCCGCCGCCGTCGCGCAGCTGCCGAGCCTCGACGGCTTTCGCGGCTTCCCCTCCTGGTCAATCGAGGGCTGCCGTCTGGCGCAGCCGCTCGATGTCTTCGCCGCGCCGTCGATGACAAGCCCGCGGCCGATCCTGCCTGGCGCGCTGCTGACCGCACAGGCCTTGATCGCGGTCGACGGCAACAAAATCCCGATCGCGGCGCCGGTTCTGACCGGTGCGGCCGGCTTCCCGGCGAGCCTCTTGGTCGCACCGGTGTTTGCTTAGAATTTCGCCATCCCGCAGGCCGATTTCTTGACAGTCGTGGGCAGCGGCCAATAAAAACCCGCCGACACAAGGAGAGGCAATGGCATCGACGCGTAAGGCCGCGCTCGTGACGGGAGCGGCGAACGGTATCGGAGCGGCCGCGGCGGTCGCGCTCGCGAAAGCGGGATACGACGTCGCCATCAATTACAGCCGCAGCGACGACCAGGCGAAAGCAGTCGAGGCCGAGGCCAAGAAAGCCGGCGCCAAAGCCATTCTGGTGAAGACCGACGTTTCCGACGATGCCGGCGTCCGCGCGATGCTGAAGACGGTCGGCGATACGTTCGGCCGGCTCGATGCGCTGGTGAACAATGCCGGCATCACCCATTCGGCCCATCCGAAAGCCTTCGAGGAGACCGGCCTCGAGGAATGGGATCGCGTTTTCGCCGTCAACGTCCGCGGCATCTTCCAGGTGACGCGCGCCTGCCTGCCGCTGCTCAAGGAGGCGCCCGCGCCCGCCATCGTCAACACGGCGAGCATCGTCGGCCTCAGGCCCGGCCCGCAGCCGCATGCCTATGCGGCTTCGAAGGCGGCTGTCGTCAGCCTCACCAAGACGCTGGCGCTCAATCTCGGCCCCAAGATCCGCGTCAACGCCGTCGCCCCCGGCTGGATGGAAGGCGATTGGATGAAGCGGATGCTGAAAGACCATTACGACGACCTCATGGGCCGCCGCGCCAAGGCGACGCCCTTGAAGCGCTGCGTCACTGCCGACGACGTGGCCGAGACCATGCTGTCGCTGATCGAGAGCAATCATTTCGTCACTGGCGAGATCGTCATCGTCGATGGCGGCTTCGCCAATTCGACCTGAATTAGAGAAAGGGAGTCGAAATGCTGGAGGGCGTTGTTCCCTTTCCGCCCGAGTTCGCGGCGCGGTATCGGGCCAAGGGCTATTGGCAGGACAAGTCGCTGCGCGATGAGTTCAAGCTCGTGTTCGAGAAATTCGGGCCGCGGGTCTGCATCATCGATCGCGACCGGCAGATCACCTATGCCGAGCTCGACCGGCTGAGCACCAACCTGGCGCTGAACCTGTTGGAGCTCGGCTTCAAGCCGCTCGATCGCGTCGTGCCGACCTTGCCGAATGTCGCCGAGTTCGTGATCCTTTACTTCGCGCTGCAGAAGATCGGCTGCATTCCGATCGCGGCGCTGGTGACGCATCGCTACAACGAGGTGAGCCAGTTCGTGCGCCTGTCGCAGGCGGTGGCCTGCGTCTATGCCGAGCGGCAGAGCGATTTCGAATTCGCCCCGATGGTGCGGCGCGTGCGCGAAGAAAGCCCGTGCTGCAAATTCGCCATCACCCTCGGCAAGCCCGCGGCCGACGAGCTCTCGCTGCAGGAACTCATCGCGACGCCCGCGAAGCTGCCGCTGAGCGAGCTCGAGAGACTGAAGCTTGAGCCGACCGATCCCTGCATCTTCCAGCTCTCGGGCGGCACGACCGGCATTCCGAAGCTGATCCCGCGAACCCACAACGACTACGCCTATAATTCCAAGCAGGCGTCGAAAGTGTGCGGTGTCACCGGCGATTCCGTGCTGCTGCTGATGCTGCCGATCGCGCACAACCTGCCGCTCGCCTGCCCCGGCATCCAGGGCTTCATGTTCAACGGCGGCAAGATCGTCCTCTCGCAGACGACGCGGCCGGAAGAAGTCTTCCCGATGGTCGCGAAACACAAAGTCACACACATCAAAGTAGTGCCGGCGCTGCTCGTCCGCCTTATCAACAGCCCCGATGTGACGAAGCACGACACCTCGTCGGTGCGCTACGTCCAGAGCGGCGGCCAGCGGCTCCAGCCGGAGGTGCGCGTCAAGACCAAGGAGCTGATCCCCTCGACCTTCGTGCAGGAGAATTTCGGCATGTCGGAAGGCATGCTGATGTTCGCCAAGATCGACGACCCCGAGCCGGTGCGCATGGAGACGGTCGGCTTTCCGATCTGCCCCGACGACGAAGTACGGCTGCTCGACGACGCGGACAACATCGTCCCCTCCGGCGAGGTCGGCGAATTCTGCGCCCGCGGCCCCTATACGCTGCGCGGCTATTTCGGCACGCCCGAGCACAATCAGAAAGCCTTCACCTCCGACGGGTTCTATCGCTCGGGCGATCTGATGCGCCAACATCCGTCAGGCGCCTATATGGTCGAGGGCCGGAAGAAGGATCTGATCAATCGCGGCGGCGAGAAGATCAGCGCCGAGGAGGTCGAGAACCTCATCCTCTCGCATCCCTCCGTGCAGAACGTCGCCTGCATCGCCGTGCCCGATCCCGATATGGGCGAGCGCATGTGCGCTTGCGTCATCCTCGCGCCGGGCAAGACGCTCGCGCTCAAGGAGCTGACCGATTATCTCCAGACCAAGGAGATCGCGAAGTACAAGCTGCCCGAACGGCTGGAAGTGATGGACGACTTCCCGCTCTCGAAATTCGGCAAGGTAGCGAAGAACGTCATGGTCGACATGGTCTCGGCCAAGATGCAAAAGAAATAAGGCGAGACGAATCGGCGATGCGCAAGATCGATCTCCACTGCTATCCCAATACCGAGCCCTGGATCAAATGCCAGGGCCCCTATGTCGAGGCGCTCGCCAAGTACTGGAACCGCCAGTGGAGCTGGAAGCAGGAAGACGAGGTCGTCAAGGAATTCGAGACCGCCGGCGTCGAAGCCGTGCTCGTCGCCCTCGATCTCGAAACCACGACCAACACGCCGCCCTGCAGCAATGAATATGTGAAGGAGATGCAGCAGCGGCATCCCGATCGCATCATCCAATGCTGGGCCGCGGTCGATCCATTCAAAGGCGAGATCGCGATCCAACAGGCGAAGAAGGCGATCACCGAGCTCAAATGCCTCGGCTTCCATTTCCACCCGATCATGGGGCATTTCGCCGTCAACGACCGGCAGTTCTATCCGCTCTTCGAGACCATCAACGCGCTGAAAGCGCCGGTGATGATCGATGTCGGCACGACCGGCATGGGCGC
>DATNGE010000291.1:0-14624 GCA_035606035.1 Allostellaceae bacterium
ACTCGCACGTGCCTATGGCCCATCGTGGTTATGCAACGACGTAACGCGTCCTTTTTGGCAGAGCCGGTCATCGTGGGCCGGTCCCGAGAGGGAGCTCGATATGGTTGCTATCCTACGCAGGGCCGCAGCGCCCTGCCCTGATGCCGAATACCAGGATCACAGGGTCGCTTGCGGTTTCGACGGCCGCAGTTTCCTAAGTCCTAGCAGGAAAAATTAACCGTTCTCCGGTAGGAAGGGCTTTTCGCCCGGTCCGCCGGATACGCCATCAGCGCCGCGCGCCTGCGGGGGGACCAAGGGCGAGCGCCGCTCCCGTCACAGCGAGCTACAGGACATCAAGCGGGAATGAACAGCAAAAAGGTTGCGAAGTTTCTGGCTGAGCGCCAGCCGGAGACGCCCTACCTGATCGTCGACCTCGACGTCGTCGCTCAGGCCTACAAGCTGCTCCGACGATATATGCCGTTGGCGAAGATCTTCTACGCGGTGAAGGCCAATCCGGCGCCCGAAGTGGTCGGGTTGCTGCGCGATCTCGATGCCAGTTTCGACGTCGCCAGCCCCAACGAGATCGATCTCTGCATGGAGCGCGGCGTCGGTGCCGAGCGGATTTCCTTCGGCAACACGATCAAGAAAGAACGCGACATCGCCTACGCCTTCGAGCGCGGCGTGAAGCTCTATGCTTTCGACAGCGCTTGCGAGCTCGAGAAGCTGGCCCGGGCCGCTCCCGGGAGCCGCGTCTTCTGCCGTATCCTGGTCGAATCGACCGGCGCCGAATGGCCGCTGTCGAAGAAATTCGGCTGCGCGCCGGAGATGGCGGTCGAGTTGCTGCGCCAAGCCAAGGGGCTGGGCCTCGATCCGTATGGCGTCTCTTTCCATGTCGGCTCGCAGCAGACGAAGGTCGACCAATGGGACAGCGCGATCGAGCGGGCCGCCAGGATGTTCTGGGCGCTGGCCGAGACCGACATAAACCTGCGCATGGTCAATGTCGGCGGCGGCTTCCCGGCGAAGTATCGCGGCGATGTTCCGGGCGTGGCGCAATACGCCAACGCGGTCATGGGCGCGATCACCCGGCATTTCGGCAACGACCTGCCTGAGATCATCATCGAGCCCGGCCGCTCGCTGGTCGGCGACGCCGGCGTGATCCACAGCGAGGTCGTGCTGATCTCGCGCAAGTCGGAGAACGACGAGAAGCGTTGGGTCTATCTCGACGTCGGAAAGTTCAATGGCCTGACCGAGACTATGGACGAGGCGATCCGCTACCGGATCAAGACGCCCTATGAGGGCACGGGCATTGCCACCGGCCCGGTGGTGCTGGCCGGCCCGACCTGCGACAGCGCGGACATTCTCTATGAGAAGAGCCGCTACCGCATGCCGCTCGACCTCAAGGTCGGCGACCGCGTCGAGATTCTTTCGACCGGCGCCTACACCTCGAGCTATGCCTCGGTCAATTTCAACGGCTTCTCGCCGATCAAGACCTACTGCATCTGACCCGCCGCGAAGCGGCGCTGCACAGGGCTCCTCGCCGAGATTTCGGCGAGGAGCTTTTGCTTTATGGCGGTCGCGAAGGAGTCGAAATCCTTCACCTGCAGCAGGAAGGCGCCGTCACCGCCGATCACCTCTTCATTGTAATAGGTGTCGAGCCAGGGCTCGCTCGCCAGGATGGCGAGGCCGTTGATGGTGATGCCTTTGGCGTTGAGCGCGTCGCGAATATCGTCGGGCCGCGGGCCGACATTCGCCATCCCGTCGCCGGAGATATCGATGACCCGTCGCGCCGGCTCATCGGGCGCGAGTTCGAGGGCTGCGGCCGAGGCGAGCAGCGCATCGCCGATCGCAGTGAGACCGTTGGAGCTGCGCTGGCCGGCGCGGATTTTGGCGGCGAAGGCTTTACCGCTCGCCGTGTCGCTCACCTTGGTCCAACCGGCGACGATCGTCTGCTTGTCGCGGTCGGACCATTCGAGCATCAGGACGTCGATCCCGCCGACGCTCTGTATTGTGGTGATCACCTCGGCATTCTCGAAGGCGCGGGCGATCCCCTCATGCTGGAGCTGGTATTCGCCGGCATTGACGCTCTCCGACACATCGACCGCGAGCACGAGCGCCATCGCTACCTTGGCGGCGGCGGCCGGCGGTGTCACCGCGACCCAAGCAAGAAGGCCGCAGAGGAGGGCGTGCGCGGCGCGACGATGCCACCTTATCTTGCCGGGGCGAGAAAGCATCGGTATGAATCTAGAGGTTTGGATGCACGCGCCTCAATAGAGGGATGGATGATCGCGAAATCACCGCTGCACTTTGTCCCCGTCGCTCTTGCTCTGGCCGTCGGCCTCTTTGTGACCGGCCGCGAAGTGGACGCGGCGCCGTCGGGTACGCCGCCCAATTGCTCGGCCATCGCTTTCCGGCCCATCCTCGCGCGAACGGGCGATGGCGATCAGGATGCCGGCCTCTACAAGTCGCGCTATGGGCGCATCGAAGTGAAGGCGACCGTTAAGGGCGGCGCTCCGCAGAATTATTTTGTGGAAATCAACGGCAAGCCACTGACGCCGGCGAAAACCTTGCCGAACGCGATCGCGCTTTGTGCCAAGACCAAACGTCTACCGGCGCCGGGCGCACCCGATCCGGCCTGTACTGGCGATCAGTTGCAAGTACTGAACGTGCATAGCGGCGACGATCGGTTTGTGCTGCTCTATGCGCATCGCGCCGGCGCTTGGCATTTCTGCAGCGCCGGCATTTCCTGAAACGGACGCTTGGGTCTAGCGGGCGCTCGCCGAGAGGCGGGCGTCCGAGCCCGGCTGCATGCTCGTGATCGCCGCATGATAGATCGCCGGCGTGTCGAGCAGGCGGGTCGCGACGAGCTCATCGAGGCTGCTCTTCTCGCGCGCGGCTGGGCAGAGCGAGCGGAGGTGTTGCCAGCCTTTGTCGTCGAGGCTGATCCGCGACCGCAGGAGCGGGACCTGGATCGGCGAGGCGCTCCCCGGCAGGAGTTTCACGGCATTCGCCTGGTTGTCGGCTTGTTGCGACGTGCAGACGGTCGGCACGACTCCGTGCGTGTTGAGCTGATAGCCACCGGCGGTGATGATCTGCGCCCAGGTGACGGTGAGCTCGCCGTCATTCGAGGTGCGAATGACGGTCTGCACGGTGCCCTTGCCATAGGAGGACGTGCCGATCACGACGGCGCGGCCCGAATCCTGCAGCGCCGAGGCGACGATCTCCGAGGCCGAAGCTGAGCCGCCGTTGACGAGCACCGCCATCGGCGCACTTTCGACGACACGGTTGCCGCTCACGCTGAAATGCTGCATCGCGCCGGGATTGCGGCCGATGGTCCGCAGCACATCGCCTTTCTTGAGGAATAGGCTCACGACATCGACCGATTGATCGAGCAGCCCGCCGGGATTGTCGCGGAGGTCGAGGACGATGCCGTGCAGGTTATCGCCCATATCGCGATGCGCCTGCTTCAAGAGCTCAGCCAGGCGCTCGCCGGTCTGCTGGTTGAAAAGCGCGACCTTCAGCCAAGCAATGTCGCCCTTTTCTTTGAGGCTGACGGTGTCAGGCACGATGCGGGCACGCTGCACCGCGATCTTCAGCGGCTCGGCCAGGCCTTGCCGCGCGATCGCGAGCTGGACCAGCGTCTTCGCCGGGCCGCGCAGATGCTTGCGGATATCGTCGCGCGTGAGCTGCTCGATCGGCACGCCGTCGAGCGCGACAATGCGATCGCCCGCGATGAGCCCGGCCGTTGCCGCCGGCGTATCCGGCATGACGCCTGCGATGCGCACGTCATTCTCGTGGAAATCGAGCGTGACGCCGATGCCGCCGAAGCCGTCGCGCGTCGCGCGATGCTCGCGCGCGACTTTTGGCGGCACGTAGCGGGAATAAGGATCGAGATTGGCGAGAGTGCCGTCGATCACCAGCTCTTCGAGCTTGTCGAGTGCCTCAGCCCCGACGACCGGCGACAAGGCGCGCGCATCGTCGAGGATCTGGCTGGTCAGCACGCTCCAATCGACCAGCTCCGACGCGCCAGGCGCATCGTAGCGGCGGATTTGGCCGGCGACGTTGAGCGTCACCGAGCCGGCGGTGCTTTGGATCGAAACATTCGAATCAATCGACGACAGGCGCGCGAGGCCGGTCAAAGCGAGTTGCCGGGGCTGCGCTTCCTTGACGTGATATTCGAGGATGCTCTGATTGGCCTCGGTGAACAGTCGCCGCTCGTCGGATTGAGCGGCTGTCGATTGGTCCGCGTGACCGGCACAGGCGGCGAGGGTGAGAACGGTGAGCGCGGTGGCACAGCGGCGCGACCAAGCGCCACTGAGACCAGCCAGCAAGGTGCTTTGCGGCGCGGCTGTGTCTGTCATAGTGAAGGCGATACCATCCCATTGAGGCCACAAAAGCGCCTCAATGTTGCCGGGCAATCTTCCGCAGCGCAAGGAAATAAAGCGTTAGTATTGTTACCGACGTCGCTTTGCGCGCGGCGCTAAGCGCCTGCTTTGCTGCGGCAAATCGTCCGCAACAAGGTTAAACCGCAGACTGCCCGTCACCGTGTTCGCTTCTGCGAGTTGAACGATGATGGCTTCGCCCAAGCTGAAGCTTCGCCCAAATCGCCGCCCGACCAGTCTGTGCCGTGCCTCGTCGTGGTCGTAATAGTCGGACGGCAGAGAGCGAATCGGGATCAGCCCATCGGCACCGGTTTCGCTGAGCGTCACGAATAGCCCAGCTCGCGTCACGCCATTAATGCGAGCGGCAAACTCGGCGCCCACCCTATCCGCGAGATAGGCTGACATGTAGCGATCGGCGGCGCTCCGCTCTGCGGCAGCGGCGCGTCGCTCGGTCATCGAGACATGCTCGCCGACCGCGACCAGATCTTTCGCGGCGGCGCGCGTCTCCGCCTCGCCGAAATTGAGCGCGGCGATCAGGCCGCGATGCACGATGAGATCGGCATAGCGCCGGATCGGCGACGTGAAATGCGCGTAGCGGCGAAGCGCCAAGCCGAAGTGTCCGATATTGAGGGGGCTATAGACCGCTTGCGCCTGGGCGCGCAGGACGAGCTGCGGCACCATCGCCGCATAGGGCGTGCCGGCGATCTTGCGTAGGATATCGTTGAAATGCCGCGGCCGGATGACCTGACCCTTCGCGAGCTTCACACCGGGAATGCCGTGCTCGCCAAGGAACTCGCTGAGCGCCGCGATCTTTGCCGGATCGGGCGCGTCATGCACGCGATAAAGACAAGGCTTGTGCAATCGCTCGAGCGTCTCTGCCGCGGCGACATTCGCCGTGATCATGAATTCCTCGATCAGGCGGTGGCTGTCGAGCCGCTCCCGCGGCTCGATGCGCGCGACCTTGCCGCTGTCGTCGAGCTCGATGCGGCGCTCTGGCAGGTCGAGATCGAGCGCGCCACGCTGACGTCGCGCGCGATCGAGCGCGGCGAAAGCGCCATAGAGGGGGCGCAGCACCGGCTCGAGCAGAGGCGCGGTGTGATCGCTCGGCTTCGCTCCGATCGCCTGCTGCACCTCTTCGTAAGTAAGGCGCGCCGCGGAGCGCATCAGCCCGCGAACGAAACGGTGGCGGTGGAGGTGGCCATTGTCGTCGAACCAAAGATGGACGGCCATGCAAGCGCGATCGACGCCCGGTTTCAGCGAACAAAGCTCGTTCGACAGCGCCTCGGGCAGCATCGGTACCACGCGATCGGGGAAGTAAACCGAATTGCCGCGCTTCTCGGCCTCGCGATCCAGCGCATCGTCCGTTCGTACGTACCAGGCGACATCGGCGATCGCGACGATCGCGTGCCAACCATCTTGCTTTTCGGGATCGCGCTCGGCCCAGACCGCGTCGTCGAAATCGCGCGCATCGGCGCCGTCGATGGTAACGAGCGGGACCGCGCGCAGATCATCGCGCGCGGCCAGCGTGACGGGTCGCGCGGCTTCCGCGAGGCTCACCGCCTCGACGGGGAATTCGCTCGGAATTTGGTAGCTGTGGATGGCGATCAGGCTGAAGGCGCGCGGATTGCTGCTGTCGCCAATGCGCTCGATCACCCGTGCTTCGGGAAGGCCGAAGCGGCTGCTCGGCGTGGGTACCGCCAGCACGATCTCGCCGTCGCGCGCGTCCTTGCTGTCGGCGCGCGCGACGCGGAATTCGCGCCGCTCCTTGCGATCGGTCGGCTCGATGCGCCCGCCTTCGCGCGTCAGTCGAAAGATGCCCACAACGCGATCGGGCGCGGTGTCGAGCCGGCGGATGACGCGCGCTTCCCATCCGCTTTCGCTGCGGGCAAAGCGCACAAGCGCGCGCTCGCCGATGCCGAGCGCCGGAGCGCCCGGCGCGGGAACGATCGTCACTTCATAGGTCCGGTTGCCGACAATAGGTCGGCCCCGCAACTCGCCGTCGATATCGATCGCATCGATCTCGATGACGCCGATCTCGGGCAGGCCGCGGGTGCTATCGCGCCGCCGCTCAGCCTTCCGCGGGTTCTGTCTTTCGTGCCGCGGATTTTTTCTTTTTAGCGGCTTTGCCTTTGGGTTTCGGGGTGGGTTTCTTGCCATTTGTTGTCTGTGGGGCGGCCGCGTCCTGCTCGGCCGCGGATTGTTTCCGCGTTTTGGCTGCGGCCGGTGCGGCGGTCGCTTTTTTCGCAGCCTTTGCTGCCTTCGGCCCGGCCGAACGCTTACCTTTGGGCTGCGGTCGCGCCGCGAGCAGCGCGATGGCCTGCTCCAACGTCGCTTCATCGGGCGAGATGTCGCGCAGAGTCGCGTTCACGCCTCCATGACTGACATACGGGCCGTAGCGGCCGTTGAAGAGATTGACAGGCTGGCCGTCGCTCGGATGCGCGCCGAGGGATTTGATCGGCGTCGGCATGCCGCGGCGTTGCGGCCGCGGCTCGGCGAGCAGGCTCACCGCCCGATTGAGGCCGATAGTCAGGATGTCATCGTCTTTCGGCAGCGAGCGGTATTCCTTGCCGTGCTTTAGATAAGGACCGAAGCGGCCGATCGCGGCGGTGATCGTCTCGCCGTCTTCGGGATGCTTGCCGAGTTCGCGCGGCAGCGCCAGGAGGCGCAGTGCTTTGTCGAGGTCGATATCGCCGACCTGCATGTTCTTGGGAATCGAGGCGCGTTTCGGCTTCTCGTCGGGATTGCCTTCGCCGCGTTGCACGTAGAAGCCGTAGGGGCCTTTCTTCAGCGTGATCGGCACGTTCGTTTCCGGATCGGCGCCGAGCTCGCGCGGGCTCGAGCTTTCCGCACCATCGCCCTCGATACCGAGCGGCCGGGTGAACTTGCAGTCCGGATAATTCGAGCAGCCGATGAAGGCACCGAAACGCCCGAGCTTCAGTCCCAACCGGCCGGCGCCGCAGACCGGACACACACGAGGGTCCTTGCCGGTGCTGGCATCGGGAAAGAAATGCTGGCCGAGGGTCTCGTCGAGCGTGTTGATGACGTCGCTGATCTTGAGGTCCTTGGTGCCGCCAACTGCGATCGAGAAATCGCGCCAGAAATCCTCGAGCACCTTCTTCCAGGCGACACGCCCGCCGGAGATGTCGTCGAGCTGGTTCTCGAGATCGGCGGTGAAATCGTATTCGACATAACGCTCGAAGAACTGCGTCAGGAACGCCGTGACAAGGCGGCCGCGGTCCTCGGGGATGAAGCGCTTCTTGTCGAGCCGCACGTAATTGCGGTCCTGCAGCACCTGGATGATCGAGGCGTAAGTCGATGGCCGGCCGATGCCGAGCTCCTCGAGCTTCTTAACGAGGCTCGCTTCGGAGTAGCGCGGCGGCGGTTGAGTGAAATGCTGTTCCGGCTTGATCTCGCCGCGCTCGAGCGCGTCGCGCTCCTTAAGCGGCGGCAGGCGCCGGTTTTCCTCGTCGTCCTCGATGTCGTCGACATCCTCGCTGTAGAGGGCGAGATAGCCGTCGAAGGCGATGGTCGAGCCCGTCGCGCGCAGCACGACGTCGCCGGCCGGCGAGGTGATATCGACGCCGACCTGATCGATCAGCGCCGTCGACATCTGGCTCGCGACGGCGCGCTTCCAGATCAGCTCGTAGAGCCGGCGTTGCTCGTCATCGAGATGGCGCGCCACGTCGCTCGGCAAACGATGCATGTCGGTCGGGCGGATCGCCTCATGGGCTTCCTGCGCGTTCTTCGCCTGGGTGCGATAGATGCGCGGCTCGTCGGGGTGGTAGTTCCTGCCGTACTCGCTTTCGATCATCTGACGCACGGCGGCGATTGCTTCGTTCGAGAGCGATACGCCGTCGGTCCGCATATAGGTGATGAGGCCGATCGTATCGCCTTCGATGTCGATGCCTTCGTAAAGACGCTGCGCGATGCGCATCGTGCGCGACGCCGTCATGCCGAGCTTGCGCGAGGCTTCCTGCTGCAAGGTCGAGGTGGTGAAGGGCGGCGGCGGATTGCGCCGCACCTGCTTGCGCTCGATCTCGCGTACGGCGAAGCCGGTCTGGCGCGCGATCTTGTCCGCCGCTGCACGCGCCGTCTTCTCGTCGGGCAAATCGAAACGCTCGAGCCGTTTGCCGTCGAGATGCGTGAGGCGCGCGCTGAATCGGTCGCCGGACGGTGTCGCGAATTCGACCTCGATCGACCAATATTCGCGCGGCTTGAAGATTTCGATCTCGGCTTCGCGCTCGCAGATGAGGCGCAGCGCGACCGATTGCACGCGGCCCGCCGAGCGGCTGCCGGGCAGCTTGCGCCAGAGCACCGGCGAAAGGGTGAAGCCGACGAGATAATCGAGCGCACGGCGCGCGAGGTACGCGTCGACCAATTCGCGATCGAGCTCGCGCGGATGCTTGAACGCGTCTTGCACCGCGCTCTTGGTCACCTCGTTGAAGACGACGCGCTTGACGTCGACGCCCTTCAGCGCGTGGCGCGCCTTCAGCACTTCCTGCACATGCCAGGAGATCGCCTCGCCTTCGCGATCCGGGTCAGTCGCGAGATAGAGATGCTCGGCGCCTTTGACCGCCTTGATGATGTCCTGCAGCCGCTTGTTTGCCTTGCCTTCGACTTCCCACGAAATGGCGAAGTCTTCGTCAGGGCGCACGGATCCTTCCTTCGGCGGCAGATCGCGCACATGGCCGTAGCTGGCCAGCACGGTGTAGCCTTTACCTAAATACTTGTTGATGGTTTTCGCCTTGGCCGGCGATTCAACGACGACGACGTCCATTCTCGTTAACTTTCTGAGGAATATTCTCGCCCGATCAATTCCGGATCAGATGGCCATTCATTTGGCTTAAAGCAAGGATACCTGGTTTCCTGGATGTCGCCCGATGCGTCCCGCCAATTCTAGTTCGAGGAGAATTGTCATCACCAGCGCAGGCGACAAATGGCATTGACGCACCAGTTCGTCAACCGGTACCGGCGTGGGCGAGAGCAATTCGACGAGTCGGGCGCGGCTGTGGGAAAGCTCGCTTTCCCCTGGCGCGATGCTTTCTGACGGCGTGAAAGCCTCGCGTTTACGCTCCTCCAACGTCACGCCGAGCCGCGGTTGCAGCTCGCGCATGATGTCGTCGACCGTCTCACAGAGAATCGCGCCGTGGCGAATGAGATCGTTGGCGCCGCGACACCGCGGATCGAGAGGCGAGCCCGGCACGGCGAACACGTCGCGGCCTTGCTCGAGGGCGAAGCGCGCGGTGATGAGCGAGCCCGAACGGAGCGCCGCCTCGACGACGAGCACGCCGAGCGCACAGCCGGAGATGATGCGATTGCGGCGCGGGAAGTGACGCGCTTGCGGTTCGGTCCCGACCGGCAACTCCGCGATGAGCACGCCGCGCTCGGCGATCTGCTCATGCAGCCCACGATTCTCTTCGGGATAGACTTGATCGATTCCGCCCGCGAGCGCCGCGATAGTGCCGCTGGCGAGCGCGCCTTCATGGGCCGCAGCGTCGATGCCGCGCGCCAGGCCCGAGACGACGACGATACCGTGCTGGCCTAATTGCATCGCCATATCGCGCGCGAAGCGTCGGCCATTCGCCGACGCATTGCGGGCGCCTACGACCGCGAAAGCGTTCCGCGAGAGGAGCGCCGAATCGCCTTTGATCGAGATCAGCGGCGGCGCATCGTCGAGCGCCGCCAGCGCGGTCGGATAATCGTGCTCGCCCCAGGCGACGAGACGTGCTCCAGCAGCCTGCAACTGCTGCATCTCGCGCTCGGCCGCGGCGCGCGGAAAGAGCGACAAAGGCCGCGCGCGTCCGCCGCGCTGCGCAACCTCGGGCAGCGCGGCGAGCGCTGCTTCCGCCGAGCCGAAACGCGCGAGCAGCTGATAGAAGGTGACCGGCCCGACATTCTCGCTGCGGATGAGACGCAGCCAGTCGAGCCGTTCCGCGGGGTTCAACGTGCGGGCGGGAGCGGCCATGGGCGCGGAAGATGGACGCGGCGCCAGCCCCACGTCAACCCGCCCTTGGTTAAGCACGCTTCTTCCTTAACGTGATCTTATCCTCTTCGCCGCGCATCAGCCGCGACAGATTCGTGCGATGCCGCCAGAGCACGAACAGCGCGATGATGAGAACGGCGAGTGGCGCAACGCCCTCGGGCCTTGCGATCCAGGCGTAGAGCGGAGCGACAATCGCGGCGGTGAGGGCGGCTAACGAGGAATAGCGGAAGAGGAGCGCCATTGCGATCCAAGCGAGCACGGCGACGAGTGCCAGGGGCCACGCATAAGCGAGGAGTACGCCACCGGCTGTGGCGACGCCTTTGCCGCCTTTGAAGCCGAGCCATACAGGAAAGATATGGCCGAGCGTCGCGCCGAGCGCCGCCGCGGTCGCCGGTTCCGCGCCGAAACGCCAGGCGATGAGGACGGGTAAGAACCCTTTGAGCATGTCGCAAATCAGCGTCGCGAGCGCCAGCTTCGCGTTGCCCGTGCGCAACACGTTCGTCGCGCCGATATTGCCGGAGCCGATATTGCGGATGTCGCCGTGGCCGCCGAAATGGGAGAAGATCAGGCCGAACGGGATCGAGCCGCAGAGATAAGCGACCACCGCGCAAGCGATGATCGCGGTCCAATCGCCAGCAGCGGTGGTCATGCCTTAAGCGGCGTTCTCGGCGGTGTGAATTACCCGGCCGGCGACGACCGTGCGCAGCACCGCACCTTGCACCGGCCGCCCGTCGAAAGGCGAGTTGCGGCATTTCGAGTGGAAAGCATCGACCGCGATCCGCCACGGCTTGTCGACATCAAAGATCACGAAATCCGCTTGCAAGCTCGGCTCGAGTTTGCCGGCGGGCAGGCGCAGTATCTCGGCGGGCCGCTGCGACAGCGCGCCGAGCACGCGCAGCAGCGGCACGCTGCCGTTGTGGTGAAGCTCGAGCGCAAGCGGCAGCAGCGTCTCCAAGCCGACGATGCCGCTGGCCGCTGAGGCGAAAGGCAGGCGCTTCGATTCCTGATCTTGCGGCGCGTGATCGCTCGCGATCGCATCGATGGTGCCGTCGCGCAGACCCTCGACGACGGCGCGGCGGTCATCTTCCGAGCGCAGCGGCGGCGAGACTTTCGCAAACGTACGGTAATCGCCGACCGCGGTCTCGTTGAGCGCGAAATAGGGTGGCGCTGTATCGCAGGTGACCTTGAGGCCGCGCTTCTTCGCGCGGCGGATCGCATCGATCGCTTCGCCGGTCGAGACATGCGCGGCGTGATAGCGGCCGCCGGTGATCTCGACGAGGCGCAGATCGCGCTCGATCATCATCACCTCGGCGACCGGCGTGATACCGGGCAGGCCAAGCCGCGTCGCGATCTCGCCGGAATTCATCGCGCCACCCCCAGCGAGACTGGGCTCTTCCGGATGCTGAATGATCAGCATGTCGAAATTTGTCGCATAGGAGAGCGCGCGGCGCATCACGACGGCATCGGCAATCGCGCGAAGACCATCGGTGAAGGCGAGGGCGCCGGCGCCGGTGAGGAGCCCCATCTCGGTCAGCTCTTTGCCGCGCAAGCCTTTCGTCGCGGCGGCGTAGGTGCGGATGCGGGTGAGGCCGACATCGCGCGAGCGTCGCGCGACGAATTCGACGAGCGCGAGCTCGTCGATGACCGGATCGGTGTTCGGCAGCGCCACCATGGTGGTGACGCCACCGGCTGCGGCCGCCTTGCCGCCGGTCGCCATCGTCTCCTGATGCTCGTCGCCCGGCTCTCGGAGCTGCACGCGCATATCGACGATCCCCGGCGCGAGGCAATGACCGCCGCAATCGACGATCTCGGCCCCATCGCGTTTGAGCTTGGCGCCGACCGCGACGATCTTACCGTCATCGACCAGCACCTCGCCCTTTCCGTCGCGATTGCTCGCCGGGTCGAGAAGCCGCGCGTTGGTGAAGAGCGTGCTCATCTTGTTGGCGCGAGGTTGCGCGGCTCTTGGCTGAGTGCTTCGAGCACCGCCATGCGCACGGCGACGCCCATCTCGACCTGCTGGCGCACGAGGCTGCGATCGATATCGTCAGCGACCTCGGTATCGATCTCGACGCCGCGATTCATCGGCCCCGGATGCATGATCAGCGCGTCGGGCTTCGCGAGAGCGAGCTTTTCATAGTCGAGGCCGAAGAAGTGGAAGTATTCGCGCAGGCTCGGCACGTAGCTGCCCTGCATGCGCTCTAATTGGAGGCGCAACATCATCACGATGTCGACGCCTTTCAAGCCCTCGCGCATGTCGGTGTAGACTTCGACCCCGAGGCGGTCGACCTCTGCGGGCAGCAGCGTGCGCGGCGCGACGACGCGGACGCGCGCGCCCATCGTATTGAGGAGCTGGATGTTGGAGCGGGCGACGCGGCTATGCGCGACATCGCCGCAGATCGCGACGAGCAGGCCCTGGAGCTTGCCTTTGCGCAGGCGGATAGTCACCGCATCGAGCAACGCCTGGGTCGGATGCTCATGCATGCCGTCGCCGGCATTGATGACGGCGCAATCGACTTTTTCCGAGAGGAGCTGCACCGCGCCTGATTCCGGGTGGCGGACGATCAGCACGTCGGGATGCATCGCGTTGAGCGTCATCGCCGTATCGATCAGCGTCTCGCCTTTTTTGATCGAGCTCCATTCCGCCGACATGTTGATGACATCGCCGCCGAGGCGCTTGCCGGCAAGCTCGAAAGAGGTGCGGGTACGCGTCGAGCTTTCGAAGAAAAGATTGATGATCGTGCGGCCGCGCAGCAACGACTGCTTCTTATCGGCCTGGCGATTTTGCTCGATATAGCTCTCGGCGCGATCCAGGAGCTGGGTGATGTCCTCGGGCGAGAGTCCCTCGATCCCCAGCAGATGGCGGTGCGGGAAGGAGAACGGCGCGGACGCGTTTGTCATTAAAGCCGGAACTATAGAGAGAGCCGCCCGGCCCGGCAAGCCGAGCGGCTCCGACGGAGGATTAAGCCTAGGTGTGATCGTAAGCGCGCTCGCCGTGCGTCGCGAGGTCGAGACCGTCGCTCTCTTCCTCGGCACTGACGCGGATGCCGCAGATCGCGCCCACGACCTTGACCAAGGCGAAGGTCCAGCCCGCCGACCACACGACGCCCGTGAGGACGCCTATAAGCTGTGCGACGAATTGGCGCGAGAGATCCATACCCTCCGCGTAGCCGACGCCACCGAGCAGCGGCAGCGCGAAGATCGCGACGAGCAGCGATCCGGTCATGCCGCCGATGCCATGCACGGCGAAGACGTCGAGCGAGTCGTCGATATGCAGGCGCTGCTTGATCAAATTAGTGAAGAAAAAGCACACCGCGCCCCCGGCGACGCCGATCGCCATCGCGCCGGCCGGGCCGACAAAGCCCGAAGCCGGGGTGATCGTCGCGAGTCCGGCGACGCAGCCGGTGACGAGGCCGACCGAGGTCGGCTTGCCGATACGCAGCCATTCGATTCCCATCCAAGTCAGCGCGGCGGCCGACGCGGCGAAATGCGTCGCGAGGATCGCCGAAGCTGCGGACGCGTTAGCGGCGAGGGCGCTGCCGCCGTTGAAGCCGAACCAGCCGACCCAGAGCATGCCGGCCCCGGCCATGGTCATGCCCGGGCTGTGCGGCGGGTTGAGGCGATGGGGGAAGCCGCTCCGCGCGCCGATCATCAGCGCGGTCACGAGCGCCGAGACCCCGGCCGTCGTGTGGACGACGATGCCGCCGGCGAAATCGATGGTGCCTTCCATCGCAAGCCAGCCGCCGCCCCAGACCCAATGCGCGATCGGCAGATAGACGATGATCAGCCACAGCGCCGAGAACAGCGCGACGAAGCTGAACCGCACGCGCTCGACGAAGGCACCGATGATGAGGCCCGGCGTGATCACCGCGAAGGTCATCTGGAAGAGGACGAACGCCGCTTCGGGTAGCCCGTTCGGCATCGCCCTCGTGGCGAGGCCGGGCAAGAAGGCGTCGGCGAGCGAGCCGATCCACCCATTGCCCTTGTTGAAAGCGAGGCTGTAGCCGAACGCCGCCCAGATCACCGAGACGATGCAGGTGATGGCGAAGCAATGCATCAGTACGGAGAGGAAATTCCGCGCCCGCACCAGCCCGCCGTAGAACAGCGCCAGCCCCTGCAAGGTCATGAACAGCACCAGCGCCGAGGCGACGAGCACCCAAGCGGTGCTGCCAGTGTCGATCGCTGTTGGTTCGGCGGCTTGTGCCATGGTGAAATAGGTCGACGATCCCAGAAGCACCGCTGCGGCCACAAGCCGCCGCGCGATGCCAGCACCTGCTGCTCGCATA
>DATNGE010000292.1:0-2287 GCA_035606035.1 Allostellaceae bacterium
CACGCCGCGCAGCTCGCCGATGCCGTCGATCAGCCCCAAGCCGAGCGCGCGCCGTCCGGTGAAGACCTCGCCGCTGAAGAGCTGCGCCTCGTCGCCTTTGAGCTTCGCGCCGCGCCGCTCGCGGACCAGATCCTTGAAGCTGTCATGCAGATCGCGCTGCAGCGTCTTTAGCCGCGCGACATCGTCTTCGCGCTCGGGCAGGAACGGGTCGAGCAGCGATTTGTTCTCGCCCGCGGTGAAGAGCCGCCGCTCGATGCCGAGCCGGCTCATCGCCTCGACGAAGCCGAAGCCTGCCGTGACGACGCCGATCGAGCCGACCAGCGACGTATCCTCGGCATAAATCTCGTCGGCGGCAAGCGCGAGCCAATAGCCGCCCGACGCGGCGACATCCTCGGTGAAAGCGATCACCGGCACCGAACGCTCGGCCGCGAGCTGGCGGATACGGCGATAAAGCAGCGCCGATTGCGCCGGCGAGCCGCCCGGCGAATTGATCGCCAGCGCCACGGCTTTGAGTCCGCGCGTCTTGAAGGCGCGCTCCAGCGCGCCGGCGAAGCGGCGGAGATTGAGCGCGCGCTGGCTGCGCGTGGCGATCACGCCTTCGAAGCGGATGACGGCGACGGTCGGCACCGGCGGACCGAGGCGGCGCGCCAAGGGTATGCGTTCGAGAAACTTCATTTCCATCATGACACCAGGGACAAAGCCGCGCCGTGGCGCAGGATCGCTTCGGCGGCTTCGCTGTTGCGCCCATCGGCGCGATGGAGAACGAGGCCGTGCGCCAAGGTGAGCGGCGCGGCGCTGCTTTTCTTCGCTTGCACGAGGATGCGCTTTGCCGCCTTGCCCTCGCCCGGCCAGAGCGGAAAGACGACGATGCCGCCGGCGCGCCCGCTCAGCGCGGCCAGCACATCGCCGAGACGATCGGCGCGATGGATCAAGGTCAGCGTGGCCCGGTCGCGCAGCATCGCCAGTGCGAGATCGATCCAATCAGCGAGCTGTGCCTCGCTTTCGACCGCCGCCGACGCGCGCGCGGCGATCGGCGAAACGGAAGCGCGCGCCGCTTCGAGGAAAGGCGGGTTCGCCATCACCTGCGTGAAGCTGCCGGGTACGAGCGACGCCGGTGGATGGAGGAGATCGCCTTCCACCACAGACAGCCGCTCGGCGAAATCGTTGCGCGCGATATTGCCGCGCGCGAGTTGCGCCAGCGCAGGATCGCGCTCGAGCCCAATGATGCGGCAGCCTTCCACGCGTGCCGCGAGGCACAGGGTCGCGGCGCCGGTGCCGCAGCCAATATCGAGCACGCGATCATCGGCATGCGCCGGGACCGCCGCCGCCAAAATCACGGGATCGATCGCGACGCGATAGCCGTCGACCGGCTGGCGCAGCTTCACCCGCCCGCCCAACAGCGTGTCGTCGCTGGTCGCAAGTTGATCGCCGCCTCTCACCGGCGCATCGAGAGTCATGCCGCCTCGCCGATCTCTTTCAGCACGGCACGGGCACGCGTCTCGTCATTCTCATGCACCATCAAGCGGCGCGGAATTGCGCCGATGCTGCCCTCGATGATGCTGGTATGCGTATCGAGGATCACCGCTTCGATCCCGGCCGAGGCGAGCATCGCCTGCAGCCACGACAGGCGGACGGTATCGTTGGTGCGGAGCAACTCCCGCATGGTCTTTGGGACCCGTTGTCTCAAGCCGATGTGAGCGATAATCCAAGCGCTTGGGCTTGACCCTTCAAGCGCTGGTTCTATGCTCGCTTGCAGGTGAGGCTCCGTCAAGCAAGGAGAGGCGGCGACGTGGCAGTAGCGGTCCATGCCCGGGAAGAGAAATCCCCGCCGAAAGCCTCGCTCGACCGGCTCAGCGCCCTTCTGCAAGACGATATGAAGCGCGTCAACGCGCTCATCCTCGAGCGCATGCGCAGCCCGGTCGCGCTGATCCCGCAGCTCGCCGGCCATATCATCGCCGCCGGCGGTAAGCGGCTGCGGCCGATGCTGACCCTCGCCACATCGCGGCTCTGCGGCTATCGCGGCGATCGCCATGTCGCGCTCGCCGCCGCGGTCGAGTTCATCCACACCGCGACCCTGCTGCATGACGATGTCGTCGACGACAGCAATCTGCGACGCGGCCTCGCCACGGCGAACGCAGTATGGGGCAACAAGGCTTCGGTGCTGGTCGGCGATTTCCTCTTCAGCCGCGCCTTCGAGCTGATGGTCGAGGACGGCGCGCTGCCGGTGCTGTCGATCCTCTCGCGCGCTTCGGCGGTGATCGCCGAAGGCGAAGTACTGCAGCTCGTC
>DATNGE010000293.1:0-3811 GCA_035606035.1 Allostellaceae bacterium
AGCATCGGCGCCAACGTGCCAGCGGCGGGTGCGCCGCCGCAACGCTAGAGCGCGCGCTGCGCCCGGCGCCGCGCGGTGGCGGGTGCGGGACCCTGATTTCGCTGGCTGGACCCCGGCAGAGCGCGAGCGGCGCGACGCCCGGCCGATCCTGCGCGAGCGGCTGCTGCGCATCGCCGACAGCGGGGAGAAGAAGGCGTGACCCGCAATCCTTCGGGGCGGGCAACGTGGTTACTTCTCGTTAACCATGTCGGGATAGGATCACCCGCAACATCGTCGCCCTTAGTGTTTCGCACGAGGCCCGTTCATGCCCGAGATGGTTCCCGAAAGCGCGTTGGATCGGCTGCACTGGCTTTTGCAAGACAAGCTGACGGCCGGCGAGGTCGAAGAGCTCGGCGCGAGCTTCAATCCGCAATTTCATTTCATGGCGCTGCTGCCCGCGCCGGCGCTGCCGCCGGGCGAGGCGGAAAAGGTCCAGCACTATTTCGATGCGATGGTCGACGCGCTGGTGCCGGTGCGGGATTCGATCGCCGCCTATTGGCTGCGCGGCGTGATGAGCCGCACGCCGGTCAGCGACTTCTCGCTCGAGGTGCAATTCTCCGACCCCTATGTTATCGACACGGTGCGGCGCAGCCTGCCGCGCGAATTGAGCGCCAGCGTGATCGCCCATCAGCGCCGCGCCGACACCACACTGACTCCTGAAACAGAGGCCCCCATGTTTTTCCGCGATAAAAACCGGCAAGACGATTCCGCTGAGGCGATCAGCGCGCCCGTGCCCGCGCCAGTGCCCGCGCCCGCGCCCGTCGCGGAAGCCGCACCGGTGCCAGCAGCCGCCGCGCCGGTGCCCGAGAGCCCGGCGCCCGCCAGCCCAGCGCAGGAATTCCCCTTCCGGGTCGCGGCGATCGCCATGCCGGCGCCGACGCCGACGGTTGTTGCGCCGGAACCGGTGCGCACGACGATCATCGCGGCGCCCGCGCCGTCCTGGGAGCCGGGCCGCAAGAAGGTGCTGATCGCCGAGGGCGTCACCATCCAAGGCGGCGAGATTCTGGGCTGCGCCCATCTCGCGATCGAAGGCGAAGCCTATTCGACGATCGATCGCTGCGAGAAACTGGAAATTCTCGAAGGCGGCATCTTCAAGGGCGCCGCCTCGGTCGCCGAAGCCGTGATCAGCGGCTATTGCACCGGCACGCTGCTCGTTGCCGGCACGTTGCGCATCACGCGCACCGGCCATGTCGTCGGCTCGATCCAGTATGGCCGCCTGCAGGTCGAAGACGGCGGCGCGATCGAGGGCGATATGAAGATGCCGCTGAAGAGCAGCGATACCGCGGCGACATCTTCCGACAATCCCCGCTGGCTCGAACTCAACGCGAAAGTCTCCGCGGCCTAGCTTCTTCTTGCGCCTACGCGCGCCCGCGGAGCGCTCCGCTCAGGATGCGGTTTTGCAATCGCACCCTTTGGGTGGCCGATGCAAAAAGATTCCCTCATCCTGAGCGGAGCACGCCAAAGGCGTGCGTAGTCGAAGGACGAAGGACGCAGACTGCGGCGGCAGCACGCCTCACGATTTCCCTTTGGCGAGCGCCCGTAGCCTCGCAAAGTCGCCGCGGATCAGCGCTTCCTTCTTCGCTCGCGTCCAGCCTTTTAGCTGGCGCTCGGCCGCGATCGCATCGGTGATGCGATCGAAATCCTGCTGGAAAACAAGTTCGACTGGGCGACGCCGAGCGGTATAGCCCCCAAAAGAACGAGCATTGTGTTGGGCGAGGCGGTCTTCCAGCGAGGTCCGCGTGCTGCCGACATAGTAGGAGCCGTCGGCGCAGCGCAGGATGTAGACGTAAGCGTTCATCGTCTCCCTGCCATCGTATGGCACCCTGCGTCCTTCGACTGCGCACGCTTACGCGTGCTCCGCTCAGGATGAGGAGATATTTTTTGGCAACTTCCAGGCGGTGGCACCCGCCGCCTCATCCTGAGCGGAGGCGGCGCGAAGCGGCGGCGCGGTCGAGGGACGCGAGTTGCGCCAGATCGTCCGCGACGTGCTGCAGCACCGGCTCCCAGCTTTGGCTTTCATCCTGGCGATAAAGCCGGGCCGAGCGATACCAGGGGCTGTCGTCGCGATCCAAAAGCCAGCGCCAATCGCCATCGAGGCGATTGAGGATCCAGGTCGGCGTGCCGAGCGCGGCGGCGAGATGCGCGCTCGAGGTGTCGACCGAGATGACGAGATCGAGATTGGCGACGAGCGCGGCCGTGTCGGCGAAATCCTCGATGCCGGCGGCGAGGTTGTGGAGATTGCCGCGCGGCCAGAATTCGGCTTCGCGGCCGCGGATCTCCGATTCCGCCGGATCGCCCTTTTGCAAGCTGAAGAACTCGGCATCGATGACGCTGAGCGCGCGCGCGAAGAGATCGAGGCGGACGTTCCGCCTCTCGCTCCAGCCGGGCGGCTGGTCGGGGCGGACGCCGCCGCTCCACACGATTCCGACTTTCAGCTTATGTGGCGCGCCGATCCGCTCGCGCCAAACGCGCGCCTTCGCGTCGTCGGCGTGCAGATAAGGCGCCGGGCTGGGAATGGTGTCGATGCCGGTCTTGAAGGCGAGCGGCAAGGACATCAGCGGGCAGTGACAATCGAAATCGGGCAGGGGATCGCCGTCGGCCAAAACCTGGCTGACGCCGGGAAGGCTCTTCAGCAGCGCCACCAGCGACGGCGGCACGGCCAGAATGACCTGGGCACCGGCCTCGGCCGCGAGCGCCGCGTAACGGCAGAATTGAATCGTATCGCCGAGGCCTTGCTCGCTGTGCAGCAATAGCCGCTTATCGCGCAGCGGCGCTTGCCCAAGCCACAGCGGCTGCGCAAAGGGGTGCGGCACCATGTTCAAATTCGGATTCTTCCAGCGCCATTCGTAGAGTTCGAAGCCGGTCGCAAAATCCCCGCGCAGCAGCGATATCAGCGCTTTGTTCCAATAGGCCGACGCATAATCGGGCTTCAAGGCGATGGCCGTGCCGTAATCGGCCAGCGCCGCGTCGAGCTGGCGCAGCTCGCGCCGCGCATTGCCGCGATTGTAATAGGCCTCGGCGTAGTCGGGCTTCACGGCAAGCGCAGCGCCGTAATCGGCGATCGCGGCCTCGAACTGCTGCAAATCCTGGCGCGCGTTGGCGCGATTGTTGTACGCCTCGGGATAAGCGGGCTGCAAAGCGATGGCCTTGTCGTAATCGGCGACCGCGGAATCGAGCTGCTTCAGCTCGCGCCGCGCCGTCCCGCGATTGTTATAGGCCTCGACATAATCGGGCTTGAGAGCAATGGCCGCGCCGTAATCCGCGATCGCGGCGTCGAGCTGCTTCAGTTCCTGGCGCACGATGCCGCGATTGTTGTAGGCCTCGACATAATCGGGCCGGAGGGCGATGGCTTTGTCGTAATCCGCCAGCGCCGCATCGAGCTGCTTCAGCTCGCGCAGCGCGGCGGCGCGCGCGTTGTAGGGCTCGGCGAGATCGGGCTGAAGCGCGATGGCCTTCGTAAAATCCGCCATCGCCGCCGCGAGCAGCTTCAATTCCTGCAGCGCGAGCCCGCGATTGTTGTAGGCCGCGGCATAATCCGGCTTGATCGCGATGGCCCGATTGTAGTCGGCGATCGCCGCATCGGGCTGCTTCAGCTCGTGGAGCGCGAAGCCGCGATTGTTGTAAGCCGCGGCATGATCGGGCTTGAAGGAAATGGCCCGGCCGTAATCGGCGATCGCCGCTTCGAGCCGCTTCTGCTCGTGCAGGACATTGGCGCGGTTGTAGTAGGCCTCGGCGTAATCGGGCCGCAAGGCGATGGCCTTGTCGTAATCGG